>NZ_JBSFSA010000043.1:0-56397 GCF_053589515.1 Streptomyces sp. NPDC003327 | reverse complement strand
CATCATGATTTGTTTTTTCCCCCGGGTCCAATACCAATCAAACCCGCCGCCCGCCCCCCCGCGCGCCCCCCCGCGCGCCGCCCCGCCCCCCCCCCCCGCGCCCCCGGGCCTCCTTTTTCGTCCTTGTGGCCGCACCACCGAGCCATTTATAGTCAGGATGACTCTTACGGAGGTGGTGATGAGCGCCCGCAGGAACACCCGCGACGGCCACGACGGCCACGGCCCCCGCCCCGGTTACGGGCACGGCCTCGTCCTCGGCAGGTTCTGCCCGCCGCACGCCGGCCACCACCACCTCGTCCGCACCGCGGCCGAGCGCTGCGAGCGGCTCACCGTCCTCGTCTGCGGCTGCCCGGGCGACCCCCTCCCGCTGGACGCGCGGGTCGACTGGATGCGCGAGATCCACCCCGAGGCCCTCGTCCTCGGCGCTTCCCTCGACGCCGCCGTCGACCTCCACGCCCCCCGCACCTGGGGGGACGCCTCCCTGGCCGTCCTGCGGGCCGCGGTGCCCGAGCGCGTCGACGCCGTCTTCACCTCCGAGCCGTACGGGGAGGAGTGCGGCCGCCGCTTCGGCGCCGCCTCCGTCGTCGTCGACCCCGAGCGCCTGGCCCACCCGGTCTCCGCCGCGCGGGTCCGCGCCGACCCGGCCGGCTGCTGGGACGAGCTGGCGGCGCCCGTGCGGGCGGCGCTCACCCGCCGGGTCGTCGTCCTCGGCGCCGAGTCCACCGGCACCACCACCATGGCCCTCGCCCTCACCGACCACTACCGGCGGCGCGGCGGCGTCTGGGCGCGCACCCGATGCGTACCGGAGTACGGGCGGGAGTACCGGGCGCTCCGGCTCGCCGAGCTCCGGGACGGCGACCCGGCGGCCGCCCCGGCCGACGTCGCCCTCCGCTCCGCCGACTTCCCGGTCCTCGCGCAGCGCCAGGCCGAGCGGGAGGAGGAGGCGGCCCGGGACGGCTCGCCCGTCCTCTTCTGCGACACCGACGCCTTCGCCGCCACCATCTGGCACGAGCGGTACACCGGGACGACCAGCCCCGACACGGGTGCCGTCGCCGCGCGCGGCCGCCAGCACCTCTGGCTGCTGACCGACCACCGGGGCGTCCCGAACCGGCCCCGCGCCGCACACGCGGCTCCGGACGGCGCCCCGCCCGGGGGCGAGCGGCTGCGGGCCTGGACGACCGCCCGCTTCCTCACCCAGCTCGCCCGCTCCGGCCGCTGCGCGGTCCTCCTCACCGGCCCCCACGAGGAACGGCTCGCCACCGCCGTCGCCGCCGTCGACGCCCTGCTGGCCGAAGGGCCGCGCCTCGCCGACGCGCCCCCCGGCCGGCCCGGTGACCGAGCAGCCGTCGGGCCCCGCGACCGAGCAGCCGCCCGGCCCGCCGTCGGGCCCCGCGACCGAGCAGCCGCCCGGCCCGCAGACCAGCCCCTCCGGGAACGCCGATGACCACGCCCGGCCCGCCCCCGCACGGCTACGACAAGCGCGCCTTCGAGCCCTTCGCCGTCACCGTCGACCTCGCCGTCCTCACCGTCCGCGAGGAACGGCTGCACGCCCTGCTCGTCCAGCGCGGCCAGGAGCCGTACGCGGGCGAGTGGGCGCTCCCCGGCGGCTTCGTCCTGCCCCGCGAGTCCGCCGAGGCCGCCGCCCGCCGCGAACTGGCGGAGGAGACCGGCCTGCCGGGACCGACCGTCGAGGGCCTCCACCTCGAACAGCTCCGCACCTACAGCGAGCCGGACCGCGACCCCCGGATGCGGGTCGTCTCCGTCGCCTTCACCGCCCTCGTCCCCGGGCTGCCCGAACCGCACGGCGGGGGCGACGCGGTCGAGGCCCGCTGGCTGCCGTACGACGAGGTTCCCGGCCTCGCCTTCGACCATGACCGCATCCTCGCCGACGCCCGGGAACGCGTCGGCGCCAAGCTCGAGTACACCTGCCTCGCCACCGCCTTCTGCCCGCCCGAGTTCACCCTCGGCGAGCTGCGGCAGGTGTACGAGACGGTCTGGGGCGTCCCGCTCGACCGCCCCAACTTCCGGCGCAAGGTCCTCACCACGCCAGGCTTCGTGGAAGCCGTGGCGGGACCGCCGCGCCGCACCGGCGGACGGGGGAAACCGGCCGCGCTCTACAGGGCGGGCGAGGCCACGGCCCTCCACCCGCCACTGCTCCGACCGGAAGGACGATCCGCATGACGACGAAGCAGGCAGCGACCGGGACCCTGATCGGACTGGCGCTCGGCGACGCCCTGGGCTTCCCGACCGAGTTCCACGACGTCCCCGCGATCCTCGCCGCGCACGGACCGTGGCGGTCCATGGAACTGCCGCTCGCCCGAGGCACGGCGTACGTCACCGACGACACCCAGATGACCCTCGCCCTCGCCCGGGGCATCCGGACCGCCTCGGAGCGGGGCCCGCTCACCCCGCTGCGGCTCGCACGGCCCGTCCGGGAGGAGTACGTCGACTGGTACCACTCCCCGGAGAACAACCGCGCCCCGGGCCGCACCTGCCTGGTCGCCTGCCGGCTCCTCGACGGCGACCGGCCCTGGCAGGACGCCAGCCAGATCCACTCCAAGGGCTGCGGCGCCAACATGCGCGTCGCCCCCGTCGGACTCGTCCCCGGACTCACCGAGGAGCAGCGCGCGGGCGCCGCCCAGCTCCAGGCCGCCCTCACCCACGGCCACCCCACCGCCCTCGCCGCCTCCGACCTCACCGCCCGCGCCGTGTACCTGCTCGCCCAGGGCGTCGACCCGACCGGCCTCGTCGGACAGCTCCGCTCGTACGCGTACGAGAACCGCTCCCGCTACGACGAGCGCTGGCTCGGCGACCTGTGGACCCGCTCCCAGGACCCCGGCGCGACGCACTTCGCCCGGCGCGGCTGGGACGAGTGCCTGGCCGTCCTGGAGCGGCTCGACGCCGTCCAGCGCACCGCCGACCCGGAGCTCGACCCCTGCACGTACACCGGCGACGGCTGGATCGCCGAGGAAGCCCTCGCCACCGCCCTGCTCTGCTTCCTGCTCTTCCCCGACGAGCCCCTCACCGTCCTGCGCCGGGCCGCCTGCACCCGCGGCGACTCCGACTCGATCGCCGCCCTCGCGGGCGCCTTCGCCGGCGCCCACCTGGGCGCGGACGCCTGGCCCGCCGCCTGGTCGCAGACCGTCGAACACCGGGCCGAGCTGCTGGCCTTCGGAGCGCTCTGGGACGCTTGAGCCATGACACAGCTCGTGGACGCCGACCTCTCCGCCGTCGTGGCGGAGCAGCCCGACCGGCTGCTCTTCGCGACCGTCTCCGGTGCGCACCTGTACGGATTCCCCTCGCGGGACTCCGACGTGGACCTGCGCGGGGCGCACCTGCTGCCGCCGGAGGCGCTCCTCGGGCTGCGCGAGCCCGAGGAGACCCGGGACCGGATGTGGGTCAGGGACGGCGTCGAGATGGACCTCGTCACCCACGACCTGCGGAAGTTCGCCCGGCTGATGCTGCGGCGCAACGGCTACGTCCTGGAGCAGCTCACCTCCCCGCTGGTCGTGCACACCACGGACGTCCACGCCGAGCTCGTCGCCCTCGTGCCCCAGGTGCTGACGCGCCACCACGCCCACCACTACCGGGGCTTCGCCGGCACCCAGTGGCGGCTGTTCGAGAAGAGCGGCGAGCTCAAGCCGCTGCTCTACACCTACCGCGCGCTGCTCACCGGCATCCACCTGATGCGCGCGGGCGAGGTGCAGGCGCACCTGCCGACGCTCGTCGGCGAGGTGCCCGAGGCCCCGGCCCGCCTCCCCGGGCTCGTCGCGGCGAAGGCCGAGGCCGAGCACGGTGCCGCCGAGGTCGTACGGGAGGACGTACGGGCCGAGGTGGAGGCGCTGCACGCGGTCCTCGACGCGGCGCAGGAGGCCTCGGCCCTCGGAGAGACGGTGCGCGCCCACGACGCGCTCCACGACCTCGTCGTACGGGCCCGGCTCCATCCGGAAGGGACGGGCTAGACCTCCCGCAGGGCCGAGGCGCGGCGGGCCCGGATCAGGAAGTCCTCGATCCGGGCCGCGTCCGGGTCGGCGGGCAGCGGGCTGGCGTCGTGCGCCCGGTCCGCCTCCTCCTGGAGCCGGTTCATCCAGGCCTCGACCTCGGGCCAGGCCACCTCGCCGCGCTTGACGGCGAGGAGCCGGTCGCGGTCCTCGCCGACCTCGATGTGGAGTTCGCCCGTGCGCAGCAGGTCGCGGCAGCTGGTCAGCAGCCGGAGCAGGTGCATCGCGTGCTTCCAGCGGGGCCGGCCGTACTGGCGGACGTCCGCGTCGAGCTTGCGGCGCTGGCCCCCGGCGTACCGGACGAAGGTCTGGTGGGAGCGGCGGGACAGGAACGAGCCGCGCAGCGCGATCAGTTCGCGGCCGAGGTCGTCGGCGTGGGTGACGACGGGGGAGTGGAGGCACTCCAGGACGTTCGGGTTGTTGCGCAGGGCCAGCTCGCAGAAGCGTTCCAGCTCCCAGCTGAACTGCTCCTCGCGGGGGCCCTCGACGTGCGCGGGCGGCTTGTCGAAGCGCCAGAACAGCGGCGTCGGGGCGAGGTAGACGCCTCGGACGTCCGTGTCGCTGTCCTCGGTGGCCAGGCCGAACGCGCGCGAGCCCATCACGCAGGAGTAGATCGTGTGGTCGCGCACCAGCGCTTCCGGAGTCATGTCCATGCCGGTCAGGCTACGCGAGGGTGATCGACTCCCCGGAGACGGTGATCCGCTCGGCCGGCAGCGGGCGGGTGGCGGGTCCGGCCGCCACCGAGCCGTCGGCGATCCGGAACCTCGACCCGTGGCACGGGCAGTCGATGGTGCCGTCCGCGACCTTGTTCACCGTGCAGCCCTGGTGGGTGCAGACGGCCGAGAACGCCCTGAACTCACCGGCGGCCGGCTGCGTCACGACCACCTTCTCCTTCGCGAAGACCGTGCCGCCGCCGACCGGGATCTCGGACGTCCGGGCCAGCGCCCCGCCCGCCGACGCGCTCGGGGTGTCCTCGGCGGCCGGGCCGCTCGGCGTCGACGGTGCCGAAGGAGCAGTCGTGGACCGGCCGGGCTCCGCGGGCGACGCCGTGGTGCTCGTACCGTCCCCGCCGTCCCCGCCGCCGTCCGAGCCGCAGCCGGTGGTCGCCGCGGTCGTCAGGGCCGCGGCGGCGAGGAGGACGGTACGGCGCGGAGTCGCGTGCGAAGTCATACGGCCCAGCTTGGCGCGGGCCCGTGCCGAGCAGGACGCAACACGCCGTCGACCCGGCCCGCCGGCCGGCGTCGCGCCGAGAGTGCCCGCTCGTGCGGCCGGGCAGGACTCGCACGGGCGGGCAGGACTCGTGCCGGCGGGCCGGGCCCGCGCCGCTCGGGCAGGACTCGTGCAGGCGGGCAGGACTCGTGCCGGCGGGCCGGGCCCGCGCCGCTCGGGCTTCACGGCCAGGGCGTCAGCTCCCGCGCGCGGCCGTCCGGATCGCGGCGGACCTCCAGGACGGACGTCACCGCCGCCCGCTCGATCGGGCCGTGGACGTGCGGGAACAGCCGGCCCTCCGAACCCTCCCAGCGGACCTCGGCGCCCAGCCGCGTCTCGTCGATCACCAGGACGAGCAGCGGGCCCCGGACGTCCCGGTAGCGGGCGTCGGCGATCGCGAGGGCCGCGCGCTCGTCCGGCGAGCAGTGGACGAAGCCCTCGGCCGCGAGCGACGGCGGGGCGTACGGGACCTCGGGAGCGGCGGACCACGAGTCCAGGGGCACGACGTGCATCAGCATGCCGACCTTTCTACCTCTCTGCCTCCCGGCCCGCCCGCCGCCCGTCTCGGAGGGCGGGCGCCCCGGCGCGCCGCACCCCGGCTGGCTAGGCTGAGTGGTGCGCAGACGCAGGTGAAGGAGTGAGGACGTGGCCGTACGAGCGGTCCGGGGCGCGGTCCGGCCGGACCGGGACGAGGCCGGGCGGACGCACGCGCGCGTCCAGGAGCCGCTCACCGCCGTGCCCGACCGCAGCGGATGCACCGCCGTCGGCGTCCCCCTGGTCCGCGCACAGGAACTCGACGCCCGGTACGAGGGCGACCCTCCGCCTTGCGATCGCACGCACCGGACGCCGCAGGCCCTGCCCTTCGGGCAGACGGCGCTACTTTCCGGACACGACCCGGCCCACGTCGAGACCGACCTCCCCACGTCCCGGACCGCGCCCGTCCACCCCGGCGCCGCGGCCGCCCTGCGCAAGGACATCGCCCCGTGAGAACAGCCCTCGTCATCGGAACCGGACTGATCGGCACCTCCGCCGCGCTCGCCCTCGCGAGCCGCGGGGTCACCGTCCACCTCCGCGACCACGACCCGGCGCGCGCCCGCACCGCCGCCGCACTCGGCGCGGGCACCGACGAGGCGCCCGAGGGCCCCGTGGACCTCGCGATCGTCGCCGTACCGCCCGCGCACGTCGCCGCCACCCTCGCCGGGGCGATGGCCGCCGGGCTCGCCCGCGGCTACCTCGACGTGGCGAGCGTCAAAGGCGGGCCGAAGCGGGAGCTGGAGGCGCTGGGCCTCGACCTCACCGCGTACATCGGCACCCACCCCATGTCCGGCAAGGAGCGATCCGGCCCGCTCGCCGGGACCGCCGACCTCTTCGAGGGCCGGCCGTGGGTGCTCACCCCGACCCGGGACACCGACACCGAGGTGCTCAACCTCGCCCTGGAGCTGGTCGCCCTCTGCCGGGCCGTGCCCGTCGTCATGGACGCCGACGCCCACGACCGGGCCGTGGCCCTGGTCTCCCACACCCCGCAGCTGGTCTCCTCGATGGTCGCCGCGCGCCTGGAGGAGGCCGACGAGACGGCCGTACGGCTCTGCGGGCAGGGCATCAGGGACGTCACCCGGATCGCCGCCTCGGACCCGCGGATGTGGGTCGAGATCCTCTCGGCCAACCCGGGGCCCGTCGCCGACGTCCTCGCGGGCGTCGCCGCCGACCTCGACGAGACCGTCCGCGCCCTGCGCGCCCTCCAGTCCGCCGACGACGACAAGCGCCGCGACGGCGCCTCGGGCGTCGAGGACGTCCTGCGCCGCGGCAACGCCGGCCGCGCCCGCGTCCCCGGCAAGCACGGCGCCGCCCCCACCGCGTACGAGACGGTCGCCGTCCTCATCAGCGACCAGCCCGGCGAGCTGGCCCGGATCTTCGCCGACGCGGGCCGGGCGGGCGTGAACATCGAGGACGTCCGCATCGAGCACGCGACCGGCCAGCAGGCGGGCCTGGTCCAGCTGATGGTGGAGCCGTCGGCCGCCCCGACGCTGGGCACGGCCCTGAAGGAACGCGGCTGGGCGCTCCGCACGGGCTGAGGCGGCCGCACGAGCCGGGGCGTACGGTCGCACGGGCTGAGGCGGTCGTACGAGCCGGGGGTACGGCCGCGCGGCGCGGGCCGGGGCGCCGGGCGCCGTGCGGGCTGGGCCGAACGGGTGCGTGGGACTCGGTAACCTTGTGGGGGTCCCCCGCATCCCCGCCGGGTCCAGCCGTTCACCCAGGAAGGTGTCCCCACCGTGGAATCCGTGATCGTCGCCATCGACGGGCCCTCCGGCACGGGCAAGTCGAGCACCTCGAAGGCGGTCGCCGCCAAGCTGGGGCTGAGCTACCTCGACACCGGCGCCCAGTACCGGGCGATCACCTGGTGGATGATCAGCAACGGGGTCGACGTCACCGACGCCGAGGCCGTCGCCAACGCCGCCTCCAAGCCGGTCATCGTCTCCGGCACCGACCCGGCCCGGCCCACGATCACCGTCGACGGCGCCGACGCCTCCGGCCCGATCCGTACGGAGGAGGTCACCTCGAAGGTCAGCGCCGTCAGCGCCGTCCCCGAGGTGCGGACCCTCATCACCGAGCTCCAGCGGAGCATCGCCCGCGGCGCCGAGGCCGGCATCGTCGTCGAGGGCCGGGACATCGGCACCACCGTCCTGCCCGACGCCGACCTCAAGATCTTCCTCACCGCCTCGCCCGAGGCCCGCGCCGCGCGCCGCTCCGGCGAGCTGAAGGGCGCCGACGTGCAGGCCACCCGGGAGGCCCTGGTCAAGCGGGACGCGGCCGACTCCAGCCGCAAGACGTCGCCGCTCGCCAAGGCGGACGACGCCGTCGAGGTCGACACCACCGACCTCACCCTGGACCAGGTCATCGAGTGCGTCGTCACCCTGGTCGAGGAGCGGCGGAGCGCGACCGCGAGCCCGGAGAAGCGGGCGGAGGCCAAGTGACCGTGCCCTCCGGGAAGGGCGCCGCCGTCGGCCGCCGCATCGGCATCGGACTGATGTACGGCCTCTGGAAGCCGCGCGTCCTCGGCGCCTGGCGGGTGCCGGCCTCCGGCCCCGTCATCCTCGCCGTCAACCACGCGCACAACATCGACGGCCCCATGCTCATGGGCACCGCCCCGCGTCCGGTGCATTTCCTCATCAAGAAGGAGGCGTTCGTCGGCCCGCTCGGCGGCTTCCTGGAGGGCATCGGGCAGCTCAAGGTCGACCGCGAGAGCACCGACCGCACCGCGATAGCCGGCGCGCTCGGCGTCCTGGAGCAGGGCGGCGTCCTCGGGATCTTCCCGGAGGGCACCCGCGGCGAGGGCGACTTCGCCTCCCTCCGTGCCGGGCTCGCCTACTTCGCCGTACGCAGCGGGGCCCCGATCGTCCCGGTCGCCGTGCTGGGAAGCACCGAGCGCCGCGGACGGCTGGTCAAGGCGCTGCCGCCGCTGCGCGGCCGCGTCGACGTCGTCTTCGGCGACGCCTTCGAAGCGGGGGACGGCTCGGGCCGCCGCACCCGCAAGGCGCTCGACGAGGCCACCGTACGCATCCAGGGCCGGCTGACCGCCCACCTGGAAAACGCCAGGCGCCTCACCGGGCGCTGAGCGACACTCTCAGTAGTGGGCCCCGTCGCCCGGGGACCCACCGACCACGAATGATCAAGGAACGGACTTCATGAACGACCAGCACGACCACGGGGCACTTGGCGACGCCGAGTACGCGGAGTTCATGGAGCTCGCCTCGGAAGAGGGCTTCGACGTCGAGGACGTCGAGGGCGCGATCGAGGAGGCCGGGCACGGTCCGCTCCCCGTCCTCGCCGTCGTCGGCCGCCCGAACGTCGGCAAGTCGACCCTGGTGAACCGCATCATCGGCCGCCGCGAGGCCGTCGTCGAGGACAAGCCGGGCGTCACCCGCGACCGCGTCACCTACGAGGCCGAGTGGGCGGGCCGCCGCTTCAAGGTCGTCGACACCGGCGGCTGGGAGCAGGACGTCCTCGGCATCGACGCCTCCGTCGCCGCCCAGGCCGAGTACGCCATCGAGGCCGCCGACGCCTGTCTCTTCGTCGTCGACGCCACCGTCGGCGCCACCGACACCGACGAGGCCGTCGTCAAGCTGCTGCGCCGCGCCGGCAAGCCGGTCGTCCTCGCCGCCAACAAGGTCGACGGCCCCTCCGGCGAGGCCGACGCCGCCATGCTGTGGTCCCTCGGCCTCGGCGAGCCGTTCCCGGTCTCCTCCCTGCACGGCCGCGGCACCGGCGACCTCCTCGACGAGGTCCTCAAGGCCCTGCCCGAAGCGCCCGAGCAGCGCTTCGGCAACGCCGTCGGCGGCCCGCGCCGCATCGCCCTCATCGGCCGCCCGAACGTCGGCAAGTCCTCCCTCCTCAACAAGGTGGCGGGCGAGGAGCGGGTCGTCGTCAACGAGCTGGCCGGCACCACCCGCGACCCGGTCGACGAGCTGATCGAGCTCGGCGGCGTGACCTGGAAGTTCGTCGACACGGCGGGCATCCGCAAGAAGGTGCACCTCCAGGAGGGCGCGGACTACTACGCCTCCCTGCGCACCGCCGCCGCCGTCGAGAAGGCGGAGGTGGCCGTCATCCTCATCGACACCACCGACCACATCTCGGTCCAGGACCAGCGCATCATCACGATGGCGGTCGAGTCCGGCCGCGCGATCGTCATCGCCTACAACAAGTGGGACGAGCTCGACGAGGAGCGCCGCTACTACCTCGAGCGCGAGATCGAGACCGAGATGCAGCAGGTCGCCTGGGCGCCGCGGGTCAACGTCTCCGCCAAGACCGGCCGCCACATGGAGAAGCTCGTCCCGGCCATCGAGACGGCGCTCGCCGGCTGGGAGACCCGCGTCCCCACCGGCCGGCTGAACGCCTTCCTCGGCGAGCTGGTCGCCGCCCACCCGCACCCGATCCGCGGCGGCAAGCAGCCCCGCATCCTCTTCGGTACGCAGGCGGGCACCAAGCCGCCCCGGTTCGTGCTCTTCGCCTCCGGCTTCCTGGAGGCGGGCTACCGCCGCTTCGTCGAGCGCCGGCTGCGCGAGGAGTTCGGCTTCGAGGGCACCCCGATCCACATCTCGGTCCGGGTGCGCGAGAAGCGCGGCAAGAAGAAGTAACCCCCCCGCGGGGCATCCCGCGACGGACACGGCCGAGGGCCGGGGTGACGTTCACCCCGGCCCTCGGCCGATTCCGTACGGCGCCCGCCGCCGGTCCTACAGTCCCCTGCGCGGCCCGGGCGGCAGCGCCGCCCACGCCGCCGGGTACGCGGCGGGCCGGTGCGCCGCCTGGCCGGACGCGGCCCCGCCGTACCCCTGGCCCTGCCCGTACCGGCTGGGACTCATCGCCGTCCCGAAGGCCCGGAAGCCGAGTTCCTCCTCGCCGCTGCGGTCGCCCGGCAGGGTGCGGAACGACCTTCGGTACTCCGAGTACAGGGCGTCGAAGATCGGCGTGGCCGAGAAGCCCGCTCCGCCGTCCTGCGCGGGGCGCATCGACGGGATCTGACTCGGATACGGCTGGGGAAAGGGGTCGTATGTGTGCACGTACGTGCCAACGACCCCGCCGCCGGTCGGATGCGGGCGGCTCTCGGAAAGAGGCGCCCGCCGCGGACGCGGCACGGCCGGCACCCCCGGGCCCTCCGGACGACCGGAGGGCCCGGGGGTGCGTCCCGGCCCTATCGCGGGCCGCGCCTCGTCCGTCACGTGCCGGCCAGCGGCATCGCGGCGGCCACCAGACGGCCGTTCGCCGCGGCCTTCTCCAGGGCGTCGCGCAGCAGGTCCTCGCGCGGCTGCTGGCCGATGGAGCCGACCGGGGCGGCGAAGACCAGGACCGTGTGCGACTTGTTCGCCGCCGCGCGCCAGCCCTCGGTCACCTGGAGCGGCTGGTGCGCCTGCCACCAGGCGGCCTGGCCGGCGCCGTTCGGCCCCGGCTGGAGGACGGAGTGCAGCTGGCCCATGGCCACCAGGACCGACCAGCCCGGCAGGATCGCCGGCTTCTGGTTGAGGTCCGAGACCGGCTGGAAGCCCTGCTCGGCGAGGAGCGGGAGGAACTCGTCGGTGAGCCCGCCCGTGCCCGGACGGGCCACGGGCGCGGTCGGCTCCACGACGAGCGCCGGGTGCAGCTCGCCCTCGATCAGGACGAGACCGCTGGTCACGCCGAGCACCGCCTGCTCGGGGTGGGACGCGGACAGCGCGTCGGCGGCGTCCGAGGCCTCGATGGAGGCGACGGCGCCCTGGAGCTGCTCCTCGGCGACCCGGACGACCTGGGACGGAATGCAGCTGGCGTGGGCGAACGCCAGGACCGCGGTCTCCTCGCCGACGAAGAGCACCGTGCTGGTGCGCTCCTGCTCGGAGTCGCCCGGCGTGCGGCAGGAGGTGCAGTCGTAGTTGCCCGGGGCGTTGTCGCCGGCGAGCAGTCGGTCGGCTTCTTCGTCGCCGATCTCGGCGCGTACGTCCTCGCTGACGTCGAGCATGCGCGGCACGGGGGGCTCCCTGGACTCGGTACGGGGGGACGCCGGGCCGTTCCCGTGCGTCTCATGCCGAGTTCAACGGGCAAGGCTCCACCGGGGTCACGCGTGGAATTGCGGCAACTTGCCACTGGCGCGTGCGCGGGGGCGCCCGGGACGGGTGGGACGCACGGGGTGCCTGGCGGGACGGCCGAGGGGATGAGCCGGGGTGACTCCGACCGGGTGGGGTGTGCACGGTGTTCCGCGCGGCACGGGGTGGCGGTGCGGGCCGGGTGCCTAGCCTGCACCGATGTCGAAGATCCGATTTTGGACGGCCGGCTCGCTCGTGGCGGCGTCTGCGGCGGCGCTCCTGAGCCTCACCCCCGCGACCGCGCGTGCCGCCGTCGCCGCCCCCGCCTCCGCGCCCGCCTCCCCGATCGCGGGCGCCCCCGCGGACGGCGCCGTGCCGGGCTACGCCTGCGCCGAGGACCAGTGGCCGTGGGGCTGCGTCGCCGAGTGCGAGAGCAGCGGGCGCTGGGACATCAACACCGGCAACGGCTTCTACGGCGGGCTCCAGTTCTGGCAGCCCACCTGGGTCGAGCACGGCGGCCTCGCCTTCGCGCCGCGCGCCGACCTGGCGACCCGCCAGGAGCAGATCACCGTCGCGGAGGAGGTGCTGCGGACCCAGGGCTGGGGCGCCTGGCCCGTCTGCTCCAAGCGGTACGGCCTCAGCGGCCGCGTCCACACCGTCCAGCCCGGCGACACGCTCGCCTCCATCGCCCGCCGGTTCGGCGTCGAGGGCGGGTGGCAGGCGCTGTACGAGGCGAACCGGCAGGTCATCGGGCCCGACCCCGACCGGATCGTCGTCGGGATGATGCTGCGGTTCGCCCCGCTCTGACGCACACCCCCCGTCCCGCCCCTCAGCCGAAGTCGGCCGGCTCCCCGCTGAACGCACGGGAGCCGCGCCGCAGTTCGTGCACCAGCGTGCCGGGCGGCAACCCGTCCGGCACGCGCTGCTCCGCCAGCACGACGGCCGTCCCGCGCTCCCCGGCGAGCGCCGCGAGCATCCGGTACGTACGGGCCGCGACCGGCGGCGCGAGTCCGAGGGACGGCTCGTCGACCAGCACCACCCGGGCCGTCGCCAGCAGCGCCCGGGAGAGCGCCAGCATCCGGCGCTCCCCGCCGGAGAGCGTCTCCGCCGTACGGGACAGCAGGGGGACGAGTTCGGGGTACGGGGGCGGGGGCGGCGCGCCGGGCGCGAACGACGCCAGGTTCTCGGCCACCGTCAGGCGCGCGAAGACGGCCCCCAGGTCCGGCACGAAGCACAGGCCGCGCCGCGCCCGTTCGTACGGCGGCAGCCCCGTCACGTCGTCACCGCGCCACAGGACCCGGCCGGCCGAGAGTCGCACCGTCCCGGCGAGGGCCCGCAGGACGGTCGTGCGGCCGGAGCCGTTCCGGCCCACGAGCACGGTGACCGTCGCGGCCGGGACGGGCAGGTCGAGGCCGTGGAGGGCCTCCAGGGGGCCGTACCGGACCCGGGCCGCGCACAGCCGCATCTCGACGCTCATGACACGATCCGGCCGCCCTCCATGACGTGCGTGGTGCGGGCGGTCCCGGCGACCAGGTCCGGGTCGTGCTCCACCACGAGGACCGTCAGGCCGTCGGCGGCCAGCGCGGCGAGGACCCGCGCCAGGGCGGCGGCCTCGGTGGCGTCGAGGCCGGCGGCCGGTTCGTCGAGCAGCAGCGTGTGCGGGCCGCCCGCGAGCGCGCGGGCCAGCTCCACCCGGCGCAGGACACCGGTCGGCAGCCCGGCCGCCGGGCGGTGCCGGACCGGTCCGGCGAGCCCCAGGAGCCGCAGGCAGCGCTCGACGGCGGCCGGGTCGCGGACCCGGCCCTGCTCGGCGCCGAGGCGGACGTTCTCCTCCACGGTCAGGGACGGGAAGACGGCGAGCTGCTGGAACGTCCGGGCGATCCCCAGGCGGGTGCGGGCGTGCGCCGGGCGGCGCGTGATGTCGACCCCGTCGAGGGTGACCCGCCCCGAGCCGGGCCGCAGGGTGCCGGCCAGACAGTCGAAGAGGGTGCTCTTGCCCGCGCCGTTGGGGCCGACGAGGGCGGTGATCCCGCCGGGTCGGGGGAGCGCGAGACCGACGTGGTCGAGGGCGGTGACCCCTCCGGGGTGGGTGTGGACGAGGTCGTGGGCGACGAGGGCGGGCGCCGCGGGCCGCCGCGCGGGTCCGCGGACGCGCGCCCTGCCTCCGGCCGGGGCCGCGCCCCCGCCCTCCCCGCGCGGCGGGTGGGTGGTGGCGGCTTGCACGGCCGCCGGAGGCGCGGGGCGGGGTGCGGAGTCGGTTCCCGCCGGGGCGCCCGTCCCGGCGTCCCCTCCCGCCGGTCCGGTCGGTCCGCCGACGGGCGGGTCAGGGCGCGGCGGGTGGGTGGTGGCGGCGCGCACGGCCGCGATGGGCGCGGGGCCCGGTGCGGAGTCGGTTCCCGTCGGGGCGGCGGTGGGCCGGTCGGCGCGGGGCGGGTGGGCCGCGTGGCCGCCCGCGACGGGGCCGGGGACCGCTCCGGCGTCCCCTCCCGCCGGGGCAGGCGGGGGCGAGGGGTCCGCGCCCCGGGTGCCGGCGGGGCCGGGCGGGAGGAGGCTCAGGAGCGGGGGGAGGCGGCCCGAGAGGGTGGCGAGGAGGCCGATCAGGGCCGCCGCCGTGCCGGCCTGGGGGCCCGCGTCGAGGGTGACCAGGAGCGCGGCGGCGGCCAGGGGCGTGAGGAGGCTGTCGGCGCCGAGGACCAGGACCGCGGCGAACCACAGGAGGCCGCGGACCGGGTCGTACGCGTCCGGGTCGAAGGCCCGCACGCCCATGCCCAGGAGGCCGCCGCCGAGGGCCGCCAGGGCCGCGCCCAGGACGAAGGCGAGGAGCTTCAGGCCGGAGACCCGTACGCCGGCGCAGGCCGCGCCCGGCTCGTGGTCGCGCAGCGCGGCGAGCGCCCGGCCCGTAGGGCCCCGGCGCAGGGCCGCGACCAGGGCCAGGGCGCAGGCGAGGACGGCGAGTTCCACGGCGTAGAAGGCGCGGTCGTCGGCGAGGCCCGCCGGGCGGTCGAGGGTCAGCCCGGCCGTCGCGTACGGTTGCGCGAAGACGAAGCGGCTCACCGCGACCCCGACCGCCAGCGTGGCGAGGGCCAGGGCGAGCCCGTGGCGGCGGATCGCCGGCCACCCCGTCAGGAGCCCGGCGAGCCCCACCAGGACCACCGCCGCGCCCAGGGCGACCAGCTCCGGCAGGCCCGCCGCCGCGAGCAGACCGGTGAAGAGGGCGCCGAGCCCCGCGTACGCCGCCTGGCCGAGCGCGATCTGGCCGCCCCGGCCGGTCACCACGACCAGGGAGAGCAGGATCACCGCGAGCGCCGGGACCTGGACCGCCGTGCGGAGGTCCGTGCCCGCGAAGCCCAGCGGGAGGAGGAACAGCACGCCCACGACCGCCCACAGTCCGCCGGGGACGCGGGCCGGGGCCGCGGGCGGCGGCAGGGCGTCCCGGCCGGGGCCGCCGACGCCGGGCAGCACGAGCGCCGCGACCAGCAGCGCCACCACGAACAGGTTCGCGCCCACCGCCTGCACCAACGGCCCCGCCCAGCCCTCCGGGTGGAGCCGGGTCAGCTGCGCCTGCGCCACCCCCAGCGCGAGCGCCGCGCCGATCGCGACGGGCAGGGACCGCATCCGGGCGATCACCGCGACCGCGATCACCTCGACGACGAGCAGCGGCATCCCGTACGGGTCGAGCCGGACGTACGGGGCGAGGAGGACGCCCGTGAGGCCGGCCGTGAACGAGCCGAACGCCCAGCCCGCCGCCGCGACCCGGTCCGCGTCGATACCCGTGAGCACCGCGAGCGGCCGGTTGTCGACCACCGCCCGCAGCTCCCGCCCGAACCGCGTCCACCGGGTCACCGCCCCCACCAGGCAGGCCAGCGCCACCACCGCCCCCAGCTGCGCCCACGGGTCGTCGCCCAGCAGCGCCGGCGCGTCGTCCCGCGCCCCGACGCCCCACAGCAGCGCCGCCGCGCCCACGAGCAGCACGAAGACGCCGATGGAGGCGACCAGGGTCCCGGCCGGACCGGAGCCGCGCAGCGCGAGCGGCCGGAACACGCCCCGGTCCAGGAGCAGTCCGAGGCCCGGGGCGACGACGAGCAGCGTGAGCGCGGCGCCGAGCGGCAGCGGCCACCCCCACTCCACCACCAGCTGGCGCAGCACGTACGCGCAGACCATGGCGACGGCGCCGTGCGCCAGGTTGAGGACGCCGGTCGCCCGGTGGGTGACGACCAGTCCGATGCCGGTGAGCGCGGCGGCGCCGCCGACGGCCAGGCCGGCCAGCGTCAGCTCGTACGTCAGGGAGGCCACGGCTCACACACCGGGCACGGGTCCAGGGCCGCGTCCCCCGCTGCCACGGCGTCCGCCCGGTCCGCCACCAGCGGGCAGTCCGCGCGATGCGCCAGTGTCCCGCCGGGCGTCCGCAGCCACGGCCCCTCCGCCGAGGGCCGCACCTCCTCCTCCGGCGCCGACGGCTGCGGCGGGCGCGGCGGCACGGGCAGGTGGACGGCGGCGGCCACGAGCACCGCGCCCGCCACCAGGAGCGCCGCCCCCGGCACCGTGCAGGAGGCCAGGTAGGGCAGCTGGCGCTCGGCGAACCGCTCACCGGAGATCCCGTACCAGCCCAGCGCGCAGAGCACCGAGCCCCCGGCGGCGGTCGCGAGCCCGCCCCACAGCAGGAGCCGCGCGGTCGGCGTCGACGCCACGGGCACCTCCCTCGGGACTGTCCCCTTCCTTGCACTATGCCCCGAACCGTCCCACCCTGGAAACGTCAGGCCGCCGACGGCCTGCCCGGACACCGGGGGTGAGCCCGATGGTTCTCAAGCGACGTGCGGCAGCGCTCGCGGCCGCCGCGGTCCTCGTCCTGACCCCGGTCGCCGCGGGGTGCTCGGACGACGAGGCGACCCCCGGCGACCGGGCGACCTCGGTCCTGCCGCCCGCCCCGACCACCGAGGCCCCCGGCGCCGACGAGTCCCCCGACGCGGGCGAGTCCCCGGAGACCGGCGACTCCCCGGGCGCCGGAGAGCCCGACGACCCGGACGCCGCCGAGGACGAGATCACGAGGAACTGGACGGCCTTCTTCGACCCGAAGACGCCGGTCGACCAGAAGGTGCGGCTCCTGGAGGACGGCGAGCGGATGCGGCCCGTCGTCACCGCCTTCGCCGGGGACAAGAACGCGGCCATGACCTCGGCGAAGGTCACCGACGTCGAGTTCACCTCGGCCACCGGCGCCGACGTCGCGTACGACCTGCTCGTCGGCGGCAACCCCGCCCTCCCCGACTCCCGGGGCACCTCCGTGCTCCAGGACGACACCTGGAAGGTCTCCGTGAAGACGCTCTGCGGCCTGGTCGAGCTGAGCGGTGTCACCGTCCAGGGCTGCTGACGCGGGAGCGGCGCTGCTCCTGGCCCTCGCGCTGCTGCTCCTCGCGGCCTGCGGCAGCCGGCTCCCGGAGAGCGCCTTCGGGACGCGGCCCACCGCCCACCCCTCCGGCGGTGAGCCGCTCCGCGTCGGCATCATCACCAGCGCCACCAGCCCGGTCGGCGGCGCCGCCCTCACCGGGCCGCGCGACGGCGCCCTCGCCTACTTCACGGCCCTCAACGCCCGCGGCGGCCTCGACGGCCGCCGGATCGAGGTCGAGACCTGCGACGACGGCGGCAGCGGCGTCGGCAACCAGGCCTGCGTCCACCGGCTCGTCGACGAACGCAAGGTGTTCGCCCTCGTCGCCACCACCGCGCTGAACTACGCGGGCGCGCCCCTCGTCTCCCGGGCCGGCGTCCCCGACATCGGCGGCCAGCCCCTCACCCCGGCCTACGACACCTACCCGCACCTGTACGGCATCTACGGCAGCGCGGCCCCGCGCACCGGCGAGGAGCCGGGCTGGGACGGGGTCCTGTACGGCGGGACCGAGGTCTACCGCTGGTTCGCGCGGGAGCACGGTGCCAGGACCGCCGCCGTCGTCTCGTACAACCAGGCCGCCTCCGCCGCCTACGCCCGGCTCGTCGCGGACGGCCTGCGCACCGAGGGCTACCGGGTCGTCGAGGAGCAGGTCGACTTCGCCCTCCCCAACTTCCGTGCCGTCGCCGCCGACCTGCGGGACCGTGAGGTCGACCTCCTCTTCGACGCGCTCGACACCCACGGGAACGTCCGGCTCTGCGAGGCGATGGAGGCGCTCGGCGTCCGCGTCACCGCCAAGGTCACCCACGTCCAGAACTGGTCCTCCTCCGTGGCCCGCGACCACGCCCGCGCCCCCGGCTGCCGCGCCGCCCTCTGGGCGACCGGAGCCAGCCGCAACTTCCAGGACTCCGGCCATCCGGCGGTCCGCGAGTTCCGGGCCGCGCTGGGCGAACGGGCCACCTCCCAGTGGCAGCTGGAGGGCTGGGCCGCCGCCATGTGGTTCACCGACGCCGCCCGCTCCTGCCTGGCCGGGCCCGGACTCACCCGCGCCTGCGTCGAGCGGTTCCTCGACCGCCCGGAGCCGTACACCGCGCGCGGACTGCTCCTGCCGGTGCGCTTCGAGCGGCTGGCCCGGCCGCCCGCGACCCGTGACACCTGTCTCTCGGTGGCCCGTTGGCAGGACGGGCGGGGCTGGGTGAGCCAGGGCGAGATGACCGCCAACTGCGCGACCGTGCCCCAGCTCGGCTACCGGCCGTGAACGGCGGGCCCGTCCGGGCAGTACAGTCGCCCCGACCGACCAACTGACCGGGGGGAACCGGCAGCGCGATGCGAATCTCCTTTCTGCTCCACAACGGCTACCACTACGGCGGCACGATCCGTACGACCTTCACGCTCGCCGAGGAGCTGGCGGAGCGCCACGAGGTGGAGATCGTCTCGGTGTTCCGCCACCGCGACCAGCCGGCCCTCGGCCTGCCCTCGGGGGTGACCCTGCGTCACCTCGTCGACCTGCGCAAGGACAGCCCCGGATACGACGGCGACCACCCCGACGCCCACCGGCCCGCCGCGGTGTTCCCGCGCGGCGACGGCCGCTGGAAGCAGTACAGCGCGCTGACGGACGCCCGGATCGGGGAGCACCTGCGCGGCGTCGAGGCCGACGTCCTCGTCGGCACCCGCCCGGGGCTCAACGTCCACCTCGCCCGGCAGGCCCGGCGCGGCCCGGTCCTCGTCGGGCAGGAGCACCTGATCCTCGACGGCCACAGCTTCCGGCTGCGCCGGGACATCGGCCACGAGTACGCGCTGCTCGACGCCGTCACCACGGTCACCGTGGCCGACGCCCGCTCCTACCGGCGGCTCGGCCTGCCGGCCGCCGTACGGATCGAGGCCGTGCCCAACAGCGTGCCCGCCCCGTCCGTGCCGCCCGCCGACCCTGCAGCGAAGACCGTCGTCGCGGCCGGCCGGCTGACCCGGGTCAAGCGGTACGACGTGCTGATCGACGCGTTCGCGGAGGTCGCCGCCGACCACCCCGACTGGAAGCTGCGGATCTACGGCTCCGGCGACGCCGTCCAGGACCTCAGGAAGCCGCTGGCCCGGCGGATCGAGGAGCGGGGGCTGGGCGAGCGGGTCTTCCTGATGGGCTCGGTCACCCCCCTGGAGCCCGAGTGGGCCAAGGGCTCGATCGCGGCCGTGACCTCCGAGCGCGAGTCCTTCGGCATGACGATCGTCGAGGCGATGCGCTGCGGCCTGCCGGTGGTCTCCACCGACTGCCCGAACGGGCCGCGCGAGATCATCGAGGACGGCGTCGACGGCCGGCTCGTGCCCGTCGACGACGTCGCGGCGTTCGCCCGGGCGCTGCGCGAGCTCGTCGAGGACGACGAACTGCGCGCCAAGACGGCGCGGGCGGCGCTCGCCGCCTCCGAGCGCTTCGACCCCGCCCGGATCGCCGCGCGCCACGAGACGCTGTGGACGGAGCTGCTGGAGCGCGGCGCGGGCCGCCGCACGCACGGGCCCGCCGCTGCGGCCCGGCACCGCGCGGCCGGCCGGGCCGTCGACGCCGTCTACTCCCTGAAGGCCCGCGCGGGCCGCCTGGTCCGCCGCTTCCGCTGAGCGCGGGCGGGGAGCGGGACCCGGGCCGGGCGGCCGGAACCGGGGACCTGAACCGGGGCCGGGGCGGGGACCGGGAGCGGCGCCGCCCGGGCGGGCTGGGAGACTGGCGGGCATGTGGGAGACCTCCGGACGGCTGCTGCGTCTGCTGTCGCTGCTCCAGGCGCGCCGCGAGTGGTCCGGCGCCGACCTCGCCGAGCGGCTCGACGTGACCACCCGGACCGTGCGGCGGGACGTCGACCGGCTGCGCGAGCTGGGCTACCCCGTGCACGCCGCCCCCGGCACCGGCGGCGGCTACCGGCTCGGCGCCGGGGCGGAGCTGCCGCCGCTGCTGCTCGACGACGAGGAGGCCGTGGCGGTCGCCGTGGGGCTGCGCGCCGCCGCCGGGTACGGGGTCGAGGGCATCGGCGAGACCTCCGTACGGGCCCTGGCGAAGCTGGAGCAGGTCCTGCCGGGGCGGCTGCGACGCAGGGTCGGCGCCCTCAACGCCGTCACCGTGCCGCTCCTCCGCACGCCCAGGGACCGGGTCGACCCGGCCGTCCTCACCGAGCTCGCCCACGCCTGCCGGGACGGCGAGCGGTTCCACTTCGCCTACCGGGACCACGGGGGCACCGCCACCCGCCGGACCGTCGAACCGCACCGGCTGGTGTGCACCGAGCGCCGCTGGTACCTGGTCGCCTGGGACGTGGACCGGGGCGACTGGCGCACCTTCCGGGCCGACCGGATCGAGCCGAAGCCGCCGCACGGCCCCCGTTTCCCGCCGCGCGAGCCGCCCGCCGAGGACCTGGCCGCCTACGTCTCCGAGGGCGTCTCCCGCTCGGCGTACGCGGCGGAGGCGACGATCCGGCTGCTCGTGCCGCTCGCCGAGGCGGCCGAGGCCGTCGGGCCCCTGGACGGCGTCCTGACGGCGGACGGCCCCGACGCCTGCCTGCTGCGGACCGGGGCGCACGGCCTGGACGTCATGGTGATCCACGTGGCGCTCCTCGGCTTCGACTTCGAGGTGGTCGAGCCGGAGGAGCTGACCGCGCGCGTGCGGGCGCTCAGGGACCTGCTGTCCCGCTCCCTCGACCGGACGGACGCCGCCCGGCCGCCCGCGACGGGCCCGTGAGCCGCGTACGTTCCGCGACGGCGCACTCCGGGAGCGCGCGTCCGGTAAGCGTTCTGTAAAGGAAGCGTGGGGACGACGGACGCGGCCCCATAGCGCATCCCCGGAGCGCAATTCGACGCACCGTCACGGGGACGGAATTCGCCGACGACTTACCGCGTCGTGCATGGACTCCGGGCCGCGGAGAACGCCCTCGTGCGAACTGCCGGACACGCTCGGGAATTGCCGGAGAAACGGCCGGAAGTTGTCCCTTCGGGTGACTGCCGGCGTGTCAAACATATGTCGAGAACTTGTGACACAAGCGTGACCGCCAAGAGGCCGGGGAGGCTAACGTGGGGCCCATGGCACCCACATCGCGCACTCCCGAACCGCCCCGCGACGCCCCCGAGTCCTATGTGGGCCTCGACGCGGACGGCGCCGAGCAGCTCGCCAGGAGAAGGGGCTGGAGCGTCGTCAGGGCCCTGCCGCCGGGCTCGATCATCACCATGGAATACCTGTCGGGACGCATCAACTTCGAGGTCGAGGACGGCACGGTCACCCGCTGCTGGCTCGGCTGAGGGACACGCACGCGGAAGGGCCCCGGCCGGTGCGGCCGGGGCCCTTCTCGTACGTACGGAACGGGGGGACGGGTCAGCCGCCCGCACCGGGCGTCGAAGGGGTCCGCCGGGCCGCCATGCCCACGGTCTCCCTGACCGGCTCCTCGACCCCGGTCGGGCGCTGCGGGAAGTACCCCGGACGCGGGCCCCCGGAGGCCACGGGCAGCGAGGGAACCAGCCGGCGGCGGGCCCGCAGCCGCTCCACGAGCGCGTCGCGCAGTCCGAGCACCCAGACCTCCGCCACGGCGATCACCGGCTCGCACCAGGGCAGCGCCAGCAGGATGAGGAGCCCGGCGGCCCAGCCGAGCAGGACGTCGCTCAGCCAGTGCGTGCCCAGGTAGACGGTGGTGAGGCCGACGCCCAGCGCCACCACCGCGGAGAGCGCCGACAGATAGCGCCGGGCCCGCGGGGTGGTCGCGAGGTAGGCCAGGATGCCCCAGGTCACGACGGCGTTCGCGGTGTGACCGGAGGGGAATATATCGCCGCCGGCGAAGAGCTCGGCGGAGCCGACCTGCGTCGCGTAGTGGGGGCCGAGACGGCCGAGTCCGAGCTTGACCGCGCCGACCGTGACGTTCAGCAGGAGCAGCGCGGCGCCGAGGCAGAGCAGCGGCCGCAGCGTGTGCTGGCGCCAGGAGCGCCAGCCCAGCCAGGCGGCCACCATCACGGCCGTCGGGCCGCGCTGACCGAGGACGACGTAGTAGTCGAGGAAGGCGTGCAGCTCGGGCCACTGCTGGTACGGCCGGAAGAGCATGATCTTCCAGTCGAGGGTGACCAGCCAGGTGGAGAGCAGAACGGCCACGACGATGACGAGATAGAACGCCGACGTCCCGCCGAAGAGGGCGAGACGCGTCGGGGTCATCCGCGGGACCTCTATCTTCGGCGGTTCCGGCTCCCGGTCCAGCCGGGCAAAGATGTCGGTACGCACCCAATGGACGTTACAGGGAGTGAGTAGCGGGCCCGGTCGATCCGGTGCCTTCGTGATGACGATGTGATGTGGAGTAGGTCTCACGGAGCGACTTATTCCGGCCGCCCGTCAGGAAATCCGATGACCTCCCGCCCTATTGCCGACGGGCCGAATCCGTAAGCCTGTTTGTATCCTCGGGAAATGTCTCGCACGGTTGTCCGTGCGGAATTCCATGCGACGCGCGGACAACCGCGAGTGGCGTACGCCACACCCGGAGCCCCGCCGGGGTGAGAGCTGCGCCACGCGCTCGGGGCTTGAACTCGCGTACGCTGACGGCTCACTCGCCCGTCGATGCCGGGCCGCCCGGGGGCGAACGCCCTGGTCGGGGCCGCCGAGCGCGAGAGTTTCACTGGGAGGTACGTACATGTCGCGGACGATCACGGCCCCAGCACGACCGCGTGCCGCCGACGGCGGTGCCAACCGCTGGGTCGTCCTCGTCGTCCTCTGCGTCAGCCTCCTCCTGGTCGCGCTCGACGCGACCATCCTCCACGTCGCCGTCCCCTCGCTCACCGAGGACCTGCGCCCCGGCTCCACCCAGCTGCTCTGGATCGTCGACGCCTACCCCCTGATCTGTGCCTCGCTGCTGATCCTCTTCGGCACGCTCGGCGACCGGGCCGGCCGCCGCAGGGTGCTGCTCCTCGGCTACGCCCTGTTCGGCGTCGCCTCCGCGGTCGCCGCCCTCGCCACCACGCCCGGTGTCCTCATCGGCGCCCGCGCCCTCCTCGGCGTCGGCGGCGCCATGATCATGCCGGCGACGCTCTCCCTCATCCGGACCGTCTTCCCCGACCGTCGGGAACGCGCCACCGCCATCGGCATCTGGACCGCCGTCGCGGCCATCGGCGCCGCCGCCGGACCGGTGCTCGGCGGCTTCCTGGTCGAGCACTACTGGTGGGGCTCCGTCTTCCTCATCAACATCCCGCTCATGGCGCTGATCCTGCCGCTCGGCCGCCGCCTCCTCCCCGAGTCCCGGGGCAGCGGCGACGGGCCCTGGGACGTGCTCGGCGCCCTGATGGCCGCCGCGGGCGTGCTCGGCTGCGTCCTCGGCGTCAAACGCGTGGGCGCGGGGGACCCGGTCCTCACCCCCGCCACCCTGGGGCCGCTGCTGCTCGGCGCCGCCCTCCTCGTCCTCTTCGTACGGCGCCAGCGGCGGCGCCCGCACCCCCTGATCGACATGCGGCTCTTCTCGCGGGCCGCCTTCACCACCTCCGTCGGCTGCATCGTCCTCGCCATGCTGGCCCTGGTCGGCCTGGAGCTCATCGCCGTCCAGTACCTCCAGCTCGTCCTGGGGCTCAGCCCCCTGGAGACCGGCCTCCGGCTCCTCCCGCTGACCTTCGCCGCCATGGCCGCCGGCGCCACCGGCTCGTACACCCTGCGCCGGATCGGACCGCGCCGGATGGTCGGCTGGGGCTTCGTGCTCACCGCCGGAGCCGTGCTGCTGCTGACGTTCATGGGGCAGCACGACCGGCCGGTGCTGCTCACGGCCGGCTTCGTGCTGCTCGGCTTCGGCCTGCAGACGACGCTCTTCTCGGCGTACGAGTCGATGCTCAGCGAGGCCCCGCCGAGCAGCGCGGGCGGTGCCGCCGCGATCGGCGAGACCTCCTACCAGCTCGGCGCGGGCATGGGCATCGCCCTGCTCGGCAGCGTGATGAACGCGGCGTACGCACCCGGGCTCACCGCGGTCCCCGGCGTCCCCGCGGAGGCGGGCCGGGCCGCGTCCAACTCGCTCGGGGAGGCCTATCTGGTCGCCGAGCGGCTCGGCGGCGCGGCGGGGGAGGCCCTGCACCGGGCCGCCCGGCACGCCTTCGTGGACGGGCTGCACCTGACACTCTGCGTGAGCGCCGGGCTGCTGCTGCTCGGTGCGGTGATGGCCAGGCGGCTGCCCCGGGTCATGGAGTGCCTGGTGGACCAGGAGGCGCTCGTGGACCGCGCGGAGCGCGAGCGGACGGCGCCGCCGCCGCACGCGGGACCGGGGAAGGACGGGGGACCGGGGGAGGCCGCGTCGGCGGCTTCCGGGGGGTCGGCGGCGTCCGGTGGGTCGTCGGGGGCCGGCGGTGAGGAGCCGGGCTCCGGGGGCTTCGGCTCCGAGGGGCGGTGCGTCGAGGCGTCCGGGCCGCGGGTGCCCGCCACCAGGGAAGCGATCGAGCCCGCCGGCTCGGGGCGTCCGGGGCACTGACCCCGACGACGCGGGGTGGCCCGGCCGGGCCGGCGGACCCGCTCAGCTCTGGTTGAAGAAACCGTCCTGTCGGCGGCGGCCCGACTCGCCGCTGACGATCTGGGTGTCGGCGGGGGTCAGCAGGAAGACCCGCGTCGCCACGCGCTCGATCGAGCCGCGCAGGCCGAAGGCGAGACCGGCGGCGAAGTCGACCACGCGCTTCGCGTCGTTCGGCTCCATCGCGGTCAGGTTGACGATCACCGGGACGCCCTCCCGGAACAGCTCTCCGATTCCCCGGGCGTCCCGGAATCCGTCCGGCGAGACGGTGGCGATCCGACGGCCTCGCTCCTCGGCGGTGTCCGTGGCCACCCGGACCCGGGGGTCCGTCACCCAGGCGTCGCCGCCCTCGGCACCGTCGGCGTACTCGTCGTCGTAGTAACGCTCGTCGTTGTCCTCGACGAGTCCCAGCCAGGCACTCGCCTTGCGCACCGATCCCATGGACGCCTCCTTCCAGCGCGGTCACTTGTGGTTCCGCATGTCCCTATCGTCGACCATGATGCGGATCGCGCGCCAAGTGGATAGTCGGCGCGCAGAGGATTCGTGACGGTACTGGTGCAGAACGTGAGGCCGTTTTTCTGGCGATTCGTCAGGAAACGTACGGTATGCGGGGCCTGAGGGAGGGCCATGCAGATGAAAATATGAAAGTCGGCCCAGAAGGGTGACGATGGGCGCGTCCGGGTGAACGGGACGGCTCGCTACGATGCCGCGAGGCCATCGGACGGCATGTTCGCGCCACTCACGACGACTCACGGGGGAGTCCTTTGTTCGGCATCGTCAGACCCTGCACCCACCGGCTGACCGACGGCCTCAGGACCGAGTGGATGGCGCACCTCTGCGGCCTCTGCCTCGCGCTGCGCGCCGACCACGGGCAGTTCGCGCGGATCGTCACCAACTACGACGGCCTCATCGTCTCGGTCCTGACGGAGGCTCAGACGGGGGTGACGGCGGCCGGCCGGCGGACGGCGGGCCCCTGCCCGCTGCGCTCGATGCGGACCGCCCCCGTCGCCCGCGGCGAGGGCGCGCGCCTCGCCGCCGCCGTCTCGCTCGTCCTCGCCTCGGCGAAGGTACGGGACCACGTCGCCGACCGCGACGGCCTGCTGGCCCGCCGCCCCGTCGCCGCGGCCGCCCGCAGGGTCGCCCGCTCCTGGGACCGGGCGGGGGCCAGGACCGGCCGGAGCCTCGGCTTCGACACCGCCGTCCTCGTCGACGCCGTGGACCGCCAGACCGGGATCGAGGCCCTCGCCGGGCCGGGCACCCCGCTCCTCGTCGTCACCGAGCCGACCGAGACCGCCACCGCCGCCGCCTTCGCGCACACCGCCGTCCTCGCCGGCCGGCCGGGGAACGCCGAGCCGCTCGCCGAGGCCGGCCGGCTCTTCGGCCGCCTCGCCCACCTCCTCGACGCCGTCGAGGACCAGGCGGCCGACGCGGCGAGCGGCGCCTGGAACCCGCTCACCGCCACCGGTACCTCCCGCGAGGAGGCCCGCCGCCTCGCCGACGACGCCCTGCACGGCATCCGGCTCGCCCTGAAGGACGCCGAGTTCGGCAACGGCAAGCTGCTCCACGTCCTGCTCGCGCACGAACTCCGCACGTCCGTCGACCGCGCCTTCGGCACGACGAGCTGCTCGCACGTGACGCCGGACGGCGGGGCCGGCGGGGCCCACCGGGCCACAGGGACCCACGGGGCCGGCGGGGCTCATGGTGCTCACGGGAGCCACGGGGCTCCGGTCGTCGGGCACGGACCCGTCCCGGGCAACCCCTACGCGCCGAACGGGCCGGGGCCGGTGCCCGGGAACCCGTATGCCGACCCGGGTGCGGGCGGGCCGGGCGGGCCCTGGTCCCCGGGCCCCGGTGGCTCCGGCGGATCGGGCGGGCCCGGCGGGCCCGTTCCGCCCGGTCGACGCGGACTGATCGCCGGGTGCGCCCTCTGGCTCGGTCTCGCCTGCACCTGCCAGATGTGCTGCGGAAGTTACGAGGACCCGTGGAGCCGGGAGCGGAAGGACGGCCTCTGCAGCCAGTGCGACCCCGGCAGCTGCTGCGACTGCTGTGACTGCTGCGGCAACTGCTGCTCCTGCGGCGGCGAGGGCGGGGACGGCTGCTGCGGAGGCTGCGACTGCGGCTGCGACTGCTGACCCCGTCCGGACGCGCGGGCCGTGCGGGACGGCCGACGGTTCCGCTTGCCGCCGCCGGGGCCCCGGCGGCGGGCGGCTCCGTGACGGGGGACTCCGCCGCGCGCCGCTGTCGCCGTGCGCCTGCCCGGACCCCTCCCTCGGCCCGTTCCCGCCGCCGGTGAACGCGCTGCACACCGCCGTCGCGGCGGGGGAGCGACGGCTGACGTCCGCCCGGACCCCGCGGAACCTGGCCGGACGCGACCGGATCCGGTCTTTCCGTGTCTCCGCGGGGGTGACAGGGTGCCCCCGACCGCCGAGATCGGAGGCGCCCGTGCGGACGGCGGTCTTGTGCGGCCGTCCGGGGCGCGTCAGTATCACTGGCGGTGCATGTCAGGGACACGTCACCTGATGGCGCCTCACGGACCCGCCACCCACGGGTCCCTCCGCTTTTCCCAGAAGGAGAACTGTGAGGAGCACAGTGAGGAACACCCGCACCCGACTGCTCGCCCTCGCCGCGGGACTCGCGGCCGTCACGGCCCTCGGACTCCCCGGCGCCCAGGCCGCCCCCGTCCCCGGCCCGGCCGGAGCGGCCCAGCTCGCCCGTGCCGAGGCCGCCGTCGACGCCGCCGGCATCGGCGGCACCGCCTGGTACGTGGACAGAGCGGCGGGCCGGGTCGTCGTCACCGCCGACTCCACCGTCACCGACGAGGGCCTCGCCACCCTCCGCAGAGCCGCGGGCGCCGACGCCGGAGCCCTCCGCGTCCAGCGCACCCCCGGCGTCTTCAAGCCCCTCCTCGGTGCGGGCGACGCAATCTACGGCAGCGGCTACCGCTGTTCGCTCGGCTTCAACGTCCGCAGCGGCAGCACGTACTACTTCCTCACCGCCGGCCACTGCGGCAACGTGGTGAAGACCTGGTACGCCAACTCGGCGCAGTCGACCCTGATCGGCGCCACCACCGGGTCCAGCTTCCCGGGCAACGACTACGCCCTGGTCCGGTACGACAACGCCTCGCTCAGCCACACCGGCGGCTTCACCGCCGCCGACGCCTACGTGGGCGAGCCGGTCAAGCGCTCCGGCTCCACCACCGGCACCCGCAGCGGCACGGTGACCGGTCTCGACGCGACCGTCCACTACTCGGGGGGCGGCACCGTCCGCGGCATGATCCAGACCAACGTCTGCGCCGAGCCCGGCGATTCGGGCGGCGCGCTCTACGACGGCACGAAGGCGCTCGGCATCACCTCCGGCGGCAGCGGCAACTGCTCGACCGGCGGCACCACCTTCTACCAGCCGGTGCCGGAGGCCCTCGCCAAGTACCGGGTCAGCCTCTACTGACGCGCCGACCCCGTCGCGGCCGGGGAATCCCACCCTCCGGCCGATCCGGTCCATGACCGCCCCCGGCCGTGACCGGCCCCGGTCCCCGGCCGATCCCGGTCGGCGACCGATCCCGATCCCGAGCCCGGTCCGCGGCCGATCCCGGTCCGCGACCGAGGACCCACGCTGAACGATCCCCGCCACTGATCCATCCCCCCCACCCAGGAGGAACCAGACGTGAGGACCCAGCGCACCACCTCCACCCGCAAGGTCCGGATGCTCGCCGTCGCCGCCGGGCTCGCCGCGGCGGCGAGCCTCGCGGTCCCCACCGCGAACGCCGGTACGGAGCAGACCTTCGGCGCCACCCAGCTCGCCGCGGCGAGTGACGCCGTCCTCGCCGCCGACGTCGCCGGCACCGCCTGGCACGTCGACTCCGCCACCGGCAAGGTCGTCGTCACCGCCGACTCCACCGTCTCCCAGGCCGAGATCGCCCGGATCAAGCAGCGGGCGGGCGCCAACGCCGGGGCGCTCCGCGTCGAGCGGACCCCCGGCAAGTTCACCAAGCTGATCTCCGGCGGCGACGCCATCTACGCCGACGGCGGCTGGCGCTGTTCGCTCGGCTTCAACGTCCGCGACAGCGCGGGCGCGTACTACTTCCTGACCGCCGGTCACTGCACCGACGGCGCGGGCACCTGGTACTCCAACTCCTCCCGCACGACCGTCCTCGGCACCACCGCCGGGTCGAGCTTCCCGAACAACGACTACGGCATCGTCCGCTACACCAACAGCACCGTCACCAAGTCCGGCAGCGTCGGCAGCGTCGACATCACCAGCGCCGCCAACGCCACCGTCGGTATGTCCGTCACCCGTCGCGGCTCCACCACCGGCACCCACAGCGGTTCGGTGACCGGCCTCAACGCCACCGTGAACTACGGCGGCGGCGACATCGTCTACGGCATGATCCGCACGAACGTGTGCGCCGAGCCCGGCGACTCCGGCGGCCCGCTCTACTCCGGCAGCCGCGCCATCGGCCTCACCTCCGGCGGCAGCGGCAACTGCTCCACGGGCGGCACGACGTTCTTCCAGCCCGTGACGGAGGCCCTGAGCGCGTACGGCGTCAGCGTGTACTGACCCTCCCCCCCGCGCACCGCGGTCCCTCCCGTCCCTCCGGCCGTTCCGACGGCCGGAGGGACGGTCGTCTCCGGAATCCCCGGGGCCGCGGGGCCCGGGCCCTCAGGCCGCCCTGACCTCGCCCAGCTCCCCGGCGATCGGCTCCGCCTCCGGCTTGCGCCGCAGGGAGGACATCACCAGCGTCACGGCCGCGCCGACGACGGCCCAGGCCGAGAGGACCAGCAGCGACGCGGTCATGTCGTTGCCCTTGAAGTACGCGATCGAGCGCGCCGCCCAGGTGCCCGCGCCCGGCGGCAGGGCGGGGCCGATCGCCTTCCAGAACGGCGGCAGCATCGGCAGCGGGAAGGCGCCGCCCGCGCTCGGGTTGCCCGCGACGACGATCAGCAGGATCGCCAGGCCGATGCCGACGATCCCGAAGACGGACTGGAGGGCGAGGGTGGCGGCGCCGACGGCGAAGACCACCAGGGTGCCCAGGCCCCACAGGGCGGCGACGCTGCCGGGCAGGGCGCCGAGGACCGGGCCGACGATGACCGCGCCGCCCAGGCCGCCGAGCACCGCGTAGAGCGCGAGGACGCCGAGCCGGATGACCGCCCGTTCCCGGTTGGCGGGCCGGGAGCCCGCGCTGATCGCGAGGATCGCGGCGCAGATGTAGCCGCCGACGCACCAGCCGACGACGAGGTAGAAGGCCGAGAGCCCGTCGAAGTCCTCCGGGGAGGCGGGGGCCACGTCGACCGTCCGCACGGTGCGCCCCTGGGTGCCCTCCACCCGGGTGAGGATCGTCTCCAGGGCGGAGGAGAGCACGGTGCCGCCGCCGGAGGCGACGAGCAGGGTGTCGGTGCGGCCGGCGGGGGCGACGACGAGGGCCCCGTCGATGTCCCGGTTCATGATCTGCTTCCGCGCCTCGGCCTCGTCGGTGACGGCCCGCGGGTCGAGCGGCGCCCCGGGGAGCTTCTCCAGTTCCCCGACGAGCCGGGCCGAGAGCTGCTGCGGGGCCGCCACGCCGAAGGGCACGTCCGTCGGCTTCGGGTGGTGCAGGGCCCCGACGTACGAGGCGATGAACAGGAGCTGGAGGGCGAAGACGCCGACGACGAGCAGGGCGGCTCGGGGCGTGACGGCGCTTTTCAGTTCGTCGACGAGACTCATGCCCCCACGCTCCGGGGAGGGAGGTGTTTCCGCAGGTGGGTGGGGGCCGAATGGTTGACCGGGGCCGCGCCGCCCCGGTTATCGTACGGACGTTCGAAAATGGGTTAGGGTGGGAGCGGGGGGTGGGAACGTATGTACGAATTCGATGCGGGAGTGCGGGAGGTGCGCCAGCCATGCCGGGTTTCACGCACCTGCACACCGCCTCGGGCCACTCCCTGCGCTACGGCGCCTCGCACCCCGGCCGTCTCGCCGAGCGCGCCACCGAGCGCGGCATGGACGCGCTCGCCCTGACCGACCGCGACACCCTCGCCGGCGCCGTCCGCTTCGCCAAGGCCTGCGCGGAGGCGGGGGTCCGCCCCCTCTTCGGCGTGGACCTCGCCCACGGCACCCCCGAGGCCCCCGGCACCCCCGGAGCCGTCGGCGCCGACCGCGGCTCCGCCCGGCGCGTCCCCGTCAAGGGCGGTGCCTTCGTCGACGAGTCCGCGCCCCGCGCCGTCCTCCTCGCCCGCTCCCGGAGCGGCTGGGCCTCCCTCTGCGCCATGGTCACCGCCGCCCACGCCGCCGGGTCCGGAAGCCCCCGGCTGCCCTGGTCCGAGCTGCGCGAGGAGGGCGTCACCGTCCTGCTCGGCCCCCACTCCGACGTCGGCCGCGCCCTCGCCGCCGGCCGCCCCGACCGGGCCGCCCGGCTGGTCGCCCCCTGGCGCGAGCGGTACGGCGACGCGCTGTGCCTGGAGGCCGTCCACCACGGCCTGACCGGCACCGGGCCCGGCTCCCTGCGGCTCGCCGCCCGCACCGTCGGCTTCGCCGCCGAGCACGGCGTCCGCCCCGTCCTCAGCAACGCCGTCCGCTACGCCGACCCCGGCCAGGGGCCGGTCGCCGACGTCCTCGACTCCGCCCGCCGCCTCGTCCCCGTCGACCCCCGCAAAGGGCTCGACAGCGGCGAGGCCTGGCTCAAGGGCGCCGAGGGCCCCGACGGCATGCTGGCCGTCGCCGAGCGGATCGTCGAGGCCGCCGGCTTCCGCGGGGACGCCGCCCACCGGCTGCTCGACCGGACCGAGGAGGTCGCCGCGGCCTGCCTGGTCGACCCCGAGGACGACCTCGGCTTCGGGGTCGCCCACTTCCCCGAGGGGCACCTCGTCGGCGCCGCCCGCCGCACCGCCCAGCGCGTGCTCGCCTCCCGGGCCGCCGCCGGGATGCTCCTGAAGGGGTACGACCGCCGCCCCGACCGCCGGGTCTACTGGGACCGGATGCACCACGAGCTGGACATCATCGCCCACCACGGCTTCGCCACCTACTTCCTGACGGTCGCCCAGGTCGTCGACGACGTACGGGGGATGGGGATCCGGGTCGCCGCCCGGGGGTCCGGCGCGGGCTCCCTCGTCAACCACCTCATCGGCATCGCGCACGCCGACCCGGTCGAGCACGGCCTGCTGATGGAACGCTTCCTCTCCAAGCGCCGCACCGCCCTGCCCGACATCGACATCGACGTGGAGTCCGCCCGCCGGCTGGAGGTCTACCGGGCGATCATCGACCGCTTCGGCGCCGAACGGGTCGCCGCCGTCGCCATGCCCGAGACCTACCGGGTCCGCCACGCGGTACGGGACGTGGGTGCCGCCCTCTCCCTCGACCCCGCCGAGATCGACCGCATCGCCAAGGCCTTCCCGCACATCCGTGCCCGGGACGCCCTCGCCGCCCTCGACGAACTGCCCGAACTGCGCGCCCTCGCGGGCGAGAAGCGGAAGTACGGGAAGCTCTGGGAGCTGGTCGAGGCGCTCGACGCGCTGCCCCGCGGGGTCGCCATGCACCCCTGCGGGGTGCTGCTCTCCGACGCCTCGCTGCTCACCCGTACCCCCGTGGTCCCCACCAGCGGCGAGATCCCCCTGGGGGACGGGGAGCGCGGAGGGGCGCCCTTCCCCATGTCCCAGTTCGACAAGGAGGACGTGGAGGAGCTCGGGCTGCTCAAGCTCGACGTCCTCGGGGTGCGGATGCAGTCCGCGATGGCCCACGCCGTCGCCGAGGTCGAGCGCGCCACCGGCACCCGCCCGGACATCGACGCGATCCCGCCCGGCGACCCCGAGACGTACCGCCTCATCCGCTCCACCGAGACCCTCGGCTGCTTCCAGATCGAGTCCCCGGGCCAGCGCGACCTGGTCGGCCGGCTCCAGCCCGCCGACTTCCACGACCTCGTCGTCGACATCTCGCTCTTCCGGCCGGGCCCGGTCGCCGCCGACATGGTCCGCCCCTTCATCGAGGCCAGGCACGGCCGCGCCCCCGCCCGCTACCCCCACCCCGACCTGGAGGAACCCCTGAAGGAGACGTACGGCGTGGTCGTCTTCCACGAGCAGGTCATCGAGATCGTCCGGATCATGACCGGCTGCGGCCGGGACGAGGCCGACCAGGTCAGGCGCGGGCTCTCGCACCCCGACTCCCAGGGCCGGATCCAGGTCTGGTTCGCCCGGGAGGCGGAGCGCCGGGGGTACGCCCCCGAGACCGTCGCCCGCACCTGGGAGATCGTGGCCGCCTTCGGCTCGTACGGCTTCTGCAAGGCGCACGCCGTGGCCTTCGCCGTGCCCACCTACCAGTCCGCCTGGCTCAAGGCCCACCACCCGGCCGCCTTCTACGCCGGGCTGCTCACCCACGACCCCGGCATGTACCCCAAGCGGCTGCTGCTCGCGGACGCGCGGCGCCGCGGGGTGCCGCTGCTGCCGCTGGACGTGAACCGGTCGGCGGCCGCCCACCGTATCGAACTGGTGTCCGATGCGAAGGAGGGGAAGCCCGCGGTGTGGGGCCTCCGGCTCGGCCTCGCCGACGTCCACGGCATCAGCGAGGCCGAGAGCGCCCGCATCGAGGCCGGCCGCCCCTACGCCTCCCTGCTCGACTTCTGGGAGCGGGCCAGGCCCCGCAAGCCCGTGGCCGAACGCCTGGCCCAGGTCGGCGCGCTCGACGCCTTCGGCGCCAACCGCCGCGACCTCCTCCTGCACCTCACCGAACTCCACCGCACCCAGCGGGGAGCCGCCTCCTACGGCGGCCAACTCCCTCTCGCCCAGGGCCGGAAGACCGCGCCCGTCGGCCTGCCGGACCTCGACGAGTCGGAGCGCCTCAGCGCCGAACTCGGCGTCCTCGGCATGGACGCCTCCCGCCACCTCATGGGCGACCACCAGGACTTCCTCCGCGAACTCGGCGTCCTCTCCGCCGAACGGCTGCGCTCCGCGCCCCACGGCAGGACCGTCCTGGTCGCGGGCGCCAAGGCCGCCACCCAGACCCCGCCGATCCGCTCCGGCAGGCGCGTCATCTTCACCACCCTCGACGACGGCACCGGCCTGGTCGACCTCGCCTTCTTCGACGACGCCCACGAACGCTGCGCCCACACCGTCTTCCACTCCTGGCTGCTCCTGGTCCGCGGCGTGGTGCAGCGGCGCGGCCCGCGCAGCGTCAGCGTCGTCGGCACCGCCGCCTGGAACCTCGCCGAACTGGTCGACCTGCGGGCCTCCGGCGGCCTCGCCGCGGTGGGGGAGCGGCTCGCGGAGACCCCGCCCCCCACCGGGGAGACCACCGACAACGGCCGCCGCATCACCCTGCCCACCGGCTACGAGATGAACCCCTGGGCCGACCTCCGACCGGCCGGCGAGGGCGCCGCCACACCGGCGCGGAAGCTCTGGCACAGCAGCCCCGGGAGCGCGGGATGATCCTCTGCGTACGGTTCCGGCTCGACCCCGCGGGCGAGGTGCTCCTGCCCCGACTCGTCGAGCTCGTCGGCGAGTTCACCCCCGTCGTGGAGGCGTCCCCGCCCGACGGGCTGCTCGCCGACGTGCGCGGCGCGCTGCGCTACTTCGACCGCACCCCCGCCGAACTCGCCGCCGTGATCCGGGTCCGGGCCCTCGCCCTGTACGGCGTCGACTGCGTCATCGGCGCGGGACCCAACCCGATGCTCGCCCGCATGGCCGCCCGCGAGGCCCGGCCCGGGATCACCCTGACCGTCGACGACCCGGCGGCCTTCCTGCGCGACCGCCCCGTCGTCGCGCTCGACGGCGTCGGCCGCGCCACCGCCCGTACCCTCTGCGGCTACGGACTCGACTCCGTCGGCCGCGTCGCCGACGCCCCGCTCGCCGTCCTCCAGCGGCTCGTCGGCGCCCGGACCGGCCGCGACCTGTGGGAGCGGGCCCGGGGCGTCGACCGCACCCCCGTCGTCCCGAACGCGGCCTCCCGCTCGGTCGCCGCCGAACGCTCCTTCCCGCACGACGAACTCGACCGTACGGAACACCGCAGGGCCCTGCTCTCGCTCGCCACCGAACTCGGCGCCCTGCTGCGGACCGAGGGCCAGGTCTGCCGGGGGCTCGCCGTCACCGTGCGGTACGCCGACCGCACCACGACCACCCGGAGCCGCACCCTGCCCGAGCCGACCGCCCACACGGCGGCGCTCACCGCCCTCGCGTACGCCATCCACGACTCGTACGGCCTCCAGCGGGCCCGGGTGCGGGGCATCGCGCTGCGCGCCGAGGGCCTCGGCCCGGCCGAGGGCGCCGCGCACCAGCTCTCGTTCGACCCCGCCGACGACCGGGCGCGCCGGATCGAGGCGGTGGCCGACCGGGCACGGGCGAAGTTCGGGCCGCGCGCGGTGCTGCCGGGCTCCCTCGCGGCGCCCTCCGCAGGGCCGAGGGCCGCCTGACGGGGACACAGGACTTTTTACCGACGCGTAACTTCCCAGCGCAGGCTACCCGTGCGTAGCTTGGCTGAAGCGCATCCCCACTTGTGGTCCGGACCGCAGGGCACAGCACCCCCACCTTCCCCTTGAGCCGCAAGGAGATCGCCCGATGCTGCCCCGGAAGCCCTGGAAGCGCGCCGTCAGAGCGCTGTCCGTCCTGCTCCTCACCGCCGCCGCCACGCTCGTCCCCGTCGCCACCGCCGCCCCCGTCGCCACCGCCCAGGCCGACACCGCGCCCAGCCGTGGCTGGAACGACTGGTCGTGCAGGCCCTCCGCCGCCCACCCCCGGCCGGTCGTCCTCGTCCACGGCACCTTCGGCAACTCCGTCGACAACTGGCTCGGCCTCGCGCCCTACCTCGTCCACCGCGGCTACTGCGTCTACTCGCTCGACTACGGCCAACTGCCGCACGTGCCCTTCTTCCACGGCCTCGGCCCCATCGCCGAGTCGGCGAAGCAGCTCGACGCCTTCGTGGACCGGGTCCTCGCCGCCACGGGCGCCCCCGAGGCCGACCTCGTCGGCCACTCGCAGGGCGGCATGATGCCCCGCTGGTACCTCAAGTTCCTCGGCGGCGCCGAGAAGGTGAACGCCCTCGTCGGGATCGCCCCCGACAACCACGGCACCACCCTGCTCGGCCTCACCAAACTGCTGCCGTACTTCCCCGGCGCCGAGGACCTGATCAGCTCCGCCACCCCCGGCCTCGCCGACCAGATCGCCGGCTCGGCCTTCCTGACCGCGCTGAACGAGGGCGGCGACACCGTGCCCGGTGTCCGCTACCACGTCATCGCGACCCAGTACGACCAGGTCGTCACGCCGTACCGCTCGCAGTACCTCTCCGGCCCGAACGTCACCAACGTCCTCATCCAGGACAGGTGCGCGCTCGACCTCTCCGAGCACGTGGCGATCGGCACGGTGGACCGGGTCGCCTTCCACGAGGTCTCCAACGCCCTCGACCCGGCCCACGCGACCCCGACCACCTGTCTCTCGGTGGTCGGCTGACCGTCAGCCCCGGCCGGTGCGCCGCCGGGCGGTCCCGAAGAGGACGGCCGCGCCGAGCGCGAGCACGGCGGCGCCGCCGACCGCGAGGTACGGGGTCGCGGTGTCGCCGCCGGTCTCGGCCAGCTCCGTGCCGGAGCCCGGCACGGCGGCGGGCGCGGGCGCGTTGGGGAAGTCCTCGACGGGCGGCGCGGTCGTGGCGGCCGCCCCGGGGGCCGCCGTCGTCGCCGGGGGCTCCGGCGCGGCCGTGGCCTCCGGAGCCGCGGCCGTCCGTCCGGGGCCGGTCGACGCGTCGTCGTCGCCGTGGCCGCCGTGCTCCACCGAGGACTCGTCCGCGCCGTCCTCGAACTGCTCCTCGCTCGGCGCGGAGGCGGTCGCCGCCGGAGCCGTACCGCCGCCGTCCGTACCGCCGCCGTCCTGGCCGAACACCACGTCGGAGCAGGTGTAGAACGCCTCGGGGGAGTCCGACCGCTGCCAGATCGAGTAGATCAGGTGCCGGCCGGACTTCTCCGGCAGCGTCCCCGGGATGACGTACTCGCCGTTCTCCATCCGGGGGTCCGTCGCCGTCGCGAACGGCTTCTCCTCCAGGTCCGACCAGGTCAGCGGCTTCGACGGGTCGTAGCCGTCCTTCGTCACGTACAGCTCGAACGTGCCCCGGTGGGGCGCGGTGCCCCGGTAGCGGAAGGTGTGGGCACCGGAGTCCACCCGGCTCGCGGGCCAGTCGGCGCGCGCCAGGTCCAGGCCGCGGTACGTGTCGTTGCCCGCGCTGCACAGCTCGCCGTCCGGGATCAGCAGGCGGTGCCGCCCGGCGGCGTTCGCGATGTTCACCGCGTTCCAGTCGTAGAAGGCCTGCGTCCCGCTCGCCGCCACCGCCGCCCGGCAGGCCGCCGAGTCCGGCGACTCCGGCCCCTCCGCGTAACAGGCCGCGACCCGGCTCACGGGGTCGGTCATCGACCCGTGGGCGAGGGCGGGCACGGTGGCGAGGGCGGAGAGGACCAGCGCGGCGGCGGTGACCGTGACCGTACGGCGTGAGGTCATGGGGGGACAGCTCCTTCACGGGAGGGGGGTGGTGGGGTCGCCCCGCACGCTAGCCGCCCGGGAAGGGCTGACGGCGGCCTTTAGGGCCGCGTTAAGGCGGACGAAAGAAGCGCCTCAGGTACGCCCTCGGGGAGCGCCGTGCCGCACGGGAGGGGTGACGGTCGGACCGTACGACGATCGGTGCGGCGCCCGTCCAACTCGCCCCCAATGGGGTGAGTTTCGGACAGTGCGCGGCCGAATCCGATATGCCTGGCGGCGACATCCCCCCACCGAAGGGAACCGCTCCCATGCGCGTCCGACTCGCCCTCACCGCAGCCGCCGCCCTGATGGCCGCCGCCACCGCCCCCCTCGCCCACGCGGGAGGGGCGGACGGCCTCTCCGTCCACGGGGAGGGGACCATCGGAGCCGACGGCACGGTCACCCTCTCCGGCACCTACCGCTGCCTCGACGACAGCGCGGGCCCCGTCTTCGTCGGCTCCACCCTCGTCCAGGACGACCGCACCGCCGGCATCGGCGGCACCCGTGCCGTCTGCGACGGCCACGTCCACACCTGGATCAACACCTCCGTCGTCAAGGACCCCGCCTACCGGCCGGGCGCCGCCCGCGTCGAGGCCTCCCTCGTGCAGCTCACCGCCTCCGAGGCCGGACTGCCGCAGCCCGCCTTCCTGACCACCCAGGAAGCGCCCGTGACGCTCCGCTAGCGGAGCAGCCGGACCAGGCCGTCACGGCCCAGCCGGGCCAGCTCGTCCAGGGCCGCCACGGCCCGCTCGGCCGCCTCCGGATCGGAGGCGGTCAGCCCGCTCGCCGCGAACTCGTCCTCGTCGAGCCGCAGCACCTCGCTGCCGTCCGCCGACACCCACAGATCCAGGTCGAGGTCCTCGACCACCACCCCCGCCGGACCGATCTCCGCCGGCCGGGTGATGTCGCAGTACCAGCCCTTCAGGGCGCCGTCGGCTGACCACACCTCCTTGACCGTGTACCAGCGGTCCCGCCAGTAGTGCTCCACGAACACGTCCCCCGGCTCGAACCGCACGAAGCCGAAGTCCCGCACCCCCTCGGCCGCCCAGGGGGCGCGCACCGAGAGCCGCGCGCCGTCCTCCGCGCCCAGCACCTCCGCCGGATAGCGGATCTTCGTCCGGCCGCCCTTCCGCAGGGTGACCTCAACCGAGCGCCCGGACATGCCGCACCTCCGTCGCCGCGATCTCGTAACCGAACCACGCGTTGATCGCCAGCATCGGCCCGTTCTGCGCGTCGTTGCCGGTGAACGCCTCCGTGCAGCCCGCCGCGCGGGCCCGGTGCAGGGACGCGTTCTTCACCAGCTTGGCGAGCCCCCGGCCGCGGAACGCCGGGGCCGTGCCCGTCATCCCCGAGCCGTACCGGCCGCGGCCGTCCGTCTGCGCCGCGCTGAACGCTGCCGGGACGCCGTCCACCACCGCCACCGTCGTCAGCGCCCGGTCGAGCAGCGGATGGTTCCAGGTGGTCTCCAGCCAGTGCGCGTAGTCGTCCATCTCCACGCCCACGTCACCCGGCTCGTCGGCCGTCGTCGCCGCGTCCAGCTCGAACAGCGGCCGCGGGTCCGCCGCGAACTCCTCCGCCGGGCACAGCTCGACCCCCGCCGGCGGGTCCTGGAGCGGCGGCAGCTCCGCCGCGGCCAGGTCGAGCCGGAGGAAGTGCGCCGACCGGCTCGGCGCGTACCCGCGCCGCTCGGCGAAGGCACGGTTCGCGGGCGCGTCGAGGACCCAGGTGTAGAGGGTCGTCGCGCCCCGCTCGGCGAGGTACTCCTCGGACGCGCGCTGCAACAGCGACCCGGCGCCGAGCCCGCGCCGCGCCGGGTCCACGTACACGTTGACGTACCCGATGCCCGGCCTCGGCGCGTCATGGGCGAGGCCCACCTGGGCGGTCCCGATGACCGTGCCGTCCTCGGTCACGGCCACGAGCGGGCGGTAGTGGCTCTCGGGATGGGCGTGCGCCCAGTCGAACGCCACTTGTTCGGCGGTCGCGAGCATGAAGGGAAGCGCGGCCAGACGGACGCGGGCGAACCCCTCGGCGTCGTCGGGGCGCACGTCACGGACGATGACAGTCATGGGCCCGCACGCTACGGGTGCGGGCCGCGCAGCCGCCTCCCATTTTCCGGTGGGGTGAGGGCAGAATCGGAGGGGTGACACTGACAATCGCCGTGGACCACGGATCCACCACCGCTCCCTACGAACAACTGCGGGCCCAGATCTCGGAGCGGGCCCGTTCGGGCCGACTGCCGGTCGGTTACAAGCTGCCGACCGTACGGGGACTGGCGGAGCAACTGGGGCTGGCCGCGAACACGGTCGCCAAGGCGTACAAGGCCCTGGAGGCGGACGGGGTGATCGAGACGCGCGGCCGGCACGGCACCTTCGTCGCCGCCGCGGGCGACGAGGCGAGCCGCCGGGCCGCCACCGCCGCCGCCCAGTACGCGGAGGAGGCCCGCCGCCTCGGCCTCACCCACGAGGCGGCAGGCGCGGCCGTGACCGACGCCCTGCGGGCCGCGTACGGCACGGTCTAGCACGCGATCCCTCCCCAGCCGGTGACGCCCGTTCCGGCCCCGTCCCTTTCCGGGGGCGGGGCCGCTACAGGTACAGGCCCGCGCCCGAGGAGCGCGGCTCCGGGAGTTCGGCCGCGGGGGTGCCGCGCCGGAGCGCGTAGAGCTCCGCCAGCGTCGCGCCCTCCCGCGGCACGTCCCGCTCGGTGCCCAGCCAGGCCACCGACTCCGCACGGCTCAGCGGGCCGACCTCGATCCGGGCCAGGCAGCGGCCGGGTCTGACCACCGCCGGATGGAGCCGCTCCAGGTCCTCGTTGGTCGTCACCCCGACCAGCACGTTCCGCCCCTGGCCGAGCAGCCCGTCCGTCAGGTTGAGCAGCCGGGACAGCGCCTGCCCCGCCGCGTTCTTCGCGCCGCCCCGGATCAGCTCGTCGCAGTCCTCCAGGAGCAGCAGCCGCCAGCGCTCCTTCGCCGTGCCGTCGTCCTCGCCGATCGCGATGTCCATCAGGTACCCGATGTCGTTGAAGAGCCGCTCCGGGTCGAGGACGCAGTCCACCTGGCACCAGTCCTGCCACGCCCGCGCCAGGGTCCGCAGCGCCGAGGTCTTGCCCGTCCCCGGCGGCCCGTGCAGCAGCAGGAGCCGGCCGCTGATGTCCTCGGGGGTCACCTTCATCAGCCGGTCCATCGCGTCGGCCACCGGCGCCGCGTAGTTGGGCCGGACCTCCTCCCAGGTCCCGGCGCTGATCCGGCGGGTCATCCGGCGCGGGCCGCGCTGCGGGGCCACGTACCAGAACCCCATCGTGACGTCGTCGGGCTCCGGCTCCGGTTCGTCCTTCGCCCCCTCCGTGGCCTCGGAGAGGATCCGTTTCGCCAGCTCCGGGTCCGTCGCCGTGACGGTCACGTCCGCGCGCCGGTTCCAGCGGGAGGAGAGGATCGTCCAGCCGTCGCCCTCGGCCAGCACCGAACTGCGGTCGTCGTCCCGTGCCGCCCGTACGACCCGGGCGCCGGCGGGCAGCAGGGTCGCGTCGGGCCTCGCCCGGTCCAGGGTGGTGCTGTGGGCGTACGGCTGCTCCCCGGTCGCGAAGCGGTCGAGGAACAGCGCGTCGATGACGTCGCCGGGCGAGTCGCTGTCGTCGAGGTTGACGACGACGGGCAGCGACTGCCGCGGCGCGGACGGTACGGCGGGGGTGTCGGACATGCCGCCATGATCCGGCAACGGAACCGGCCCCGCACGGCAATTACGGGCCCGCACGGCCGGCCGGCGGGTACGGGGCCGAGGCCGTCGGCCGTCAGATCCAGTGGCCTCGCACCGCGCCCCGGGCGCGCCTGACCAGCGCGTACCCCTTCGTCATCGCCCGGTCCGCCGCGAAGTTCCGTCCGATCGCCCGCCCCTCGACGAGCCGCGTGAACTCCTCGATGTCCGTGGAGCGGCGGACGGTGACGCGTTCCAGGGCGTACGGCCCCTGGCGGCGGCGGGCCAGCGCGTTGCCGACGGCGAGCGCCTGGGTGAACCCGGCCTCGCGGACGGTGTCCCGGACGCGCCTGCTGGAGTAGCCGTACGGGTAGGCGAAGGAGACGGGCGCGGTGCCGAGCTCCTCGGCGACGATCTCGCGGCAGCGCAGGGTCTCGAACCGGAGCCGCTCCGCGTCGAGTTGGTCGAGCTGCGGGTGGGAGTGGCTGTGGCCGCCGATCTCCGTGCCCGCCTCCGCGAGCTCCCGCACCTGCCGCCAGTCGAGCATCGTGTCGAGCGCGCCGCCCTGTTCGTGGCGGCCGCGCAGCCAGCCGGTGGAGACGAAGACCGTGCTCGCGAAGGCGTGCCGGGCCAGCACGGGCAGCGCGTGCCGGTGCACCCCCTCGTAACCGTCGTCGAACGTGATGAGGAGCGGGCGCTCCGGCAGTGGACCCCCGGTGCGCCAGGCGGCGGCCAGGGCCGCGGTGGTGAGCGGGGTGAACCCGCGCTGTGCGACCACGTCCATCTGCGCGGCGAAGGCCTCGGGCGTGACCGAGAGGCCCAGGGTCGCGGGCGCCGGGTCCCCGTCGACGGCGTGGTACATGAGGATCGGCACGGCGGTGCCCGCCGCCCCCGTCGCGGGCCCGCTCACGCGGCCGCCCCCTTCGCGTCGCCGTCGGCTGCGGCGGTCACGGCCGGCCCCGCCGCCTCCGCCGGTTCGATCGGCCCCCAGGAGAACGTCGGCGCGCCGCCGCGCCGGGACCGCAGGGTGCCGAGGACGTAGCCGACGGCCGCGCCGGTCACGCCCGCGACGATCGCTCCGGCCCGCCCGGCGCCGCCCGCGCGGCCGCGCAGCGCGTCGCCGAGCCCGCGCAGCACCCCGGCGGGCAGCACCCGCGTGGTGTAGCGCCGCTCGGACTCCAGGCCCTTCTGCGCGCCGACGCTCCGGGCGACCAGCGCCTTGGAGAGCCCCTCGGCGTAGACCCGGGTGCGGAAGTAGGCGAAGCGCTCGCGGGCGGCGGGCACCTTGTGGTGGATGACGGCCCGGTCGTCGATGAGCAGGACGGCGCCGGGCAGCGCCTGGGCGAGGCGGATGCACAGCTCCGTCTCCTCGCAGCCGAGCGGCCGCCGGTCGCCGTCCCGGCCGATGCCGGTGGCGAAGCCGCCCGCCGCGTCGAAGGCGGTGCGCCGGAAGGAGGCGTTGCCGCCGAGGACGTTGCGCACCCGGACGCGGCCGGGGGGCAGCCCCCGGTACGTACAGCCGACGACCCAGTCGAACTCCTCGGGGAACCAGGCCGGGCGGTGGCCGGAGGCCCAGGCGGGGAGGGTCCGGCCGCCGACGGCCATGACCCGCGGGTCGTCGTAGGCGGCGGCGAGGTGGTGGAGCCAGTCGTGAGCGGCGACGGCGTCGTCGTCGAGGAAGGCCACGAACTCGCCGCGGGCGGCGGCGATGCCGGTGTTGCGTCCGGAGGAGAGGCCGCGGGGGCCCGCGTTGGCGAGCACCCGCACCTCCTCACGGAGCCGTGCGTCCGCGTACTCCTCGGTGAGCCGGTGGAGCAGCCGCTCGTTGTGGTCGACCACGAGCAGCGTCTCCAGCGGCGCCAGGGACTGCTTCCGTACGGAGTCGACGGCGGCGAGGATGTCCTCCCACCGCTCCTCCGTGTAGACGCAGATCACCACCGAGAAGCCGGGCGGGGACGGACGGTCGCTCAAGAGACCCCTCCGCGGGGGACGTTCACCGAGAAGGCGGCGGGCCGGCGGCGCGCGGCCCGGCTGACGGCCTTCTCCTTGAGGATGACCTTGAGGACGCGGATGCCGTCGCGCACCGCGTTGAGGTTGCTGACGCCGTGGATGCGGAGGTACTCGTGGCTGGGCACCTCCTGCACCTTGAGACCGGCCTTGACGACGCGGATGTTGATCAAGGTCTCGATCTCGAATCCGGTGCAGTCGAGGGTGATCTTGTCGAGGCAGTGCCGCCAGAAGGCGTTGTAGCCGTAGCAGAGATCGGTGTACCGGGCGCCGAACTTGCGGTTGACGAGGGTGCACAGGGCCCAGTTGCCGAGGCGCCGGATGGTGGTCATGTCGTCCGTGCCGCCGCCGTTGGCGAAGCGCGAGCCCTTGGCGAAGTCGGCGCCGCCCACGAGGGCGGAGACATAACTGACGATCTCCTGGCCGTCGGCCGAGCCGTCGGCGTCGACCATGACGATGATGTCGCCGGTGCACGCGGCGAATCCGCTGATCAGCGCGTCGCCCTTGCCCTTGCCGACCTGCTTCACGACCTTGACGTCCGGCCACAGGTCACGGGCGACCTCGACCGTGTTGTCCGTGGAATTTCCGTCGACGAGGACGACTTCGTGAATCCATTCCGGCAGCGTCTGGAAGACGTACGGAAGATTTTCGGCTTCGTTCATCGCCGGGATGACGACACTCACCGGCGGAGTGATCGCCAAATGCGAGGTGATGGCCCGGTATTCGGCCGCTATTCGACTCGGCTCGGTGATTTCTTGGCCCGTGGCAGGGCGCAGGAACGAGCTCATGGTCCGGTTTCCCTCTCGTCCGGTGGGCCGCCCACCCCTTGGGCGGTCCGATGGTGTGTCCGGTTACGAAAGGGGGGTTCTCACCCCGCCCGCACGGCAGCGATCTCCGTACGGGATCGGCGAGTTGGCATGACTGGCCGCGCGGTACCCGCGACTCGGCGCACGTTCGAACACCGAGCACGGCACCCCCCTACCGCGCCCCGCGCCGTGGTCCGTCGCGACGCCTGTGCCCTCCCCTGGGCGGCGTTCGGCACGGTTCGGTGCGGGTGAGATGTACGACGGTATTGATGAATGGGACTGTATGGCAAGTGCCGGATCTGTGGCCCGCTTTTCCGTAGATTGGCGAAGCTTCGACGGTCAGATGTGCAACCGTCCCGATCGGATTCTGTCAATCCCTCTCAGAGGCGGGAGTGGAAGTTCCGGTTCCTCAGGTGGCTTGAAACCGCCGGTTTCTGAGCAGGCGTCGGCCGGACTTCATCTCCAGTTTTGACATGAACACTTCCGGAGCGGCGGATCCGATGCTACTACCTGGTAGCGCAGAGATCCTGCTACAGGAGGTCCCATGAAACTGTCCCGATTCGCGGCCTTTTCGTCCTCGCTCCTGCTCGGCGCCGTCCTCGCACTCACCGGTGCGGGCGCGGCGAACGCGGCCGAGACCGCCGCCCTCGACTACGTGGCCCTGGGCGACTCGTACTCCTCCGGCGTCGGCGCCGGCAGCTACGACAGCGCCAGCGGCGACTGCAAGCGCTCCACCAAGGCTTACCCCCGGCTGTGGGCCAACGCGAACGCCCCCTCGTCCTTCGCCTTCACCGCCTGCTCGGGCGCCCGAACGGGTGATGTGACCGCCAATCAGCTCGGCCCGCTCTCGTCCGCCACCGACCTGGTCTCCGTCACGATCGGGGGAAATGACGCCGGTTTCGCCGACGTCATGACCACCTGTGTGCTCCAGTCCGAGTCCACCTGCATCAACCGTGTGAATCAGGCCAAGAGCTACGTCGACACCACGCTCCCCGGCAAGCTCGACTCCGTCTACACCGCCATCAGGAACAAGGCTCCGGCCGCCCGCGTCGTCGTCCTCGGATACCCGCGCTTCTACCAGCTCTCCGGCAGCTGCATCGCCGGCCTCAGCGAGAACGAGCGCCGTGCCATCAACGGCGCCGCCGACTACCTCAACGCGGCCACCGCCAAGCGCGCCGCCGACCACGGCTACACCTTCGCCAGCGTCGTCCCCGCCTTCACCGGCCACGAGATCTGCTCCGGCTCGGCCTGGCTGCACAGCGTCAACTGGCTCAACATCGGCGAGTCGTACCACCCGACCGCGGCCGGCCAGTCCGGCGGCTACCTGCCCAGCTTCAGGGCCGTGCTGTAACGGTCGGGACGTTCCCCGTGACCGTGGCACCGGGTTCGGCCGGGGCGGTGCTCGAAGGATCGCCCCCGCCCGGACCGGTGCCCGGTTCCCCGTCCCTCAGCAGATGAAACGCCAACGCCCCCGCGAGCAGAAGCGCGCCGACGATCCCGGCCGCGAGCACGGCGCCCCGACGGGGCCCGCGCGGGGGCCTCTTCGTGACGGTGGGTGAGGAACCGGGGCCCGGCCCCGCCGTGCTCCCCGCGCCGACGCCGGATCCCCCTCCGGCCCCCTCCCCGTCCCCTTCTCCGTCGCTGGTGCGCCGCCGCGCCTCCCGGTCCTGGGGGTGCGAGGCCGGGCGCACGTCCCCGTCGGGCGTCCCGCCCGCCGCGATCCGGCGCAGCTCCCGCTCGGCCCGGTCCGCCGGGGTGCGGGCCTCCGGGTCCTCCCGGAGCAGCCCCTCGACCACGGCGGCCAGCGGGCCGGTCGGACGGCCGCCGACGGCGGCCTCCAGGAGCGCGCCCACCGCCCGCAGGTCCTCGGCGGACCCCTCGGCGCGCGCTTCGGCGCTCGTGTCCGCGTCGGCGCGGTGCGCGGTCCCGGCCGTCGCCCCGCCCGTCGCCGTACCGAAGCCGGTCACGACCGTCCGCCCGTCGTTGGCGAGCAGCACCCGGTCCGGTCCGGGGTCCCGGTGCGGGACGCCCGCCGCCCGGGCCGCGTCCAGCGCGGCGAGGACGTCGGCGCCGACGCGCGCGGCCTCCCGGTCGTCCAGCGGGCCGTCGGCCTCCACGGTCTCGGCCAGGGTGAGGCCCCGGACCAGCTCCATGACGATCCACGGCCGGCCCCGCTCGACGGCCACGTCGTACACGCGGGCGATGCCGGGGTGGTCGAGCCGTCCCGCCGCCCGCGCCTCGCCCGCGATCCGTTCGTGGAGCCGCCGCTCCTCCGCCGCGGCCAGGCCGGGCGGGGCGTGGACCTCCTTGACGGCGACCTCGCCGCCGGTGGTCTCGTCGCGGGCGCGCCACACCGTGCCCGTGGCGCCCTCCGCCAGAAGGTCGAGAAGCCGGTAACGACCCGCGATCACCGTCATGGATCCACGGTAGCCGAGCCCGCTCCACCCGCCCCCGTTCGTGTGCGCCCGGCGTGGGTAGACGAGTAGCATGATCGTGGTGGTGGAGATCACACCGCGTTCACCCTCGCAGTGGGCGTCCACGGGCCCCCGGGGAGGGTTCGTGACGATTCGACAGGTGTTCGACCGCTGTCCAACTCGGCCTGGAATCAGATGGATTCGGACAGTGACCGTCAATCACCGTACGAGTGCGGTGAATCGCGTCGCCGGGATACACGCGTGTCATGGTGGGGCGATAGGGTTAACCTGCCCGGGCCGGGTGCCCTCGTACGGGTGGGGAGTGACATGGAACAGATAGCAATGCGCAGCAGGCCGCGAGTGCCTGCCATCACCTGCGGGAGCAGCGCGACCAGTTCGCGGCTCGACCGCCATCTCTCGGTGCTGGGCGGACCCGCCCTGCCGCAGCGCGAGGTGGCCGAGGCGACGCTGCTCATGCGGGAACTGACGACACGTACGCACGAGGCGCCGGTGCAGGGTCACCGCAGCCGCAGCGCGCGCGTCTCGCTCTTCGCACCGCTCCGCCGCCTGCGCCGCTCGCTCTTCGGCGCGCGCGGCTAGCCACCGGCCGGGCCCGGCCCCGCGTACCCCGACGCATCCCGCCCACGTCGGCCCGGCCCGCCCGTACGTCATCCGACCGCGACCCCGCCGGACGTGTCCCCGCCCGTCCGGCGGAGCCGCGGTCGCGCCGTGACCGGCGGGCGGCGCGTCCCGCACCGCTCAGGCGACGACCCCCGCCTCCCGCAGTTCCCTCACCTCGGACACCGGCACGCCCAGATCCGCCAGGATCGCGTCCGTGTCCTGCCCCAGCGCGGGCACGCGGTCCATGCGCGGCTCCGGCGCGTCCGGGAAGACCACCGGCGGCAGCAGCGCACGCAGCGGCCCCACCGGCGTCTCCACCTCGCGCCAGCGGCCCCGGGCCGTCAGCTGCGGATGCTCCGCGAGCTGCGCCACCGAGTTGAGCCGGGCACAGGCGATCCCCGCCGCCTCCAGGCGCGCCAGGGCCTCCGCCACGGACAGCGGCGCCAGGGCCTCCGCCACGACCGCGTCCGTCGCCCCGCGCCCCGCCACCCGCGCCGCGTTCGTCGCGAACGCCGGGTCGTCGGCGAGCCCGGGGCGGCCGATCACCCGCTCGGCGAGGCGCCGCCACTCCCGGTCGTTCTGCACCGAGAGCAGCACCAGGTCCCCGTCCGCCGTCGGATAGGCGTCGTAGGGCGCGATCACGGCGTGCGCGAGCCCCGTGCGCGCCGGGGCCGTGCCCCCGTGCATCCCGTGGTGCAACGGATGCCCCATCCACTCGGCGAGGGAATCGAACAGCGACACCTCCACCGGACCGCCGCGCCCGGTCGTGCCGCGCCGTACGAGAGCGGCGAGGACACCGGAGAAGGCGTACATCCCGGCCGCGATGTCGGCGGCCGGGACGCCGGACTTGACGGGCCGCTCCGGCGTGCCGGTGACGGAGACGAGACCGGCCTCGCACTGCACGAGCATGTCGTAGGCCCGCTTGTGGGCGTACGGTCCCTCCGCCCCGTACCCGGAGACGTCGACCGCGACCAGCCGCGGGTGCGCCGCGCACAGCGTCGCCGCGTCGAGGCCGAGGCGGGCCGCCGCGCCCTGCGCGAGGTTCTGCACGAAGACGTCGGCGTCCGCCACCAGGCGCCGCACCAGGGCGAGTCCGCGCGGGTCCTTCAGGTCGACCGCGAGGGACTCCTTGCCGCGGTTGCACCAGACGAAGTGCGAGGCGAGGCCGCGGGCCGCCGTGTCGTACCCCCGGGCGAAGTCCCCGCCGTCGGGGCGCTCGACCTTCACGACCCGCGCGCCGAGGTCGGCGAGCTGCCGGGTGGCGAAGGGGGCGGCGACGGCCTGCTCGACGGCGACGACCGTGATCCCCTCCAGGGGGAGTGGCTGAGTGCTCATGACAGCCCTGCCTACCCTGCGGGCCCGGCCCCTGTCACCTGCCGCCCCCGGGCCGGGCGTCAGAGCAGCGCGAACTGCCCCTCCGGCCCTTCCTCCCGGTGGTCCAGTACGGACGCGGGGCGGCGCGCCCGGTCCGGTACCGGGAGCACCCCCGCCGCCTCCAGCGCCGTCCGGCCGAGGCCACCCGGTTCCGCCGCGAACGCGGCCCGCTCCGCCTCCCGCGCCCCCAGCAGCGCCAGGACCGTGATCAGCTCCAGCAGCTCCGAGGTCCATTCCTGCGGCCAGGCCGCCGGGCCGATCGCCTCCAGCGAGCCGGGCTCGGCCGGCGCCGTCCTGCGCTCGAACCACTGCTCCAGGACCCGCACCCCGCCGACCCGGAAATCCCAGGCCTCCGCCGGCACGGGCGAGATCCGGCCCTCGCCGAGGCACAGGACCTCGTCCCCGGCCTCGTACGTCATGGTCCCCGGCCGTGCCGGGACCGCCGCCCGCACATAGGGGCGCCGCCCGCCGGGCAGCCGCGGCCGCGTCCCGCTGAGCGCCCCGCGCAGCTGGACGTCCAGCAGCTCCCGGCCCAGGGCCACGCCCGCCGCCCACACCTCCGGTTCCGCGGGCAGCGGCACCCGGCATCCGGCGGGGGAGGGGAGGGCGGCCGCCACCGTCCACGCCAGGAACTCCGGGGCGTCGACCCGGCGGCCGTACCGCGCGCCGAGGGCGTCGAGCAGCCCCGGCGCGAGGTTGGGCTCCAGGCCTCCCGGGCGGCGGAACAGCGGCCGGATCCGCCCCGGGCGCCCCGCGGGGGAGCGGCCCTCCGGCAGCGCCGCCGTCACCAGGAGCGCGGGCCCGGCCGCCGCCGGCACGTACCCCTGCTCGACGGCGAAGAGCTGCGGCTCGCCCGCCACCCGCCACAGCTCGGGGCGGGCGGTGTCGATCAGCCGGTGGTCGGGGAGCAGCCACTGCTCGTCGAACGGCGCGTGCGCCACCCGTACGGGCGCGGGACACGGGCCGGACTCGCGGACGAACCGCACGGTCCCGGTCCGCTGACCGGGCAGCGCCGCCACCGCGCTCGCGGGGGTCCGCGCCCTGCTCGGCCGGAACAGCGCCTCGCGCTCCGCTCCCTCGGCCGCCACCAGCCGGTCCCAGCGGGCCCGCAGCGTACGGACGTCGGGGGCGACGATCCACGACCGCCCGAACCGCAGCGGCGCGACGGACCAGGGCATCAGCTCGTCGAGGAGGGGCGCGTCGCCGACCGGTCCAGAGGCTTCCGTCACGCCCCGCATGCTAACGACCGCCCTCAGCGGGCCTCCACCGCCTCAGTGGGCTTCCACCCACCGTCAGTGGGCTTCCACCGTCACGGTGAAGGAGAACCGGTCGCCCCGGTAGCGAATGCGGGCCACGTCCACGACCCGGCCCGCCTCGTCGTACGTCACGCCCGTGTAGTGCAGGATCGGCGAGAGCAGCGGGACCTGGAGGAGCGTCGCCGTCTCCGGGTCGGCGAGCCGGGCCTCGACCGTGTCCGTGATCCGGCTGATCCGCACGCCCACCGCGTCCCGCAGCACCTTCGTCATCGGCCAGCGCTCCAGGTCGGCCGGGTCGATCGCCGCCGCCACCTCGGGCAGGACCGCGTTCTCCGCCCAGTTCGTCGGCTCGCCGCTCTCCCCGTCCGCGCGCAGCCGCCGGTACGCCACGACCTCCGGCACCTCGGGGAAGTACTCCGCCAGCTCCCCGGGCACGGGCTCCGTGCCGTGCCCGAGGAGCGTGGTCCGCTCGCCCGACTGCTGGGCCACGATCGCGTCGATCGAGCCGAGCAGCCGGCGCGGGGTGGAGCGCCGCGCACCCGGCTCGATGAAGGTGCCGCGCCGCCGGTGGCGGCTGATCAGCCCCTCCTCCTCCAGCTCCTTGAGCGCCTGGCGCATGGTCAGCACGCTCACGCCGTAGTGCGCGGCGAGCTGCTCCTCGGTGGGCAGCCGCAGCGACGCGTCGGGCGCGCGGCCCAGTATGGAGGCGCGCAGGGACTGCGAGACCTGGTACCACAGCGGCAGCTTGCGGTTCAGGACCAGCGAGTCGGGGGCGAAGGCGGTCACGGGGATCTCCGTACGACGGCTACGGGCTTACGGCCGGGACACTACGACCGGAAGTGGCGCTCAAGACCCTGCCACACGTCGTCGTACCCCTTCTGCAGATGGTCGGCGTTCACGGCCTGCGGGGTCGTGGCCACCGGCCAGCGGGTCTCGAACATGAAGGCCAGACCGTCGTCGATCTTCTGCGGCTTCAGCTCGGCGGCGCTCGCCCGGTCGAAGGTCTCCCGGTCGGGGCCGTGCGCCGACATCATGTTGTGCAGCGAGCCGCCGCCCGGCACGAAGCCCTCCGCCTTGGCGTCGTAGGCGCCCTCGATGAGGCCCATGTACTCGCTCATCACGTTCCGGTGGAAGTACGGCGGGCGGAAGGTGTCCTCGCCGACCAGCCAGCGCGGCGCGAAGACGACGAAGTCGACGCCCGCGAGGCCCGGGGTGTCGGAGGGCGCGGTGAGGACGGTGAAGATCGACGGGTCGGGGTGGTCGTAGGAGATCGTCCCGATGACGTTGAAGCGCCGCAGGTCGTAGACGTACGGGGTGTGGTTGCCGTGCCAGGCGACGACGTCCAGCGGGGAGTGGCCGTACGTCGCCGACCAGAGGTTGCCGCAGTACTTGTTGACCACCTCGACCGGGCCCTCGACGTCCTCGTAGGCGGCGACGGGGGCGCGGAAGTCGCGGGCGTTGGCGAGGCCGTTGGCGCCGATCGGGCCGAGGTCCGGCAGCTGGAACGGGGCGCCGTAGTTCTCGCAGACGTACCCGCGGGCGGTCTCGTCCAGCAGCTCGACGCGGAAGCGGACCCCGCGCGGGATCAGCGCGACCTCGCCGGGGCGGGCGGCGAGCAGCCCCAGCTCCGTGCGCAGGAGGAGGCCGCCGCGCTCGGGCACGATCAGCAGCTCGCCGTCGGAGTCGCCGAAGACCCGCTCCATGGAGGCGTTGGCGTGGTAGAGGTGCACGGCCATGCCGGTGCGCTGCGTCACGTCGCCGTTGCCGCCGAGGGTCCACAGCCCGGCCAGCCAGTCGGTGCCGGGCGCGGGCTCGGGCAGCGGGTTCCAGCGCAGCCGGTTGGGGTCCGGCACCGTCCCGGTGAAGGGCGCGCCCGCGAGGGCGCCGTTGTCGGTCCGGGTGAACGGCGGATGCGCGGCCGAGGGCCGGATCCGGTAGAGCCAGGAGCGGCGGTTGTGGGCCCGCGGCTCGGTGAAGGCGCTGCCGCTGAGCTGCTCGGCGTAGAGGCCGAGGGGGGCGCGCTGCGGCGAGTTCCGGCCGTCCGGCAGTGCGCCGGGGACCGCCTCCGAGCTGTGCTCGTTGCCGAATCCGGTGCTGTAGGTGAGCGCCTCGGCCGTCTTCCTGGCCTGCTCCGTGGTCATCGCCCGCTCCTGTCCTGAGCCCGCAAGGGAATCCTATGGGTGACCGTAGGATTCCGCACCCGCTCCCGTCAACGGGGCGCCCGGCCGGGGAGCCCCCGGACCGGGCGTGCGCGGGGGTCTGCTCGCCCGAACCAAGGGCCTCCCGGCGCGCCCGCGCCCGGTCCTTCGCCCGGCGGCGGCCGGCCCCTCGCCCGGCCTGCGCCACCCCCTCGCCCGGCCTGCGCCCGGCTGCGCCGTTGCCCGGAACGGCTGCCCCCGGCGGGGACCGGAGCGGCATCATGGATCCCGTGCCCCAGACCCGCCCCCAGACCGCCGCGGTGTTCCGCCGCGCCCCCGTGCAGCAGCGCAGCGCCGAGCGGCTCGCCCGCATCCTCGACGCCTGTGCCGTGCTCCTCGACGAGGTCGGCTACGAGCAGTTGAGCACCCGCGCCGTCGCCGTCCGCGCGGGCGTCCCGATCGGCTCCGTGTACCGCTTCTTCGGCAACAAGCGCGCGATGGTCGCCGCCCTCGCCCACCGCAACCTCGACCACTACGCGGAGCGGGTCTCCCGTCGTCTCGCGGCGGCGCCCCGCCTCGACGCGTACGGCGCGATCGACGGCGTCCTCGACGAGTTCCTCGCGATGAAGCGGACCGTCCCGGGCTTCGCACTCGTCGACTTCGGCGTCCCGGCCCCCGCTCCCGGCGAGACGGCCGCCGGAGGCGCCGACGCCACCGCCGCCACCGCCGACGCCGCCGACGCCGCCCCCGACGCGAACGGGGCCGCCGCCGACGCCGTCGTCGAGGACCCCAACCGCCTCGTCGCCGAACGGATCTGCGCCCTCCTCGCCGCCCATCTGGGCCGGCCCGCCGACGAGGAGCTCCACCGCAAGGTCCTCGTGGGCGTGGAGACCGCCGACGCCCTCGTCCGGCTCGCCTTCCGGGCCGATCCGCAGGGCGATCCGGCGCTCGTCGCCGAGACTCGGCAGCTGCTCCACGCGTACCTCGCCCCCTCCCTGACGCCGCCCCCCGCGCCGTAACCCTCCCCTACGTGCCAACCGGTCGGTATGCTCGGCGGCGCAGTCCGCCACCGCCGCCTGGCCACGCCCCCGGGAGACGCCTTGACCACCGCCCTGCGCATCTGCCCCCTCTGCGAAGCCACCTGCGGGCTCGTCCTGACCCTCGACGGAACCCGCGTCACCGGGGCCCGCGGCGACCGCGACGACGTCTTCAGCCAGGGGTTCGTCTGCCCCAAGGGCGCCGCCTTCCCCGAGGTCGACGCCGACCCGGACCGGCTCCGCCGCCCCCTCGTCCGCCGGGACGGCGAACTGCGGGAGGCCACCTGGGCCGAGGCGTTCGACACCATCGCCGCGCGCATCCGTCCGCTCGTCGAGCGGTACGGCCCCGACTCCGTGGGCGTCGTCCTCGGCAACCCCAACGTGCACACCATGGCCGGAGCCCTCTACCCGCCGCTCCTCATCGGCGCTCTCGGCACGCGGAACGTCTTCACCGCGTCCACGCTCGACCAGATGCCCAAGCACGTTTCCAGCGGCCTGCTCTTCGGCGACCCCCTCGCCGTCCCCGTGCCCGACCTGGACCGCACCGACCACCTCCTCCTGCTCGGCGCCAACCCGCTGGACTCCAACGGCAGCCTGTGCACCGCGCCCGACTTCCCCGGCAGGCTCAAGGCCCTGCGCCGACGCGGCGGCACCCTCACCGTCGTCGACCCCCGCCGCACCCGCACCGCGCGCCTCGCCGACCGGCACGTCGCCATCCGCCCCGGAGCCGACGCGCTGCTCCTCGCCGCCCTCGTCCACACCCTCTTCGACGAGGACCTCACCGACCTCGGCCCGCTCGCCGCCCACACCGAGGGCGTCGATGAGGTCAGGGCCGCGGTGCGGGAGTTCAGCCCCGAGGCCGTCGCCGCCGCCTGCGACATCGACGCCCCCACCGTCCGCGCGCTCGCCCGCGAACTCGCCGCCGCGCCCACCGCCGCCGTCTACGGGCGGATGGGCAGCTCCACCGTCGCGTACGGCACCCTCGCCAACTGGCTCGTCGACGTCCTCAACGTCCTCACCGGCAACCTCGACCGCCCGGGCGGCGCGCTCTTCCCCCTCTCCGCCACCGCCCCCGCGCCCCGGCCGGCCGGACCCGGCCGCGGCTTCGCCCTGGGCCGCCGCCACAGCCGCGTGTCCCACCACCCCGAGACCAAGGGCGAGTTGCCGATGGTCGCGCTCGCCGAGGAGATCGAGACGGAGGGCGAGGGGCGCATCAGGGCCGTGATCACCATCGCCGCCAACCCCGTCCTCTCCGCCCCCGACGGCCGACGCCTCGACGCCGCCCTCGGCACCCTCGACCTGATGGTCGCCGTCGACCCGTACCTCAACGAGACCACCCGCCACGCCGACGTCGTCCTGCCCCCGCCGCCGCCCACCCGGAGCGCCCACTTCGACTTCGCCTTCAACGGCTTCGCCGTCCGCGACCAGGTCCGCTGGACCCCCGCCGCCGTCCCCCTCGAAGCGGAGCTGATGGACGAGTGCGAGATCCACGCCCGCCTCGTCCTCGCCGCCTCCGGCATGCACGGCGCGCCGCCGTCCGCCGTCGACGACCTCGCCGTCGACACCACCCTCGCCAGGGCCGTCACCCAGGAGCACTCACCCGCCTACGGCGCGGACCCCAAGGAGTACGCCGCCCGGCTCGCCGGCGACAGCGGCCCCGAGCGCCGGCTCGACCTGATGCTGCGCCTCGGCCCGTACGGACTCACCCTCGACGAGCTGAAGGCGCACCCGCACGGCATCGACCTGGGCCCGCTGAAGTCCCGCCTCCCGCAGGTGCTGAAGACCCGCAGCGGCCGCGTCGAGCTCCTGCCCGGCCCGATCGCCGCCGACCTGCCCCGGCTGCGGGCCGCGCTCGACGACGTACCGGAGCCGGGGACGCTCCGGCTCGTCGGCCGCCGCCACCTGCGCTCCAACAACAGCTGGCTGCACAACGCCCCTTCGCTCAACGGGGGTTCCAACCGGTGCACCCTCCAGGTGCACCCGGAGGACGCGGCCCGCCTCGGGCTCACGGACGGCGGGCTCGCCCGCGTCGCCGGGAAGGGCGGCGAGCTGGAGGTGCCGGTGGAGGTCACCGACGCCGTGCGCCCGGGCGTGGTGAGCCTGCCGCACGGCTGGGGACACGACCGCCCCGGCACCCGGCTCACGGTGGCCGCCACCCGCCCCGGCGTCAACGTCAACCAGCTGCTCGACGGCTCGCTGATCGACCCGCTCTCGGGCACCGCGGTCCTCAACGGCTTCCCCGTCGACGTCGTGGCCCTGACCTGACCGCCCCGCTCTGACCTGGGGTTTTGCTCGTATTGCTCACGCGTCAACGTCTTGTTAACGCGGGAAGGGGGCACCTACGGTCGTCCGGACCGCCGCTCGGCGGCAGTTCAAGGGTGAACGTGAGGTGTCCTCCATGCTGACCGTCCTCGGCTTCGCCATGATCGCGACCTTCCTGGTCCTGATCATGCTGAAGAAGATGTCCCCGATCGCGGCGCTCGTGCTGATCCCGGCACTCTTCTGCGTCGCGGTCGGGCAGGGTGCCCAACTCGGCGACTACGTCATCGACGGCGTCGGCAAACTGGCGCCCACCGCCGCGATGCTGATGTTCGCGATCGTCTACTTCGGCGTGATGATCGACGTCGGACTCTTCGACCCGATCGTCCGGGGCATCCTGCGCTTCTGCAAGGCCGACCCGGTCCGCGTGGTCGTCGGTACGGCGGTGCTCGCCGCGATCGTCTCGCTCGACGGCGACGGCTCGACCACCTTCATGATCACCGTCTCGGCGATGTATCCGCTCTACAAGCGGCTCGGCATGAGCCTGGTCGTCATGACAGGGGTGGCCGCCACCGCCAACGGCGTCATGAACACGCTGCCCTGGGGCGGCCCCACCGCCCGCGCCGCGACCGCCCTCAAACTGGACGCCGCCGACATCTTCGTGCCGATGATCCCCGCGCTCGGCGCGGGCCTGCTGTTCGTCTTCGTCCTGGCGTACGTCCTCGGGCTCCGCGAGCGCAGGCGCGTCGGCTACCTGACGCTCGACGGCGCCCTGGCCCCGGAGACGGAGACGGAGACGGAGACGGAGACGGAGACCGTGCTCGCGACGACCGGCGGCGGAGAGGCCCGTGGAGGAGCGGCGGGAGGTGCCGCGCGGGGCGCCGGCGCGGGTGCCGCCGCGGGTGCCGGATCCGCCGGTCCCGCCGATGCCCCGCGTCCCGCCGGAGCCGAGGGCGCGGAAGGGGGCGGGTCCTTCCAGGGCCTCGACCCGCACCGCGCGACGCTGCGCCCCGGGCTGTACTGGTTCAACGCGGCGCTCACCGTCGCGCTGCTCGCCGCCATGATCATGGAACTGCTGCCGATCCCGGTGCTGTTCCTGCTCGGCGCCGCCCTCGCCCTCACCGTCAACTACCCGAACATGGCCGAGCAGAAGGCCCGGATCGCCGCCCACGCCGACAACGTCCTCAACGTCGCCGGCATGGTCTTCGCCGCCGCCGTCTTCACCGGCGTCCTCACCGGCACCGGCATGGTCGCGGCCATGGCCGACTGGCTCGTCGGCGCCGTCCCGGAGGGCATGGGCCCGCACATGGCCCTGGTGACCGGCCTCCTGAGCCTCCCGCTCACGTACTTCATGTCGAACGACGGCTTCTACTTCGGCGTCCTGCCGGTCCTCGCCGAGGCGGGTGCGGCGCACGGCGTGTCGCCGCTGGAGATCGCGCGGGCCTCGCTCGTCGGCCAGGCCCTGCACATGTCGAGCCCGCTGGTGCCCGCGGTGTACGTCCTGGTCGGCATGGCGAAGGTGGAGTTCGGCGACCACACCCGCTTCACCGTGAAATGGGCGGCGCTGACCTCGCTGGTGGTGCTGGCGGCGGCCGTGCTCTTCGGGATCGTCTGAGGCGACCGTCCCGGTCGGGCGACCGCCCGGCCGCTCACCGGAGTCGTAGACGAGTCCGGGCCGCAGCATGGCCCGTGCGTCCACCTCGCCGGCGCCCTGCGCGAAGGCGTCGTCGCTGTTCCTGC
>NZ_JBSFSA010000042.1:0-58303 GCF_053589515.1 Streptomyces sp. NPDC003327 | reverse complement strand
CCGAACTCCGGCGGAGCGGGTACCCCATCGCTGCGCGATGGGCAAGCGAACACCCGCGCTGCGCGCGGGTGTTGCGCTCCCGCTCCGCGGGAGCGCTGGTGGGACGCTGCGCGTCCCACTCAATCCCAGTGCTGCGCACTGGGATTGGTGCTCCGTTCGCTGCGCTCTCGGAGCTGGTGGGGCTGCGCCCCACGGCCGGCCTTTCGCTTCGCTCCAGGCCGGCTGTGGCGGGTCCGCTGCGCTCCCCCGCCTGGGGGTCCTTCGGCTGCGCCTTCAGGACCTTGAAGGCCCGCTAGCGCGGGCCGGGCTGGCTGCAGGGTGGGTGTGTGGTTTGTGGGGTTCAGGCGTTTGCGTGGCGGGGGGTGACGGCTCGTCGGGGCCGGGCGTGATGGGCCGGCCGGTGCTCTGGGGTGGTTTGGAGGCGGTACAGCCACAGCCAGGTGGTGGCGAGCAGGCTTGTGAAGACGGCCAGGAGGAGAAGGGAGACCCACATCTGCCGGCTTCCGGGATGAGTCCATCCCGTCCAGGCCGCGGCGGCCGCCCACAGCAGGACGCCGGCTGTGTAGAAGGAGCGGATCCGGCGCAGCTGGCGTACGGCCCGCAGGGGCATGGAGTGTTCGCTCTTCGGTGCCATGCCGGCCCGTGTACCCCCAAGCAGGCGATCCACCGGGGAGGGCTGGTGTGGTCTCTGGTCTGTTTGTCCGTCTGCCGTCCGGGCGCGCGGTTGTGGGGTGTGCGTGCCTGGCGACTCTCCTTGGGGGCGCCGCTGGCGCGGGTCTTCCGGCTGCGTCTGGGGTCGCTGACGCTGGATCAAGCTGGGCCGGGCTCGCCGGTCGTGTTTTCAGTGGTCGTGCCTTCTGTTCCTCGGGTGCTCTGGCGCCTGCCGAGCTGGGCGTGCGGGTGGTGTTCGGTCCGGGGCGAGCTTTCGGCGCGGGTTCTTGATGCTGGGTCGTGTTCGGTTCGGGGTGAGCTTTCGGCGCGGGTTCTTGATCATGGGTCGTGGCGGGGCTGTTTCAGTTTGATGCAGCATGTAGAGTTGGCAGAAGTACGTGACACCCTGCGGGTTTTTTAGACATCCTTCCATGTCTCCCAACGCATTCGAGGAGGGTCGCATTGTCCGGATTCGACAGCTTCCTCGATGGAATAGTTACCGAAATAGACGCAGTCTGCGTAGACCGGCCTCGTGGCGTACCAGCAGAGCGCGATCAGCGAGGCGAGCGCCAGGGCAGAGACAAGGTGCCTCCGTGCAGGAGGGCCTGAGACGGGGTGGATCATGCCGGTGAGCATACGACGGGTGTGAAATGCCCCTACTGTGGGGGCTGTCCTGTGGAGGGACCGTGGCCTTCCGGAGCAAGGCTGCCGTGAGGCCCCGGGCTTCTGCCCGCTGCGGACGAGAGCCGAGGCCGGTCCGCGACCCGGTCGGCGCACCCGGGATTTCTGCCCCGGTCCTTCAGCCGGCTGTCCCTCGCCTGCCTGTAATTCAGCGATTATATTGATGAATGAGGAGCGGGAGATGTTCGGGGTTCAGCTCAGGGAACACCAGGTCGACCAGAAGTCAGCGTTTCGTAAATGGGTGGGATTTCCTGCAAGATCACCTGTGCCCCCGGAGGGGGCGCGGGCCATGGGGGTGTCCGCGACCGGGTCCGGGAAGACGATCACTACAGCTGTGTGCGCGCTTGAGTGCTTCCCGGAGGGGCGGATCCTGGTCATGGTGCCCACCCTGGATCTGATCGTGCAGAGTGCGCAGTCCTGGCGGCGGGTCGGGCACCGGGCGCCGATGGTCGCGGTCTGCTCGGTGGACAGGGACGAGGTCCTGGAGCAGCTCGGGGTGCGCACGACGACCAATCCGATCCAGCTCGCGCTGTGGGCTGGGTCCGGGCCGGTGGTCGTGTTTGCTACGTACGCCTCTCTCGTGGACCGTGAGGACCCCGCTGATGTCTCTGGGCGTGGGGCGGTTCCTGGGCCGTTGGAGTCGGCTCTGGCGGGCGGGGAGCGGCTGTACGGCCAGCGGATGGCTCCGTTCGACCTGGCCATTCTGGACGAGGGGCACATGACGGCCGGGGACATGGGGCGGCCGTGGGCGGCGATCCACGACCAGTCGCGGATCCCTGTCGACTTCCGGCTCTACCTGACCGCCACCCCGCGGATCCTCGCCGCGCCCCGGCCGCAGCGCGGGCGGGACGGGCGGGAGCTGGTCATCGCGTCGATGGAGGACGACTCCAGCACGTACGGCACCCGGATTTTCGATCTTGGTCTGGCGGAGGCGGTGGAACGCTCGATCCTCGCCGGTTTCGAGATCGATGTGCTCGAGATCCGCGACCCGGACCCGATCCTGGGGCTGTCGGAGGACGCGCTGCGCGGCCGGCGCATGGCCCTGCTCCAGGCCGCGCTGCTGGAGCACGCGGCGCAGCGGAATCTGCACACCACCATGGTGTTCCACCAGCGGGTCGAAGAAGCCGCAGCATTTGCCGAGCAGATGCCGGCGACGGCCGCCGAGCTGTATGCCTCTGAGGCCTCCGCGGCGGCGCTGGCCGAGGCCGAGGAACTGCCCGCATCGTCGATCGACGCAGAGCTGTACGAGCTGGAGGAGGGCCGGCACGTGTCTGCGGACCGGGTCTGGGCGGACTGGCTGTGCGGGGACCATCCCATCGCCCACCGGCGTGAAGTAATCCACCGGTTCGCCAACGGCATCGACGCCGAGAATCGGCGGGTACACCGGGCTTTCCTCTCCTCCGTACGGGCCCTCGGGGTCGGCGTCGACATCACCGGGCTGCGCGGCGTGGAAGCGGTGTGCATCGTCGGCTCACGCAGCTCCCAGGTCGACATCGTCCAGAACATCGGGCGGGCGCTGCGTCCGAATCCGGACGGCACAGTGAAGACGGCGCGGATCATCATCCCGGTCTTCCTGCAGCCCGGCGAGGACCCGAAAGACATGCTCGCCTCCGCCAGCTACCAGCCCCTCGTCGACATCCTCCAGGCCCTGCGCTCACACTCGGAACGCATGGTCGACCAGCTCGCCTCCCACGCTCTGACCCGCGGTACCGAACGCCGGCGTATCCACGTCCACCCCTCCCCCGCAGCGGGAACCGACAGCGGGGAGGGTGAGGAGACGAGCGACGCGCAGCAGGAGGTCGACCGGATCACCTCGATCGTGGTCAACTTCGCCTCCCCCCGCGACGCCGCCGACATCGCCGCCCTCACCCGCTGCCGCGTCATCCGCCCCCAGTCCCTCGTCTGGCTCGAGGGCTACCAGGCCCTGGTCCGGTGGCGTGCCGAGAACGGCATCACCGGCCTGCACGCCGTCCCGTATGACGTCGAGACCGAAGTCGCAACGACGAAGACGTTCCCGCTTGGCCGATGGGTCCACCAACAGCGAAAAGTGCTGCGGGCCGGAGAACTCGACCCCCACCGCAAAACCCTCCTCGACGACGCCGGGATGGTCTGGGAGCCGGGCGAGGAGGCGTGGGAGAACAAACTCGCGGCGCTGCGGTCGTACCGGAGGGCCATGGGGCACCTCGCACCCCGACAAAACGCGATGTGGGGCGAAGGCGAGGGAGACGGCCTTGTGCCGGTTGGACAGCACATGGCCAACCTGCGCCGCAAGGGCGGCCTGGGCAAGGACCCGAAGCGGGCCGCCGTACGCGCGCAGCAGCTCACCGAGATCGACCCCGACTGGAACTGCCCCTGGCCGCTGGACTGGCAGCGGCACTACCGCGTATTGGCCGACCTCGCCGCCGACGAGGACGGTGGCGTACTGCCCGACATCCAGCCCGGCGTGCTCTTCGAGGGTGACGACATCGGACGATGGCTCACGCGGCAAAGAGAAGCGAGCACCTGGACACAACTCTCCGCCGAACAACAGGAACGACTGACCGCGCTGGGCGTGACGCCCGTCGAACGGCCCGCTCCAGCCCCGGCGGCCACGCGTTCAACGAAGGGACCGAGCAAGGCACAGCAGGCATTCCAGCGGGGCCTGGCGGCCCTCACGCAGTGGGTAGAACGGGAAGGCGCGGACCGGCCTGTACCACGCGGCCACGCCGAGGAGATCACGGTCGACGGCCAGACCGAGCCGGTGACGGTGAAGCTGGGCGTGTGGCTCTCGAACACCAAAGCCAGAAGGGAGAAGCTCAACCAGCAGCAGCGCGACGCACTACGAGAGCTCGGTGTCGGGTGGGTCTGACGGTCGTCGGACAGACCCATTCGTATCCCGTATTCCGCCAGATCATTGGAGGCGTAGCAGGAGGTCATCGATGGCACGTCGAGTTCGAAGCGGCCAGCGGTGTACGGCAAGGTCGCGTGCAGCGCGGATATGCTCGGCGGCCAGATGCTGTCCGGTGACGGTGACGGGGGCGTCGTCGCCGAGCCCTCGCAGCATGCTGTCGTAGGGGCAGCCCGTCTCGCAGCCGTCCTCGCGGCGCTCAAGGGTGCCAGTGGTCAGGTGGTATAGGTGGGCACCGGTGTCGGCGATCCCGCCCGGTGCAGTGGCCATGGTGATGAACTGGTTGAGCTGTGCTGCCGCAGCGCTGGTGGAGAAGACGAAGACGTTCTCCTTGAGGCGCAGCGGATGGTCGGCGGGCAGGCCGGTGATGTAGGCGGGGTCGTCGAGGGAGCCGTCGCGTTCGGCTTGGACGTGGGCGGGGTCGTACTGGCCCAGGCATTCCATACAGGCGCGGCCGGGCGCGGCGATGTGGGCGCGCCATTCGGCGCCGCGCAGGCGTCCGCCGCGGGCGTCGACCGCGATGCCGCCGTCGACGACGGGGATGAGATGGGCGTAGGCGAGGAAGTTGAGGACGGCGCGGGGCCAGGGCCGGTCGACGCAGGAGAAGATCACGTCGCAGTCGGCTGCGGCGGCGAATCCGGCAGGTTCGACCACGCTCAGCTCGTACGGCGTCGCGCGGAAGTTTGTGGCGGTGGCCGCGCGGTGGGCGGTTCGGGCGGCAAGGTGGGCCTTGGCCCGGTGCAGGCGCACGTCACGGATGGTGGAGTGCAGGAGCCGGTCGAGGTTGTGCTCTTCGACGGTATCGAAGTCGAACAGGCTCAGGCGCTCGATACCGGTACGGGCCAGGGCTTCGACAACGAGCATGCCGACTGAACCGCATCCGACGACACCGACGTGCAGACGGGCCAGGTCCTCCTGAGTTGCCTGCCCCCAGGCGGAGACGGTGCGCAGCTGCCGGTTCGTCGCCGCTGGCACAGGCAGAAGACGGTCGTTGAAGGTGACCGTCAGGCGGCCGCCGACCACACGGACGCTCTCTGCCTCGGTAGGGGCGTAGCGGCGGGGGGCCTGCTGCTGCCAGATGCGGGCACTGAATCCGGCGTCCGCAGCAGCGAAGGTCAGACCGACCAGCGGGCGGCCGGTGATCACCTGGGTCTGCGCGGCGAAGGACGCCTCGGCCGCGTGGTCGATGCCGTTCAGGCGCTGCCAGCCCCGGCCCTTGGGGTGGGCATGGATGAAGCCGAGTCCACAGCCGTGCTCAGCTGCGCGGGCGGCGGCGCGCAGGAAGTATGCGCTGGTGAAGTCCACCGTGCCGTGCACGATCCGCTCACCGTCCTGCGGCAGGACCACCTCGGTGAGCAGAGCGGTGGTGCGGCTGGCGCCGGTGCTCGGCCGCCACAGCACGAAGCAGCAGTCCTCCTGCCCGTCGGCACGGCGCAGGTGGCCGGTGAGGTGCTGGGCGACCTCGTTGGTCATCGCGACCGAGAAGCGGCTGATCATGCGGAGGGCCCGTTCTCCAGCTGCGCGAACAGGGTGCGCAGGTGTCTCAGGTAGCCGCGGACGGTGCGGTCCTGCGCCCAGTCGGCGGGCGGCCGGCTCCAGTGCTCCCACTCCGGGCCCAGCGGGGAATTGTGTACCGCGCCGTGGGGGTGTCCCAGGCGGGGGGTGATGTGCGGGCCGTGCGGGGCCGACAGCGGCCAGTCGGGCACCAGATCCAAACCGATGCGTACCGTCGTCCCGGCCTGGGGGCCGACCTCGACGCGGTAGTCGAAGACGGCGTAGTTGCCGGTCTGCTCCACCGTGTAGCCGGCGCGGCGCAGGCCCGCGAGCATTCCCGCGGGCCCCGCCTCCGGCATGACCGCGGTCATGCGGTCGGGGTCGGGCCGGTGGAGACCGACACGAACGTCTCCCGCTCGTGCACGTTGATCTCCTCCTGCCCGCGGCCGGCGAACGAGTGCTGGTGCCGGCCGGTGATCCGGACCAGGTAGTGCGTGCCCGCGTCGATACCGGCCAGGGCCAGGACCGCGTTCGGCGTCGTGCGCTTCGGCACCTCCACCGGCTCACCGTCCACCGTGACCGTCACCGTCTTGCCGCCGGTCTTCTCGTACTGGATGTCTGCCGTCGTCATGACGACCACCTCCCCTTCCCCCGGCCTGCGACGGCAGGCCGGGATATGCGAAAGGCGGGCTCGAGGCCCGCCTACTTGCTCTTCTTCGAGCCGCGCGACACGCGCTCATTCACCGTCGTCGACGGGCTCCGACGCACCGTCGACTGCTTCACGAACCGTCCCGTGACCGCACTCCGGCCACGCTTCCCACCAGCCCCACTCGCCATACCGGACTTGCCCGCCATGAGGACCTCTTCTTCCCGCGGTGTCGCCGTACGGCCAGCACCGCATCCAGGTTTCATGCACCCAACAGGTGCATGAAACTTGTTGACCTTGCTCGAAGAGTAGCATGGAAGCGACAGGTAAACGGAAAAAGATTCTGAGGCTGCCGGTGAAGATCGTCTTCGAGGACCCCGAACTCGCCCGGGTCTGCAACAGCGCAGCCGCCAGACGGTCTGCATTCGGGGAGGACATCTCCAACTCCCTGCTCCGGCGCCTTCTTCAGATAGAGGCGGCCGACCGGCTCGCCGACCTGCGCCACCTTGCCGCCGCGCGCCTGCGACAAGGCCCTCCCGGCACCGACCCGCTCACCCGGCTGATCTCGGTGGGGGCCTGCGGAGACCTGATCGTCCGGCCCCGGGACGACCCTCCCGCACTGCTCGCTGACGGCAGCCTGGACGAGCACTCGGTACACGCCCTGGTTGTCACCGCCCTGCAGTTCCCCTGAGCCGCCGGCCTCCTCGCCCTTCCCGCCCTTCCGCGCCTCGACGACCGAGAGGCACTCACGTGACTCCGCCCACCGCCCCACTTCACGACTTCGCCCCGGACTCCGCGCTCCCGCCCGGCGACACCCTCAAGGAACAGCTCGAAGTCCTCGGGATCCCGCAGGCCGACCTGGCCCGGCGCACCGGCCTGTCGACCAAGCACATCAATCAGATCGTCCAGGGCAGCGCTGTCCTCACGCCGGAAACCGCGCTCCTGCTCGAACGCGCAGTCGGCATCCCAGCCTCACTTTGGAACCAGCTCGAAGCCACCTGGCGCACCCATGTCAGCCGCGAGGAGAGCCGCAAGGCGCTGAGCGGACAAGTTGGTTGGCTCAACAACTTCCCTCTGTCCGAGCTGGTCAGACAGGGCATCCTGACCGGCAAGGAACACACCGTCGACAACCTCGAGCGTCTGCTGGCCTTCTTCGGAGTCGGCTCCCCTGACACCGCCGAAGAGCTGTGGCGCAGCTACCGCACCGCGTTCCGTCGCTCCACCGTCCTCGAACCCGACGACTACGCCACCGCCGTCTGGATGCGCCAGGCCGAGCTCAAAGCACGCGACCTTCACTGCGCCCCCTTCAACCGCGCAGCACTCACAGAGCTTCTCCCCCGCCTGCGGGCCCTGACGGTCGAGGAACCATCCGTCTGGCTGACCGAGCTGCCCCGCCTGTGCGCACAAGCCGGCGTGGCCGTGGTCTTCGTTCCCGCCCCGCCTAAAACGCACGTGTCCGGAGTCACCCGCTGGCTAACCCCGGACAAGGTGGGAGTCGCCCTCAGCGACCGCTTCAAGAGAGACGACCACTTCTGGTTCACCGTCTTTCACGAGCTAGGGCATGTACTTCTGCACGGCAAGCGCCTCACCTTCATCGACGACACCCGCCGCAACCCTGACACCACACCGGAAGGAGACCGCAGCGAAGCAGAAGCCGACGCCTTCGCCTCAGAAGTCCTCGTCCCCGCACAACATGCCGCCGCCTACCGGCAGCTCGTACAGCGCCCCATGCCCTTCACCAGGATCGAAGCATTCGCCCGGCAGGCAGGTATCGCCCCAGGCATCGTGGTCGGACGCCTGCAACACGACGGCGCTCTGGAGTGGAGCCACGGCAACAAGTACAAGAGGACGATCAACATCTCCCTGACCGAGAACGAAGCCGAGTAGCCGGCACGAGCCAGCCCGTTCCTGGTCATGGCGGTCGTCAGGCTCCAGATGCGCAAAACGATTAGCGGACGTGCTGGGCTCAACGCAGTGGCGGCCCATCCCCGCGTATGCAGGGGTGGGCCGCCACCTCAACGAGTCGTCTGGCCTTGCAGCGTGAAGGCCTCATGGAAGCTGATCTACAAACGCTCTCCTGTGTGCGGGCGCGTCAGGCGCTGTCGTGTCAGCACCGCGGTCCGCCGGTCGTGTGGTCCAAGTGGGTCAGGAAGTCCTCGATCTCGCGGACCAGGTTCTGTGATCCGTCGGGCATTCGGACGCCGGCTTCTCCCAAGGCGGAATCAAGCCTGTCCGCAATGAGAAGAGGTGAGCATGCGAATGACCTCACGAATGAGCGGAATGATTGATCACCTTTGCTCTTCTCTCGCCAGCAGTACGAAGATGAATCTCCATCATTCTCGGCATCAAGGACATGGAGATAGTCCAATGCATCCTGATCACCCTTGAGAGCTGCCCTGTTCCACCAGCTTCGCGCTTCATCATCCCTGTCCAGGAACTCAAGGATCTCTGCTACGCGACGTGTTTCCTGCGGTGTGGCTGAATCATCGATCTCCTTTTTCAGAAGAGCGTGCAGTTCACGGTGTGAACCGAGTCGACGATTCTTGCTTCCACCGGTTTCCGGGCCGGGGGCGGGGGCCGGGGGCCAGCCCGAAGGCTGGCCCCCCTCCGCCTGAACACGGTTCTCACTGATCCGAGAACCCTTGGAAATTGCCTGCTCAGCGCCTTCGAGCAGGAGCCACAGGGCGAGGAGCCGGATGGCTCCCCGCTCCTCGGGGTGGTGCGTCCAGGCGGACAGGTGCGTCATACGGTTACCTCCTCGCTGCGTTCGTTGATGGACTTCTTCAGGTTTTTGGCGGCGGCTTTGATGTAGCGCTTCACCGACTCCTCCTTGATCTGGAGGCGCTGTGCAACCACGCCAGGGCTGAGGTCCTGCAGAATGCACAGGGTGATTACCTCGCGCTGCCGTTCAGGGAGGCTCTCGACGAGCTCGACGATGCCTTCCTTGATCATTTCATAGGCGGCTTCGGGAACTCCGATGCCTGATTCCTTTTCGGGCAGTTCATGAACGGGAACCGTGACCATCCGCTTGTTCCGGCGGAACTGGTCGATGGCCGCCCGCTTCACGGCAGTGCGGCCGTAGGCGGTCAGGGAACCCTGCCCGGCGGTGAGGGAATCCCACCGCCGGTACATGTTCAGGTAGACGTCCTGCACAGCGTCCTGGGCGCTGTGCAAGTCGCCTGCCTGGGCCCGGGCCAGTCGGGAGAACGCCTCGATGGTCTCGAGGACGAAAGGCTCGAAGTCCGCTCCCGGGGCGGCCTCGCTCACGCAGCCTCCCGCGTGACGATGGCCCGGTGGCCTTCCGGCTCGGCTGAGTCCTTGCGGAACAGCCATGCCGGCCGTCCCTGCTCGAAGCGGGCCGCAGCGCCGCCGTCGGGTAGGGACTGCGCCATCGCGACCATGGTGGCGCGCTGCTCGCGCTCCGCCCGGGTCTCGATATGCGCCTTCACAAGCATCTCCACGACACCCTTGGCGCGGCGCATCGCGAAGAACAGCAGGACCAGTACGGGAAGTGACACCCCGCCCGCTCCTACCCAGTACGACCAAGTCATCGACCAGGCCTTCCAGTAGTGACGAACTCGTTGATGAAGGCACAAGGCCCTCATCCCCTACACGCAGCAGAAGGGCCAGATCCGGATGCCGAACGGAAGAAACTTTTCCCAACTCCCGCTCCCGACGCATGCGAAGCACTGTTTCCCCAGGTCACGCGGCTGCGTTGGGCTGGAAAACTGATGCAGACAGGAAGGACCCGCGTGTCGCATCCGGGTCCCTGATGGGCGCGCGGGCTGGGCGGGCGTCCGACGCTGTGGGACGAGTCGGCACCGGGGCGGCCGCCTGAGGCTTGATCGCGACGAATGCGGTCGGCTGAGGTGAGGTGGTCTCGGTCTGCTGAGCGTCTTTTGCGAAAACGCCCGCCAAGACGGTGAGCACGAGACCGTGGTGGAGTGACCCCTTACCCCGGCCTCCTGCGGTTCGCGCCCCTGCAGGGGGAGACGACCTCGTCGCTGATCTGCCGCATCGCCAGCCGCTACGGGTTGGAGGCGAAGGGGCTGCGGTCGTACTGGCAGTGGCTTAACCAGCAGCCCAAGCACGAGGGCGGCGCCTGCCGGGCTGACGCCGAGGTAGTGCTGAACGCTGCCGGACGGCGACTTCTGGCGAGCCTGTGCGGCATCGGGGAGGACGTGGCGTCACGGGCGTTGCCGTCCTGGGAACAGCAAGACGCCAAGCTGCCTGCCGGAAGGGACAAAGCGCCAGCTGCGGTGTGGCGGATCGGCGGCATGATTGTTGGGCCAGTGGCGTTCGGCTGCGGGCTGTGTACGGCGCAGCGCACAGGGACGGCCGTGCGTGCGGTGCGGTACGTCCCGCGGTGGGAACGGGTGTGTGTGCGGCACGGGCGGTGGCTCCTGGACGCGGACGCCGACCAGCCCCGTGAGTACCTGGACGTGCGGCATCTGCCGGAGGTGGTGGCGGCGCAGCGGCGGTGGGCGTCGGTGGGGCGTCGGGCGGTGCGGGCCGGTGCGGAGCCGGCGCGGGTGTTCGCGCTGGCGCGGGCGGTGGTCGCCCGGTGGTGGGAGGGGGCCTATGGCTGGGAGCGGGAGACGGTCTGGCCGCGGCGGCTGCATCTGGTCGCGGGCGGGGATGCTGGGGGTGATCTGGAGTGGTGGCGGATCGTGGGGCGGGACGCGGTCGTTTTCCCGGAGGTGGTGGCGGTCGCCGAGGTGCTGCTGGATCCGGGCATGGCCGAGCTGGTGTGGGCGGACAGTGGTGCCGGGCGGCCGCGGGCGCTGCCCGTCGACGGGTTGTTCTGCCGTCGGCTCGGTGAGCGGGTGGGGCGGCCGTGGCTGGGGCCATTGGTGGCGTCGGATCACGGTGGTCCGCTGATTGCGTGGATGGGCGGTGTCATCCGCCGGCGTCGCGGCGTCGGCGGGCCGCCCGGTTACGACAACGACCCGTGGTGGCTGCGGCAGGAACACCAGGCCGTCACCATGGCCGGCCAGCTGCGGGTCCTGGGCAAGGAGAAGGCACCTGGCTCGGGGACGATGTGGCGGGCGGTGGTGCCCGCTGAACAGCGCGCCCAGATCAGCAGCCTCGTCGACGGCGCTCAGGAGCAGCTGATCCAGCTGCGTGGGGCGCAGGCCGGTTCGAGTGCGGACGTGGCCCAGCGTCTGCTGCGCGTCCTCGGTCACAGTGCCGACCTGATCGAGAAGGCTCTGCAGCACACTGTTGTGGCGGCTGTGAATGCGGGGGTGCCGCCGCAGGATGTGGCCCGGTGGGCGAAGCTGCCCCCTGGTCCGTTGGCCGACGCGCTCAAGGCGTACCAGGGTGCGGGCGACTGATAGGCGCTGGCTCGCCGGGAAACGGGCGGTTCGCGCCAGGTCGCTTGGGCGTGCATGGCGTTTGGTCCGCTGCTACCGCATCACGTGGCGCCATGTGATCGAAATGCGTAAATGGCTCCGGCGGGCAGCCGGGCCGGTTTGGCTGGGCGGGTGAGCGGCGAGAATGCGGCGGTCAGGCCTGGTAGCAGGCCCGGGCCGGTGGACGTGAACATCGGGGCAGGGTTCGAAGCGGTCTTCCTCGACCCCGTCGGACGGGCAGTGCAGCAGAGGTGGGCGGATGCCGCCGTGGCAGTGGCATTCGAAGACCTTGATCCGGTGTCGGCGTTCCCGGTGGTCCCCGGGCGGCGGTGGGGGCCGGGCCTGTGGTGGTCGGCGACCACTGGGCGGCACGTGGCCGCGGGGTCGAACGCGATGCGTATCCAGCTGATGGTCCTGGACCGGGCCCCGGACGTGACCGGACTCGCGGGGCGGCCGGTGCGGCTGTTGTGGCGTACCTCCCGTGGGCTGGTGCGGTCCTGGGTGCCGCAGCTGTTCGCCCGTTACCGCGACGGCACTGCCCTGCTGGCCGACTGCCCCAGCCGCCCCGATGCCGGCGGTGAACGCGCCCTGGCCGCCGCCGAAGCGGTGGGCGCGGCCTGTGAGGAGATCGGCTGGAGCTACCGGCGACTGGCGCCGCTGGACGAGGTGCCGGCAGCGAATCTGAAGTGGCTGGCCGGCTACCGCCACCCGCGGCATCGGGGAAGAACGGGGCTGCTGGAGGCGGTGGTGGACGAATTCGCCCGGCCGCGGCCGCTCGTTGAAGGGGTGGCAGCGGTCGGTGATCCGATCGAGGTGCTGCCCGTCGCCTTCCACGCCCTGTGGGCGGGACTGCTGGAGGCGGCGATCGATGTGCCGCTGCACGAACGCGTCCTGGTCCATGCCCCTGCGTCCGGGGGCGGATCCGGATTGCCGGGCGCCAGGGACAGCAGCAGAGACGGCCTCAGGGCTGGTGCGGGAATCTGGGAGGCCGGGTGAGTGGGGTGCGGCGCCGTGGCCGGCCGGTGGTGGAGGTCGGGGCGCAGGTCCGTTTCGGCGGAGTGCGGTGGCAGGTCGTGGCCCTCTCCCGGCAAGGCTTCCACCTGATCGATGAGGGCGGCGCGGACCAGGTGGTGCTCGCCGGACACCTGTTCGCCGACCCGGACTTCGCGGTCCTGGGTGCGGAGCCGGTGCAGGCGGTGCCGCAGTGGGGGCTGTTCGAGACCGCCCCTGTGGTTGCGCGGGAGAAAGCGATGGCCTGGCTGCGGCACATCAGGGAGGTCGAGTGCGGCTTGCCCGGCGGACCGGACAGCGGCGGGGTAATGCGGGCCGAGTACGACCCGCAGAGGTGGACGCTGGCCGAGCGCGAACGAGCCAATGGCTGCGTAGGTGAGACCGGAGAGCGCTTGTAGGCGGTTCCGGAGAGCGGTCTGGGTCTCCCCCCCTGCGGAATGTTGCTGAGAACTGGCAACAGGCAGTTGCGTCGGAACCTGGGTGACGTCAAGCAGATGTTGACCGTAGGCTCTCGGCGAAGGGCAGGTGCGGTGGACATCACGGTGCAGTGGATCAAGACGTCCTGGACGAAGCAGTCTCGGGGCGGGGAGGCCGCTGCCCGCAGGAACGCGGCGCCGGTCGGCTTCTCGTTGCCCCAGGTGCCCCCCGGGTTTGCCCACTTCGTCCAGATGTCCGAGCGTGACGGCTTCGAGCCACGTTCGAGCCAGAAAGACTTCCGCGAGGTCGGTGTCAGCCTGCGGGACGAAGGTGATCGGCTCCGAGTGCTCGCTCGTGTGGAGCCGCTCTTCGGGTTGCCTCCTAGGCCGCGCAGGCCGCCGGCAGTTCGACTGCTTCCCGGGCAGTGGGTTCGCTGGCAGTTGAACTACCGGTTCACCAGCGCCCTGGGGATCCGCGGTTGGTCGTACTGGCTGGACACGTTCAACATCGCTTATGACCCCATCGACCGGGATGTCTTCCTGTCAGAGCCGACCGTGATCGTCGATGAGTGCGGGCCAGTTCGATAGAGCAGGCGGACTGCGCTCAGACGGCTGCTCGTTCCGCTTGGGCTCGGGTGGTGGCGAGGCGGTAGGAGTCGGTGCCGGTTTCGATGATGTTGCCGCCGAAGGTGAGGCGGTCGACGATGGCCGCGCAGAGGCGAGGGTCGGTGAAGGTCTTGGTCCAGCCGGAGAATGACTCGTTGGAGGCGATGGCGACGCTGTTCTTCTCCTCGCGTTCGGTCAGGACCTGGAAGAGAAGTTCGGCGCCGCGGCGGTCGAGTTCCATGTAGCCGAGCTCGTCGATGCAGAGAAGGTCGACGCGGCCGTAGCGGGCGATGGTCTTGGTCAGCTGCTTCTCGTCAGCGGCTTCGACGAGCTCGTTGACCAGCTTCGTCGCCAGGACGTACTTGACCCGGTGGCCGGCCATCGCGGCCTCGGTACCGAGCGCGATCAGGAGGTGTGACTTGCCGGTGCCGGAGTCGCCGATGAGGCAGAGCGGCAGGCCCTTCTTGATCCATTCGCACTTGGCGAGGGTGTGGACCATCGCCGGGTCGATGTTGGGGTTGGCGTCGAAGTCGAACTTGCGCAGCGACTTGTCGCGGGGGAAGCCGGCGGCCTTGATACGACGTTCGGACCGGCGGCGGGCCCGGTCGTCGCATTCGGCCAGCAGGAGCTCGGAGAGGAAGCCGAGGTAGGACATCTGCTCTCGGCTCGCGGTTTCGGCGAGCTCGGGGAACTGGGACCGGATGGTGGGCAGCCTCAGCATCCGGCATGCCTGGTCGATCGCTGCCGTGGCGGCCTGCTCGGTGAGTCCTCGCTGGCGGGGGATGGACACGCTGTTCTCCTTCAGGGGGTGGGGCGGTCGCGGCGGAGCCGCAGAAGCTGGTCGTAGTGAGCGACCGACGGAAGAGGCCGTTTGTCAGGTGGCAGGCGTGCCCGGACGGCAGCCGGCAGCGGGGCGATGCTGGTTCGGCTTCCTGCCGAGGGCTCTGGCTCCTCGGCAGTGGTGGTGTCGGCGTCTGCTGCCTTGCGGGCTTCAAGAGCGACGGCGTCCGCCGTCAACGCCCCGGTCTTGAGGGCGGCGGCAAGTCCGGTGACCAGGTGCTCGTGCGGCAGGTGCCGGCCGAGGAGGAGGACCTCGATGAGCGCGCGGTTGCCGTCCCGCTCGCCATGGGCCTTGACCGCGGCGTCCCACCAGGCGTCATGGACAGGAGTGAACCGGCCCGCGGACCGTGCCTGGTCGAGCGCGGTCGCTCCGGGGAGGGCGCCGGGCTTGCGCACGAGAGCTTCCAGGTAGTGGTCCAGTTCGAGGCGGGTGCCGCCTTTGGCGATCAGCCGCTCATGCCGGGCAACCTCGTCCCGCCCGTCGTAGACCACCAGCTCAGAGGCGTGCAGCATCGCTCGGACGTTCCGGCCGATCAGCCGGACCGGCACCGAGTAGCGGTTGGTGCGGACACTGATCTGGCTGTAGCGGTCGACCCGCAGGGTGAAGAGCCGGCCCGTCTCGAAGGGCTCCTGCGGTAGCGGCGCCAGCAGCGGCTGCTCGGCTGCGAAGTACTCGCCGATCGTGCGAGGACGGGACCGGATCCGGCGGTTCTCGTCCTCCTGGTCCCACTGGTCGATCATCACGTTGAGCTCGGCGAGGGTCGCGACCTCGGGCACCGGGACGAGGTGGTTGCGGCGGAACCAGCCGATCTGCCCCTCGACCCCGCCCTTCTCGTGGGCGCCGCGGATTCCGGGCTGGCAGTAGAGAGCTTCCAGGCCGTAGTGGGAGCGGAACGCCGTCCAGCGCTCGGCCTCGACGCGATGCCGGGAGAAGCCCAGCACCTGGGCGACCGCGGCCCTAAGGTTGTCGTAGCGGACCTTCCCGGTCGGCACCCCGCCCAACGTGTTGAGAGCGTGGACGTGGCCCTCGAAGAACGCCTCCTGACCTGCCGAGGCGAAGATCCGGTGGACGGCCTTGCCCGAGTAGGACAGCCGGAACGCGAACAGGTAGCAGGTCACCAGCTCGCCAGCCAGCCGCACCGTCACGTCGCCGAAGTCGACCTCCGCCTCCGCTCCGGGCTTATGAGTTTGAGGGACGAAGGCTTCGACAACGCCCCGTCCGGCCTGGACCCGGATCTCCTCACGCCGGTCAGCGACGTATCCACGGACCATCTGGTACGAGATCTCGTCCGCACCGTGCTCGTCCAGCAGCCGCTCGAAAATCCGCTTCACCGTGTGCCGCTGCTTGCGCGGCGCATCCAGGTCGGCCCGCAGCATCTCGTCGATCAACGGCTTGTAGGGATCCAGCCGTGTCGGCCGCGGCGGAAGCTTCTTCCGCGGCTCCGGCCAGGCCGACGTCAACGCCTTCTGCACGGTCAGGAACCCGACACCGTACTTCCGCTGAAGAGCACGGCTCGACAGACCAGCCTTCGCATCACGGCGGATCGCCGCGTACAGATCGACCTTGGACTTCGGCAGCACCCCGGCCCCCTCGTCGTGCAGAGCACAACCATGGTCCCGAAGCAAGCACCCAGGCGCTCTCAAAACTCGGCGACATCACTCTCCCGTGGAAGAGCACGCTCTCCACGCTGAGCGACAGGCGCTCTCGTAACTCACCAACAAAGCCACCCACCCGCAAACACCCACTGACCAGCCCCGCAACACCCATCCCCGGACCAGCACGACCGACTCTCACCACCACCGACACCAAACCGAGAGATCGCACCTGGACACCTGGTGGAACCCGCCCTGGCCACTGGACTGGCAGCGGTACTACTGGACCGCCCGCCATCATCTCCATGGCCTGCCCGAAGGTGTGGTGTGGTGGACCGGCGCACCGGACGAAGACCAGGCCCGGCAGTGGTTGCACGCGCAGCAGGCATCATGGCATCTCCTCCAACCCGGGCAACAGGAGCTGGTGAGCGGCGCTGCCCGCGGCGGGGTGGCGCGCTGTCGCTTCAGCAGCGGTGCCTCCGCGCACGAACGCGACACCTGAGCCCGTGTACCGGGCTCATCCGAGGAGGCCTCAGAGATCCCGGTCGAGCACGGGGTTCCAGGCAAACCAGTCCAACGCTTCGGCTCCCAGCTCGTACGGTGCGTTCAGGAGCGCTCGTTCCACCTCAGGCAGATCGTCATGAACGATGGCAGGGGCCCGTTGCAGGACCTCGGAGAAGTCGATCTTGTAGACGGCCCTGAGGCGTTCCACGAACGCGGGATCCTGTCCGCGAAGTCGGTCCATGGCGGCACGTACCCGTGGCTCCCATGCAGGCATCCCGAAGTGGTCAGAGGCACCGAAGCCCTGAAGCGCGGCAAGGAGGAGGAACTCCTCAGAAGAGAACGTCTCCCGCAGGTACATCAGGTAGTCGATGGACTTCTTGACGTGCTTCTTGATCTCGCCGAGCGCGCCGTATCCGAACTGGGTCAGCGTGCCGGATGTGCCGGGCCAGACGAGCTCGCGGTCGAGGATGCGCTTCTCGAACCGCAGCAGCGCGTACTGCTTGGGACTGTTCACCGCTTCGAGGGCCTGGTGGTAGACCCAGGTATTGCGGGCGAACATGACGCCATCGTGCAGCTTGTTGCGCCGTCCCCTCGCTCCCGCATGAGCGTCTTCGATGGGTCCGTTGCGCCAGACGAACTCGGTGATACCGACCGCGGCGGCGTTGGCGAGGTTTCCGCTCTCTGCGGTCACGCCCAGTGCGCTCAAGCGCTCCCGTGCATACGTCATCGCGGCTGCGTAGTCGTAGTCCCCCACCAGCTCTCCCATCCGCTCCGGCAGGCTCCGCCCACCGCCCTACTCCATCTTCTCGGAGGAACGGGCTCCCAGTGCCGCCTTTCAGCGGTCTGCACACCGCGTTAGTGCCAGTCCGAGAGGGGTTCTCGGCTCAATGAGGCAAGGAGAAGGTGGATGGGGCCTGTTGCAGTCCTCATGGTGGTGCCAGCGGCCGAGGTGGACGGCGACGTGACGCGCTGATGCGGTATCACCGGCATCACGGGGAGAAGGCGCGATACACAGGCCGGGCTCACGGCTGGGTGCGGCTTTTGCGCAGCGGATGGCATGCTGGGCAGCGTTTACCGGTCCCGCCACGGCGGGACCGCTGATCAGGCGTGGCTTTCCACCGTCCCGGACAGCCAGGCTTCGAGCAGGCCCACCGGCACAGTTTGGTGGAGCTCGGTCTGAGCTCCTTCGCGGTCAGGTTCGGCTCGTCGATCACTTCGACAAGCTCGTCGGCGAGGGCAGGGTGCACGTCCTGCAGGGATTTGCCGGGCTTGGGGCGGACCCTGGCTGCGATGGTGCGTCGGCGGGCGCATCGGGGGCATCCGCTCGACTGACCTGTGCGGCGGTTTGGAGGGGCGGGGTACTCGAAGCGGCAGTGTGGTTCGGGGCACCGCCACTGGCATGTCTTGTTCGACGTGGGGAGCAGATCGAACGCGGTCCAGCCGGGGTGGCCGACGATCTCGATGAGTTCTTCGGCCATCGTCGGGTTGACCTCGGCGAGTGATTCACCAGGGCCGGGCCTGCTGTTGGCCGCGCCGACCCGTGCGTGACCGCACCGGCTGCAGCCGCGGCCAGCAAGTGCCCGGCTGTGCAGTACGGCCTTCCATTCGTAGCCGCACTCCGGCTTCCCGCACCGCCACAGGCACACGTCGTTGCAGCCGGGCGGCATCCGATCAGGCGCCTTGCCCGGGTTGGTGAGGTTCGCGATGAACTCCTCCTCAAGGTGGGGCGCCACGTCCACCGCCGACACCTCTGGGCCGGCCACGGCCTTCTGCCACAGCTGCGCACCCCTCGTGAGCGCCGCGGTGACCTCGGCCGGTGTGAGCTGCCGCCAGGAAAGGCCGCGGCCCCGCAGTACGGCACCCACCGCCTCCGCCCAGCCCTCGGGGTTCACCCCCGGCCCGGCCTCATGGTGGACCAGGCCGGGCACCGGGACGGGCGGCAAACCGCGGCTTCGGATGCGTTCCACGTCGAGTCCAGCGGCGATCGCTGCCGCGGTCTTGGCGGTGTCACGCTCCAGACTTCCTGGCCTGTTGTGGGTCCATTCCGGGTCCAGGTCGATGAGCAGGGCCGGCTCGGGTAGGTACAGGTCGAAGCGGTCCTGACGGCGCCCGGGCAGGCGGAGCCGGTGGTCCAGCTCCACGTCAAGCCCGCAGGCGGCCTGGACGAGCATGGCGACGTTGCATTCGAACGGGGAGCGGCCATGCCCGGTGCAGTCCGAACAGTCACGCCCATTGGTGCGATTGGCGAGCCTCGCCGGCCAGAAATGCCCCTGAGCGCACTCCCACACGCACAGGTCATGGGACTGCGGGCGCAGGGTGTCCGGCCCACGGTTGGGGCGGCTGAGATTCCGGCGGAACTGGCGTGCCAGCGCAGGATTCAGATCGGCCAGCGATTCTCCCGGGCCAGGAGCCCGGTTGCGGCGCTTCCAGCACTCAGGGCACCCCGAGGGTTTGACGGTTCGGGTGCGAAACTGCAACCGGGCGGGCCACTGGTGACCGCATCCTTCCGCCGAGCAGCGCCACTGGCACCGGTCCGTAGAAGACAGCGGTATGGCCTCCAGCGCCATATCCGGGCTGGACAGGTTGGACACGAACTCGGCCTTCAGCCGAGCCCGAACCGCAGCCAACTCGGTAGCACTTCGCCGTTTACCCATGACGGCAGATCCTGACAGCCGCCTCTGACAACGGCCCTTCATGGGGCCAGGCTTGCCAGACCAGCTCCCCCGTCATCACCGACGCCGTGCCCGGTGACACCACAGCGGCGCACCCCATACGGGCGCCCGCGCTCCCGGCGGTTACTCAGAGTATGGTGCGAGTCGGGACACCCCGGCAACGACGAGGGCATCAACTACCCGTTGCCAATCGTCAGCCAGGCCCGCGTCGGCGACAACTTGGCGCAGTTCGATCAGCCATGGTGTCAGGAGATAGGTACGGTTCGCGATATGGCTGGGATCGGCGAGGACAAGGCTCGCCACCCACGGAAGGCCGACGCATGCCTGTTCCTCGGCTGGCAGGGGCTTGATGAAGGCGATGAGCTGATCCACGCATGTGACGTGGCCCTGAGCATGGGGCAGCCAGTGGGCGACTGTGTCCTGCCAGGCCAGCGGATCCCACCAGATGATGGGCTTCCCCTGAACTTCCCGGTAGAGGTAGGCGGTTTCGGGGACAGGGTTGGGCAAGAGCGAAGCCAGAGCAGAGTGGTAGTCGCTCCGTCCGGCGAAGGGCGTGTGCCCGGAAGTCTGCAGGGCGATGACGTGGGCGACCACCGTCGGCCACATCCGCCGTGCCGTGGCTGCTCTGTCCGCTGACTCCTCGGCAGCCGAGGACAGCGCGCACAAGAAGCTTTCCAGGCGCGTCGCGTCGTCGGCGTAGGCGTCTAGGTGCTGGAAGACGGGCGCGTCGTCGCCCGTGCCTGCCACCATAAGCAATGCCCGCGCCGCGATCAGGGCGTGGGTGCCGCGACTGTCCATGTCTTGTTCGGCAGCGAGCAGCGCGCGGCGGTGCGCGGCCAGGAGTACCGCGAGGAGTTCGCGGGCCGGGGTCGACACGCAGATCGACGCCGTCGCTGCCGCGCCGAGGGCCCTGATCGCTGCGTCGAGGCGGTCTACGTAGATGGAGTCGTCGGTGGCTTCGTCGAGTGAGTGCGCGACGGGATCGTCGAGCGCGACGACCCTCCGCCGACTGGTCTGCGGATCCCAGTTACCGAGGATGCAGTCGCGCATCGTCTCAGCTGTCAGCTGGAAGGCCGTTTCGTGATGGCAGGCGATGTTTCCGGCTGGGCACGCCGCATGCCAGACAGGGTCGAGGCCGCGGGCCAAGTGCACACGAACCTCGTTGGGGAGGGAACGCGCCAGCTTGCCTGCCGCGGCAGCAGCCTGGCGGTACGTCGTGGAGCCGTCCGTGCCGTCGATCTGGGCGCGGAGCTTCGCGGCGGCGGGCAGAAGAAGGAGCGGCAGTACCTCTGCGGCAATGCGGTCAGCCCCCTGTTCGAAGTAGGAGTCCTCGGCTTCGAATCGGCGTGGCGATGCCGCGCCCTCCCCGATGCGCAGGAGTGTGTCGACGGCGAAGCGCAATGCGTCGGCGGGCAGTTCAACGCCGTCCACGATCTCCGCGGTGAGTGCCGTCGCGGCCACGACGGCAGGTACGTCCCACTGGCTGGCGGGATCAGGGTCTGGCGGGTTCGCAAGGAGTTCTCGGGCCGAAGCCAGGTCGGAGACCAAGTCGTCCGCGCTGATGTGTTTGTCTGTGCCGTTTCGGGGATCGATGTAGTAGCGGACGCTCAGCCGGATGGCTTCCTGGGCGCGTGCCATTTCCACGTTCCTGACCTGCAACGCTTCGACGACGTCGCTGGGAGGCGAGCTCTTGATCTCCAGGCCACCTTCCACTTGCTGTGCTTGGTAGGTGCTGCGGTCGAGGCTGCTAGCCCAGGCACGCACAGCCGCGAGTTGTTCTTGGACGGCCGGCTCATCGAGTTCGCCAGGTTCTTCCTCAGCCAGTCGCCTAGCCGTTGCGACAAGTTGTTGCCCGATCAGTCGCAACTCGTCGCTGCGCTGGTTGTCAGCGCGTAGCACCATCATCATGGCTGCCTCCCGCAGCGACCAGCGTCGACGCTCGGGAGCCGCCAGTCCGTCGGCGGATGCCCTCAAGCCGCTCGCTTCTTGGACGACACGCGCGAACTCCAGATGCCAGATCACCGGCTCGGCGAGATAGCGGTCCAGCAGGCGGTCGGCGTGCTCCAGATGGCGAACGAGCAGGCCGACGACCAGGCCGACCATCGCCAGGTTCTCGCAGTCCTCAAGCAAGGTGGCGACCAGTCTGTCCAACGGGACGCCTGCCTCGACCAGTTGGTCACACACCCGTTCCAGAGCTTGCAAGGCGCTCATACAAGGATATGGACCGACGCCGGTTCCGCGGTACCAGAGCCAGACGTGCTCGTCTCCGATGTAGGTCCGGCGAGCCCCTGCGACGTCAAGTTCTGTCCGGTGGGCGTCGAGGTCGTGGTCCTCGATCCGGACACCGTAGGGACGGTGATGGCCTGTGAGGGTGCGTGCGCGCGCCAGTGCGGCGTGGTTGAGCATACGGTTCAGCACCGAGACGCCGTTGCGGAAGTCCGATTGGAACAGCGGCATGAACGGGCCGCGGTACCAGGCCGCAAGGGGAGTCACGCCGAGCCCGCGAGCACCATGGCGCCGGATGCCCTCCTCGTGGAATCCTGACCCGTTTTCGTCCTCGTTGAGGTAGTAGGCCTCGGTCAGCTCGGCAAGGAAACCACGCCGATACATGGCCAGAGCCCGGCCGGTCAGCACTTCCTCGACGGCGGGACCAGCCCATGCTGGCGCGTCGCGCGCAACGCGGCGCAGAATAGCCTCGCCGTCCTCACCGAGATCCGGGCCGAGCAGTGCCAGCAGTTCGACCATGAGCTCATCGGTGATCTCACGGGGGAGCTCAAGACGCCTGCGACGGCGCTCGCGCCTACGGCTGTCTCCCATGAAGACCAGCCGCTGCCTCTCCAGGAACTGGCGCTCGGCTTCGGCTTCCTCAGCTGGCTGGGCTGCCTTGGCCGCAGCCGCGGCTGCCTGCTCGTCGTTGAACCGGCGCTCGGCAGCGGCGCAGGCGGCAAGCAGGCGGTCGTGCAGCCTGACCCGGAGCGGATACCCAGCGGGTGTTTCCGTGATGATGACGGCGTGGAGCCAGTCCCGCAGCATGTCCTGCACGTGCTTGCCCTGTTGCCAGGGTTCGTCTTCATCGAGGAGCAGGGCGATGAGGGGCTCGGCTGCGGCGATCCGCACCAGGCCCGCTTCGTTGTGTAGCCGCTGGTGCACGAGACGGATCAGTCGCCGCAGGCCGGTGCCAGGCTCAGCGCGCAGCATGGGCCAGGCCTCGCGCAGGACCGGGTCGGGCGCTCCGAGCGTCAGGAGCGCTTCGCCGGGCACGTCGGCCCAGCGGTCCCCGTGGCCTGCCGTGACCAGGTCGTCGAAGGCCTGCTGCAGGCGGGCGAACCTGCCGCGCAGAGGGGCTTTCGGGGTGTCGGGAGCGGCAAGCAGTGCCTGGCAGGCAAGACGTGCGGCACCGAGCGCCCAGCGCGGCACGCCGGCCTCGACCAATTTCGCCGTGAGGTGGCCGGCTGAGAGGAAGAGCCGGGCGATCGCATACCGGCGCACTTCGTCGTGGGCGAACTGCGGGCCGATGGCGAACGGGTCGTCCATGTCCGTGCGCAGCACCCCGTCCTGGCGCAGTCCCGCAAGCGCCGTGGGATCGATTGCTCCGACGACCTCCAGAGGGTCTCCTTGGCCGAGTTCCAGGGCGGCCAGGCGGAGAAGGGCAATGTTTCGGGCGTCCGGGGTCCCGCGTTCAGGACGCCGGCGGAGCACCAGTCCCGACCACACCTGCTGCATGGCATCGGCGTCGCTGAGAGGGGTGCTCTTCACGCCTCCTCGGACGAGCAGGTCCACCACCACAGGTCGGCGCAGCAGCTCACGTGAGCGCGGGTCTGCCGCGAGAGCCGACAACTCGTTAAAGACTGCAACGATTTCGGCTACCTGGGCATCGGTCAACGGTGGTACCTCGAAGCTGGCGACCTCCCCGACGCAGCGATCGTTGATCGTGTCACGGACCACTTGCTGGGCGTCGTTCGCTGTGACGGCGACAACTTTGACGTCGACCTGACCAGCCGCGTCCATCAGATAGAGGAAGGGGTCCAGCATGCCCTCGGCGAGCGCATCCGCGCCGTCGATGACAAGGAGGCGCCGGGGGGCGCTCAACTCGCCGAGTAGCGCGGTGAGCGAGGTGCCGAGTACGGACTCCAATTCTACTGTGGTCGGGGGAAGGTGCCGCAGGTTGATGCAGGCCACCTGCGTGGAATCGGGGTCCTGTGCGGCTTCGGTGAGCGTGCGGACGACGAGGGCGCTCTTGCCCACGCCGGAGTCACCGTGCGCGACGACCGCCGCCGCTGGGGACTCCACGAGCTGGAGCAGCTGACTGGCCGTATCGCTCCGGTCAAGATGCACCGTGCGACTGTCCTCGGTGGCGATCTCGTTGCGCACCGAGGCAAGCGCCCGTTCGTGAAGGTGGCTGAGGGCCTTCCATCCCTGCCGGTGGCGGCGTGTGGTCGAGTCGAGGACCTGGTGCGCGTCGCGCCGCAGAAGACTCAGGTCGACGGTGGCTGCCTTCGGTGGGTACTCGTCAGCCAGGGCAACGAGCCGTTCCAGCAACCGTGTTGCCCCGTAGAGGTCAGTGCCGCGGGCCACAGGGATCAAGGAGTTCGTTACTCGGGCCCAGTCCGATTCGTCCGGTGTCTCGAGTCGAGGCATGAGTACCGTCAGCCGTGACAGCAGTTCCCAGGTGCGCTGTTCGACGAGCTGCGGGCTGGGATCGGCGGTCCCGAGCGTGGCCAGGGCGAGTTTGACGAGTTCTTCGATGTGCGTGAGCCGTGTTCGAACGCCGGCCAGGAACTTTTGGTGCGTCCGAATGAGGCCGAAGAAGCTGGGCGCATCCTTTTGCGCGACGGCCTCGGCGGCGAGTGCTGCCAGCTGCTCCGCGTGCTCTTGCGGACCGGCGACAACCAGAGCGGCTCGGTATTCAGGCCCCTCGGCGGGTGCGTTGACGACCTCCTGCACGAACGTGCAGATGAGCTTGGCGCTCGACTCGTTGCTCTTGACGAGATTGGGTGCGCGGCGCATGGCGAGGGCGAGCACCAGGGACGGCTCCGGCTCGTCGGCACGGGCCGCGCGGATGACGAGGTCGTCAACCGAGTGTTCCGGTGCTTGCTGAAAAGCCACGCTGACGACCGACCGACTGTCGCCCAGCTCGGCCGCACCCTCTCCGAGGAGCAGATGGGCAAGGTATTGGACGGCGACTTTGCGCTCGAAGGTGACGCCGCCGCCACCGGTCGCGTACGGGCTCATCCCGGTGGGAGCCGGAGCGTCCGCGGCGCTCACCCGGGTCTCCTCCAGCCACGTGCGCAGCACGTCCTTGTCGGTGTTGAGGCGCCACTGCTTGGCACGCCCGACCTGGCTTGAGGTGGCGAACCCGGCCTCTCTGAGCTTGCCCAGCGCCGCTGTCGCCGTGGTCGGAGACACGTCCAGAGCCCTCGCGACCATCCGGCCGGACATGGGCGTGGCCGTGCTGGCCAATGCCTCCAAGGCCCTGTACGCGCTCTCGCCCAGCATGCCGCGGAGCAGGTCGGCGGTTGAAGTCACACCACCACCATAAGCCTTGATGTCCAGAGCAGTTGGACATCAAGAGGGTTTGCGCGGTTGTAAAATCCGGCGAGCGGGCGAGACCCCGCATGGTCTCAGCCCTGGCCGCAAGCCGTGAAGATCTCAGCGGCCAGGCGCACGACCGCCAGTTCCCGCTTGACGCCAAGTCGTATGCCGGTGCCCTGTTCGCCGGTTCGATGCGACACCGCTGCGCGGGACAGCAGACCGCCGGATACCTGCCGCTCGACTGCAGCGACACCTGCGGCATCAACCACACTGGCCTCTACCTCTCCCGACCCGGCATCCCGATCGCGTGGCCAGTCCTGAGTTTCTCAACGCCCTCGGCGCTGACACACCGCTCCCCTAACGATGCACCATCGCCGTCGGGCGAAGCACTCGCCGCAGTCGCCGACGGTGTGGAGGACGCTGAGAGCCAGGGATCCAGGAAGGCGGCATCACGAGGGCCAGGGCGGATGGGACAGCCATCACGGCAAGGTGCAGCTCGCGCGGTTGGAGCGGCGCCCATCGCCCACCAGTTGTGCTCAAGCCACGTACCGAACAGGCAGCCTCACGGGCTGGTCAGAGGAGAGAGCTTCGGTGACGCTCCAAGACCCGTCAGCAGACTGATCCTGGGCACGGCCTTTCCGGCGCGCAGACGTCCCCGGCGTTCTTCGGTGAGCGCTTCAATGGTCGTGTCTGCCCACTGCGTTTTGGCGGTGGCCATGATGAGACCGGACGCGCCGACAGCTGCGCACCCCTCCATGAGCTTGCTGGCCTCGTTTCGCCGCTGGCCAGGGCTCCTGCCGAGAGAGTCGTTGCTCTTGGCCTCCCCCAGCCACAGTTCCTCCGTGATGGCAAGAGCGAAGTCCAGCCCGTCGTGTCTCTAGAACCCGTCGCGATGTATGTGCGGTACCGCAGGTCAACGACAGACGGTCACAGCAACATCAATGAGACCTCACAGGAGTCAGGGTGTGTCGCCGGACAGTCCCAGCGGTTCCGCTCGCCGGGGCGTGGGTCGTACAGGGCCCGGCCGCCTGGGCCGAACTGTCCGAGCTCGGTCGTCAGCGCGACGCCGGTCTGGATCTCGTCCGCTGTCCAGCTGGTGATGTCGAGTAGCAGGCCGTCGAGCGGGCCGCCGACCAGTTCGGCGTAGGCCCGGTCGGGACGCGGGCCTGGGTGGTCGTGGTCGGCGCCGTAGACCTGGCCGCGCAGCAGCTCCTCATCCCTGTCCATGGGTCTCAGCCTCCCAGCCACCACCGACAGCCGGGCCCGGTACGTGTACCCATCGCGCCTGCCCGCCGCCGGCGGCGGCCTCGACCTCTCCTCCCTCGCCACCGCAGCCACCTCCAAAACCGGCCAGGACGAGGTCTACGGAACCGGCGGCTGGGCAGCAGCCAGCATGCCCTTCATCACCGGCACCACCGACGTCAACAACGACGCCATCCCCGACCTGTGGGCAGTCATGAACGACGGCAACCTCTACTTCTACCTCGGCGGCCGCACCACCCACGGAACCCGGTTCATCGCCAGCGGCCCCGGCTGGACCACCAACCTCGCCATCAGCTGAACCACACCACCCCACCCACCAGAGCCCGCCGCACCCCACGGCGGGCTCCCCCACACCCCCACCACCCCCTCCCAACGAAAATCCACACCCGCCAAACCGATCGCCTAAGCGTTGTCCCGTAAATGATCTACGGCGTATTGGATGGTCTGCGCCTTCCTCCGTCACCCGGCGAGGGCGAGGTTGTGCAGTCGGGCGATGCCGAGCATGGCGTGGTGGACGCCGTCGCCTTTGAGGCGGCAGTCGCGGAGAATCTTCCAGGTCTTCATGTGGGCGAAGGTGTGCTCGACGCGCGCTCGAACCTTGCGGTGGGAGGCGTTGTGTTCCTCTTTCCAGGCCAGGAGCTCGGCCTGGCCGGGTTCGCGGCGGTGTGGGATGACCAGGCCGGTGCCCCGGTAGCCGCCGTCCGCGATCACTGTCGTCATGCCCACGGCGCCCTTCGCACCGGACTACTCCCACGCCTTGCAGTTGTTGCGGTTGCCCGGCAGCGGCCGGCTGCCGACCACGACGACGAACCGCGTGTCCGCGTCGATCACGACTTGGCGGTTGGTGGAGTACCGGTAGTTCTTCGACTGCTCGGCGACGCTGTGGTCGCGGGTACCGGACCAGAGTGCCGTCCACGATCAGGACGGTGTCCTTGCGGAACCGCCGGCGCTGTTGCAGCGCGAGCAACGGCCCGAGATGGTCGATGGTGCGGTCGGCAGCCGATTTCGACACCCCGAACAGCAGGGCGAGCTGGCGCAGGGTGAGGTTGGTGCGCCAGTACGCGGCGACCAGCAAGACCCGGTCCTGAAGGGGCAGGCTCCAGGGCCGGCCCTTGCGGACCGGATCAGCACCCTCGCGCCGCAGCGCGGTGATCAGCTTGCCGAACTGCCGCGCGCTCAGCCCGGTGAACGGGGCTATCCAGGACGGCTGCGACGCCGTGATCACACCAGTCACGGCGAGATCCTCACACGGTTCCCGCCGGTACCGCCGCGCTGATCACTTCCTAGCCAGGCACAGATCCTTGACTGCGGGTCAGGGGATCAACGCTCTTCCCACTGGGTGCGGGCGAGCTCCGTGTTCGTCCGGACCAGGTCCTCGTCGTCCTCGATCATGAACAGCGAGTACCGGCCCATTGCGTCCAGGGCGTCGAAGACCCGGTGTGCCCAGGCGTCCGAGTCCGGCTGATTGGCAGTGACCCGGGCCGGGTGAGAATGGTATGGCTCGTCCAGGTCTGGCGGCACGGCGACCCAGCAGCTCAGCCAGTGCTCGTTGTCCCCCCAGGTGAAGGAGGGGGACCGCCCGTCGGTGTCACAGAAGAACTCGATGCCGAAGGCCGCTTCGAGGTCGGCCCGCACGGCCTCCGCGAGGGTGGCCCCAGGGGCCTGCGGCCCCCGGAAGCCGGCGTAGATGTCGTATTCGATCAAGATGATCAGCCTCAGCCCACGTCGAAGGTCTCGTCGTAGCAGTATCCGATCAGTCACACCTGGGTGAACTCACGCGACGCTCCCGCGGTGCACAAGAACGTGTCGAGCCCCTTCTTGGCTTCCGCCCACGACCCACGCGCATCCGCACCGCCTCAGAGATCGTTTACGGGACAAGCCCCAGGAAGGCCCCCAAGGACAGCTGGGCCACACAACACGCCCCGCACATTGCTCCAGACCGCGTAGACCACGGGAAGCCGCTTCCGTCCACAGCGTCATCCGGAGATGAACGGCCCTGTGGTCTTCTTCGGATCGCGTCACGATGGCGTTCGCGCGGGTGAGGCGGCTGGTCACGAGGCCTGGCCACAGCCAGGTTGATCGGGGCTTGGGAGCGGGTGGGCAAGGTCTCGCAGTCGCGGTCCAGGCGGCAGTTCAGCATGAGCCGGCCAAAGGTCCACTCCACCTCCCAGCATTTCGGGATCGGGGTGAACCCCTGGTCCCGGGCCTGCGGATGGTGATCTCAAGCCGACGATGACCCCCGCCGACGGTGGCCTTGCAGATGCCTGGGTCGACGGCCTCGACCAGGTCCAGGAGGTGAGCGCCGCCGGTAACACATCCCGCATCGTCCTTAGCCCACATTTCGCCCGCTCGAGTCCCCGCCACCGTCCAGGCCTCCCGCCCCGCACACCACAAGACAGGAACCCAAACCCCGCCGTACTGGATGAACACGCAGCCACAGCACCAACGACGCCCAAGAGGTCCGGCCCACCGGGCAAGATGAGGACATGGTCAATGAGGGAAACACGGGCTTCACGCTACCGCGGGGCGCGACAGGCTTCTTCCTGCCGAAGGACGGCCCCCTTCCGGAAACCGACCTGCGGCCGTTCCGGACCGCCGTGCATGCAGCTGCCCGAATCGCCGGAGGCCAAGTGGGCGAGATCGAGACCCAGGAACACCCCCGGACCTTCCACACCGCTTCGGTCATCGATCGCACGAGCGAGAGCGTCATCCTGTGCCACGCCCATCACCCCTGGATCGCCTTCGCACAAGAACGCCGGAACTGGTACACCGATGAGTTTCTTCCCTCTCCGCTGTGGGCCTGTGCCTTCACTGACGCAGGCTTCATGGTTCTGAGCAGCGCGCAGCTCGCCACACCTCTCTCCGACCTGGACACCTCGGCGCTGACAAAGGACGAGTGGCGCCACATGCGCTCCTACGGCATCACCACATTGGGCGGAACGCTCTTCAACGCATGGGCCTGATGAGCACGCATCTTCGTCTGTCAGGTGCTCCAGACCGCAGCGGGCGCCAGCCACATGCCGACCGCCGCCCACGAGCCGTCCCGTCCCGCCCCAGACCACACTCACGAACTCGCCGACGCCCGCCCGCATACGGGCTGTTCGCCGCCGAGGCAGACGGCGCACAGGTCCGTGTCGGGCAGGGCGAAGCGGGGGCACATGCCCTCGTCCCCGGCGCAGGGGCGGTGTCGGCCGGTACCGGCGACCTCCGCTTCGAGGCGCATGCGCTTGTCCGCCCACGACTCTGGCACCGGTGTCTCCTCCCGGTCTGCCGTCTCCTGGCGCAGCAGGTCGTACTCACCGACTTGCTGGGCGGGGATGGGCCGGACACCGGCGGCCAGGCCGACCGCGATAAGGTCCCGCTGCCTGCCGCCGACACCCCGCCGACCGCAGTGCGCAACGGCTGGGGCAGGGGTCGGGCGAGGAGGGCGTGGCGGATCTCCTGCGGGGTGAACCCTCTCCAGTATCCCCGTGGCCACCAGGCCCTGGTCCCGCAGTGTCTCGGCGTGCGTGATCTTCCACTGCGGCGCCTCCGCCGCGATCGCCTTCAGCACCTCCCTCCGGGGGTCAGTTCCACCGGCCGTACGAGCGGGGCCGGAGCGGACGCGGCACCGCGCCCCTCGTTGCCGCTGCCGTTTTCCGGCGCGGCGTCAGCCGTCGCCGACTCCCCACCGGCCGTCACCGGCCCGTGCTCCTGGTCCTCGATGACGCCGCCGCCCCCATCCGTCCCTCCGTCCGGGTCTGTCAAGTGCGCGTCTTCTACCAGCACGGACGGACGGAGGCCGGTTCGGGGGATGAGCGGGGTGGGACGCGATCTTGCAGGTCAGCCCCAGAGTCCGGGTTGGATTTCCAACCCGCCGTCTCCGCCGCCTTCTGGGCCCGCCTCTCCTCTTCCTGCGCGGCCTCCCGCGCGATAGCCTGCCGGGCCGCCTCCGCTGCCGGAGCCTTCACCGCCTCCAGGGCCGTACCGGCCGGTGGGAGCCGGCAACTCGCGTGCACGATGCCGTCTCGGGGTGCTACTCGTTGCTGGTCGGACCGCGAGAGTTAAGGCGAGAACTTGATCATTCTGGACAGCTGTGTCATACGCGGCATGGGCCTCGAGGACAGCAAGGCGGAGCTCCTGCGGGCCATCGCCAGGACCAAGACGGAGCGGGTCGGCGCCCCGTGGATGGTTGTCGAGGAGCTCGTGGCTCAGAAGGCTCTTGAGTACACCGACGCGCACGAGTCGGCGGCGTCCGCGCTGGCCCAGTTGCAACGCAAGAGCCACAAGGCGGAGCCGGAGCTCGGCGTGGCCGACCCGGAGGGCGTGCGCGCTCTCTGGCGCGTGAAGTACGGCGAGATCCTGAAGGTGCTCCCGACGAGCGAGAATGCGCTCCGTGAAGGCATGTACCGCGAGGCCAACGCCCTCCTGCCGGCCCGGCGTAAAGGCGACCGCAGCAAGAGCGTGAAGGTCGGCGCACGGGATGTAGCGATCTGGCTGAGCGCCGTCGAGTACGCGCGAAAGCACCCCACCGAGACGGTCTACTTCGTCAGCGAGAACCACACCGATTTCACGAAGGGCACCGGGGTGTACCCCTCGCCGATGGACGCTGACGTCGAGGGCCTGGGTGACCGGTTCAGGCACCTGACGAACCTCGACGAAGTCCTCGCCCTCGTCGCCCCTCAGGTCGAGGTCGAGGCGTCTGACGAGCCTGACGTCCGCTCGCTGCTGGCAAAGCGGGGCGCCGATTTCGTGCAGTGGATGCTCACCAAGTACTGGGGTGTCACGCCTCACCGGGGGGAGTTCCAGGCCATGACCCAGGCCGGCACGGTCGAACTGGCTAAGGGCTGGGTGGACGGGAGGGCCTCGCTGGTCGAGCTCGCGGACGTGACCGACTTGAAGGCATACCAGCTCGGGTCGGATTTCTACTTCGTCGCCACGGTCAGATGGCAGATCGCCGGACCTGTGGTCACTGGGAACCGTCTCAACCTGGGCGCGTGCTACTGGGACACCCGGCTCATCGTGCCGCGAGGCCCGGACGGAAAGCTGATCCACATCCTCCGCGAGGCGACGCCCGTGCCTGTGGAGGACGCAGCAAAGGTGACCTGGCCGCCGCGCCTCGTCCCGGTGGAGAAGAGCAGCGCCCTCGAGCTCCTCCAGAACAAGCACTCCATGAGCCGCAAGGAGCAATGGGGCCTGACTGTCCTGGCGGTTCTCGAGGCGATGACGATGTCGCCCGCCGACCGGCAGGAGCTCATCGACAGCATGCAGTCGAATCGCGACTGGACAGATCCCAACGGCCTGGAGATTGAGGCGCAAGACCTCCACGCCCCTGCGCCCCTCGAGACCACTTCAGATGACGACGAGGAGTGACAAGACGTCTGGCCGGTGCCGGCCACCGGCCAGGCCATCCCCCAGGACCCCCACGGCCTCGCCCCCCCGGACTCGAGACCCTGCTCCGGGCGCCGCACGGTGCTCGTGACGGCCGTGGACGCCTCCTCGACGCCGACGGGGCGCAGCGGGCCGCCGCGCGGACGGGACTGATCGGCTGCTGATCGGCGCCCGCGGGGCGCGTGGAAGGGGGTCGTGGTCACGGCGTGGGCTCCTTGTACTGGTCGGGGACGATCGCGTACGCGTCCGTCGGGAGAGCCAGGGGTGGCCGAGTTCGGCGCCGGTCCCAGCGGCGAGGATCTCCGCGACCTCGGCGCTGTAGCGCTTCCAGTGCTCGGCATCAGTGCAGCTCATGTGACAGGTCGTGTTACACAGGTGCGGGTCCGTCCCCGACGGTGGCAGGGCCAGCCGGGGACGGGCGCGCCCTCGGGGTCCCCGCGCGAGCAGGGGTGTTCCGCCGATCTCGTCGGTGGCGGGCGCCCAGCACGGCTGGTCCCCGCGCGAACGGGGGTGTTCCCCTGCCGACTACGAGGTCAGTAACGGCTTCGTGCTGGTCCCCGCGCGAGCGGGGGTGTTCCGTCGGGCCGTCTCGCGATCCGGCAGGAGCGGTACTGGTCCCCGCGCGAGCGGGGGTGTTCCGGACGCGCAGGAGAATCCCACCGCCCCCGACACCGACGACTGGCCAGACATCCCCCGCCTTCTGCCGCCTACCAGCGAGCTTGCGATCAGGACCGCTGAGCGTCCCACAGCATGTGAGCTGACAAGCCCATAGCAGCCATGTCTCTCCTGTGACGGACATCTGACGGTGGCGTCTATGCCCCCGACCTCTGCCAGAATGAGCCCGTGCACACCAAGCCGTCTCATCGCAAAGAACAGCCAAAGCCCTCCTGAAAGCGCAGGTCAGACAGTCTGGTTCCGCGCGAGCGGGGGTGTTCCGTGGGCCATGAAGGTCGACTCCGGCACCCAGTCCTGGTCCCCGCGCGAGCGGGGGTGTTCCGCTCGCCGAGGCGATCGCCGCCCGCCAGGCGCACTGGTCCCCGCGCGAGCGGGGCTTCCTCGGTCTCACCGACGAGGGCCACCGCATCGCGGACCACTACAAGTCGCTGCAGTCCGGCGAGCTCGGCATCGGCTTCGCGCTGACCCTCGCGGAGCACGTGCTGCGCAGCCGCTTCCCCGACCATTCGGTGACGTTCGTCCCCGCCGACACGGTGTTACGCGCGGGCTGGGCCCTCACGAGCAGGGACAAGGGCGAGAAGGTGAAGTACCGCTACCGCCCGCAGTACTTCGCGGAGGTCTGGCGGCCGGGCGAGCCGTCCCTCGCCACCCCCCTCGCCTGCAAGGGCAACCACGGCGACGCCGCCACTTCCGCCGACCAGCTGGCCTCCGCCTCGGCCCACGCCGAGGCGGTCCACATCGGCGCGTGGAACGAGACCCCCGGCCTGCTGTTCAGCACGCAGCTCCCGACGGACGGCGGCACGATGACCGTCCACACCCTCCAGGCACCCGGCAGCGGCGGACGGCTGTCCCCCGCGGAAGGTCGTGAGCCGAACCTGAACGCACCGCCGTTCCAGGCGAACGTGATGCCGGACATCCACCCGCCCACCGAGGGCCTGATAACGCCGGAGCCCGTACGGGGCTGCCACGTCCAGCCGAAGGACTACGCCTGGTTCCAGGAGTCCCTGGCCCACACCACCGCGGCGGGCCTCATGGCGTTCACCGGCTCCGGCCACGCCACCGCCCGCCACCTCACCGACCGGCAGGGTCGCAAACGCTTCACCGGTCTCGAACACGCGGCCGCCATGAGCATCCAGGACGCCGCCCACACTCTCTTCGGCACCGCGTACGTCGGCACCGACCACGTCTTCCGCCTGAACGGCCCCCGTGTCGAGGCGTTCTCCGGCGTGGACGAGGAGGTCTTCCGACTCCTCGCCAGGGGCGACGTAGAGGAGTACCGAGCCCTCGTCCACGCTGGCCGCCACGCCCGCCCGCACCTCAGCTACGACAAGGACTGGGGAGGCCCGGTCTCCGTCCACGCCGACGGCTCGGTCCTCGCTCTGCGACTGCTGCCGGGACAGGAGGAGCCGCGTCCGGGCTCCGCCCGCTGACGAAGGACCCGCCCGGTCCTGTCCGCCCGACGACAGGAGCGCGGGCCTCGATCCGGATCACCGTCCGAAGAGACCTGCGCCCCTGCCGTCCAGGAGCTCCAGCGCCTCCTCCCACCGAAAGCGGTCCGCTCCCCCGCCCTCCTTCGGCCGGTGCGGCTCGTACGATCCGACCAGCACGCCCATCTCCCGCAGCCGGTCCAGGCTCCGCCCGTACGCCGGGTGTGCGGCCATGGCCGCGTTCACGTACGGCAGGACGACCGTCGGGGTGCCCATCCCGTACGCCTCGCACAGGACGCCCAGCGCGAGGGTGTCGGCGATGCCGGCGGCCCACTTGTTGATCGTGTTGAACGTGGCGGGCGCGACGGCGATGGCGTCGGCGGGCGGGAGGGGGCGCGGGTCGCCGGGGCTGCGCCACGCCGAGCGGATCGGGTAACCGGTCTGGGCCTCGATCGCCTCGGTGTCGAGGAAACCGAGGCCCTGTGGCGTGGCTATGACGCCGACGCCCCAACCCTGCTCCTGCGCAGCGGTAATCAGCTTGTGGGCGTCGCCCGCGATGCCGGCGGCGCAGACGACGACGTACAGGAACGGCTGTGCGGTCACGCGGGTACTCCCAGTCGACGGCTGAAGTGGTGGAGTTCGGGCAGCGTACGTCTCCGATCGCGGGCAGCCATGTCGGCGACCAGGTCGCGGACGGCGGGACGGCGTACGTCCTGGGCGGCGCAGGTCTCGGCGATGCGGAGAGCCTGGTAGCCCTCGGCGAGGCGGCCCTGCTGGTTGTAGGCGCGGGCGGCCTCGACCCACAGCGCCGCCCGGCGTTCGGGGACGGGAATGTGGCGGCGCATGAGGGGCGCGGCGGTGCTCAGGGCGATGCCGGCGTCGCCGAAGGCGACTGAAGCGCTTACCGCATGGAGGGCAACGTTCGTGGGGCTGAAGTTGGCCCAGGCATCGGGGCGGTCGAGTGCGACGTAGCGGGCGATGTCCCGGGCCTCGTCGAGGAATTCGCGGGTGGCGGCACGATCGCCGGCCGTGCTGGCGGCAGTCACGCCTCGCAGGAGAAGGAGTCCTACGGCCGCGAGGTAGCGCGGGGAGCGCTGGTCGTATGAGCCTGCAAGGTGGCCCGCGGTGTGCCGGACCAGGGTGACGGCCTGGGCGGTGTGCTTCTCGCGGGTCAGGACGTGGGCGTGGACGCGGACGCTGGAGGCGAGAACGATCGGGTCGCCGCAGCGTTCTGCTTCGGCCGTGGCACGGCCCACGGCGAGCCAGGCGTTGCCATGGTCTCCCTGCTTGAGCAGCAGGCTCGTGGAGGTCTGATAGGCCGTGGCCAGAAGCCCGGCCATCACACCATCGCCGTGGTGATCGCCGGCGGCTTCGCGCAGGTCGGCGATGAGGCTGGGGAGAGTCGCCTCCAGCGCTGCGTAGTCGCAGGTGTGGAAGAGGCGCCGGGCCTCGGCGACCCGTGACGCCAGGGGCTCCTGATCCATACCATCCGCTCGGGCGGAAGCCGTGCGTGGGCCCGGGAGAAGAGCCCGGACAAGGTCGTCGTGGGCAGCCGTGGCAGGTGCGGTGGGAGCCGCGAGGGACGCGATGCTCGCGGCGAGGAAGGTGCGGCGGCGCATGTCTTCTGTCTCAGGGTCGTCGGTCGGTTCTACGGACGGGTCGGATTCACTCAGGCCGAGGAGACGGAGAGGAATGCCGAGTTCGGCCGCGACGGCGCGTAAAACCCGGGTGTCCTCCGTGCCCCGCCCGCTCTCCAGGCGGCTGAGCTTCGACTGGTGATAACCCAGTGCGGTGGCGACATCCGCCTGCGAGCGACCGGTGCGCTGCCGGGCCCGTTTGATCGTCTCGCCGATCCTCTCGGCCTCGGCCCTCACGTCTGCCATCCATGCCCTTCCGTCCTCGTCGAGCATGCCCTCCGGTCGCAGCGTAGGCGAGCGGTACGGGGGCGTCATGCAGCTTCTGCATAGACGATGCGGTGCAGGCACAGAGCATCGCGAACGACGAGCCCTGCGCGGTTCCTTGGGGTGGTCGATCCGAATCCCGGAGGCCGCTCGTGGAAGTGCACTAGCTCACCTTCACTCTCCTGCCGACACCGGTCGCCGTGCCCACGGCACGACGCCAAGTGCGGCAGGCCATGGCCACCTGGTCGACCATGCCTGCGGCGCAGGAAGCCGTCCACACGGCCGAGCTGGTCGTCAGCGAGCTCGTCACCAACGCAGTCCGTTACGCAGGCCATCAGCCGATCAGCGTCGTGGCCCAGTTCTCCGACGCGGTTCTGCGGGTGGAGGTCAGCGACGGGAGCCGCACTCCGCCGAAACCCGCGCTGCCGGACGAGGACAGCGAGGGCGGACGCGGTCTCTTCCTCATCGGCGTGCTCGCTGACCGCTTCGGCACAGCGCTGACGGAGTCCGGCAAATGCTGCTGGGCCGAGATCGACATGGCTGCCCCACCTCAGGCCGAGGTCGCTGCCGCCTTGTCCCTTCCTACGCAGAGGAGTGGTACGTGAGTACCCGAGTACCCGCCGTCACGTCCCAGGTGATCGCGATCCGGCCCGGCCGACCCCTTACCGGTGCGGTGGCAGTCGACGGTTCGAAGAACGCCGCGCTCCCGCTCATCGCGGCTGCGGCAGCGCTCCTTCGCCCCGTCCGCCTCGACAATGTGCCCGCCAGCTCCGACGTCCAGACGCTGCTCGATCTGTTGTGGCAGGCGGGCTGGAACACCGCCCACCCGGTCAGTGACAGCCGCACCGTCCTCCCCAGCGAGGCGACCGCGACGCCCGACGGCCTGGGTGAGGCCGCGTCCAGCATCCGGGCCTCGTACTACCTCGTCCCCGCTCTGATCGCCCTGTGCGGTCGGGCCCGACTTCCCTGGCCGGGTGGATGCCTGATCGGCGACCGCGGGATGGAGCAGCACTTCAAGGTGTACGAAGCCTTCGGCGACCGTGTCCACGTGGACGATCGTGGGTACGTGGTCGAAGCCGGCAAGGCAGCCCGTGGCACGGTGTCGCTGGTCCTGCCGTTCCGGTCCCGCGGGGCGACGATCGCCGCTGTGCTGCGCGCCGTGGTCGCAGGTGTGCCGCTGCGGCTCGGGCAGCCGAACCTCTCCCCGGAGGTCCTCTGCGTGCTGAGCGCGCTGGCGGCTGTCGGGTACGAGTATCGTGCCGGCGAACGCGTCCTCACTCTCGCCCCTCCGTCTTCTGCTTCAGAGGACGCACCCGTCTGGAAGGTACCGGGCGACAAGATCGAGGCCGGGACCCTGGCCTGTGCCGTGGCAGCCACCGGCGGCACAGCGCGGATCGAAGGCGTCCACGGATCCGACGTCGCACCGCTGATCGCAGCGCTGAACCGGATGGGCATCCCCACGTCCGAGGAGCCCGAGGCACTGATCGTCCAGGGTCAGGCCACCCAGCCGACCGGCCGCCCCCTCCGGGCCATGGCCACCCTCGCCCCCAACGGCCTCGACGCCGACTTCGAACCGCCGCTGCTCGGGCTCGCTCTGAGCTTCCCCGGTACTCACCTGTTCTCGGACCCGATCAACCCTGGGCGCCACAGCAACCTCATCCCCCAACTCGTCCGCATGGGCGGGGTGATCACCGAACTGTCCTCGACCGAATGCCGCTTCACCGGGCCCCAGAGACTGACGGGGGCCGGAGTGGAGGCGACCGACATCCGCACGGGGTCAGCGCTGATGGTCGCAGGGCTCACCGCCCGTGGCGTCACGACGCTCGGCGGGGTCGACCAGATCCGCCGCGGCCACGCCGACCTGCCTGGCAAGCTCCTCGCCCTCGGTGCCGACATCTGCGAGGTCACCCCATGACCACCGCCAGACATCTCCAGCGGATCATCGCCACCACAGACTTCCACTCGGCCTTCGACAACGCCGTACCGATGCTCGCGTACCTGCACGCCAGGAGGCACGACAGCTTCGTCGTCGACTGCGGGGACTTCTTCGAGGGCACCGGCTACTACCGTCTCGGTCAGGGCCGCATCGAGCGAGACGTCCTGGTCGGTCTCTACGACGCCGTCGCCCCGGGCAACCACGGATGGGCCCACTACTTCGAACCCGACCTCCACGACATCACGGTGTGCGCCAACGCCGTCGACGCCAAGGCCGGCGACCCGCTCTTCCGTCCGACTCGCCTCGTACGCGTCGGTGCCCGCCGCGTCGCCGTCACGGGTGTCATCGGGCCCCAGGCGTTCAACGCCATCCCTGCCGAACAGCGCGCCGGACACCGGGTCACCGAACCCGTCCAGGCCCTGCGCGAGCTGATGCTGACCCATCACCACCGGGTCGACTCCTGGGTGGTGCTCAGCCACTCCGGGTTCGACGAGGATCTCAAGTTGGCTGCTGCCTGCCCGTTCCTGAACGTTGTCTTCGCCGGGCACTGTCACAGCGAGCGGCCGGAACCCGTGCCCGTGGGAGACACGTTCGTCCTCAAGGGGGGTGAACTCGCGGCAGGGTACGCGCTGGCCGAGCCCGTGGGCACGGGCTGGTCCGCCCAGGTGGGATCGTTCCCGCCGGCAGCCGGCCTCCCCCGCGAGCTGTCCCCCGTACGGGAGGCCGTCGACGCCCTCCATGGGGGACTACTCACCCCGATCGGTCCGCTCCGGTCCCCGTACGCGAGGGGCCTGCTTGACCGTCACGCACTGCTCACTGACATCGCAGGCCGCCTCCACAGCGGTCTAGGCGTCGAAGCCGTCCTGTTGAACGAGACCGCACTTCGATCTCCCCGGTTGGAGACCGTACTCACGCAGGGCGACCTCCTGGCCATCGAGCCCTTCGACAACCAGCTCGTCCACGCCCACGTGCCGGAGCGCTTCCTCACAGACCCGGCGGCCCTGCTCGCCCACCTCACCACACAGACGGGCCTGGTCGTGTCCGCGCCCTGTCCCCTGCCCGACCGCCTGCCGACCGTACTGACCACCGGCTATCTCGCCGACGCGTACCTCGGAGGCCGTACCCGGCAGGCCGGCATCCGTCTCAGCCAGGCCGTGCAGCACACGCTCACTGATGGAGACTCCCGATGATCCTCACCGGCCCCGAGATCACCCAGGCCGCGGCCGACGGCCGCATCCGCCTCTCCCCGTTCGAGCCGACGCAGGTGAACCCGAACAGCTACAACGTCCGTCTCGGCGGGACCCTGCTCACGTACACCGGACACGCCCTGGACGCCCACCGGCCGAACGCCACCGAGTCGATCGAGATCGCTCCGGACGGCTTCGAGCTCCAGCCCGGCCAGCTCTACCTCGGCCACACCATCGAGGAGGTCGGCTCGGACACCTTCGTACCTCTGCTCTTCGGCCGCTCCTCGGTCGGCCGCCTCGGCCTGTTCGTCGAGATCACCGCTCCCATCGGGGACATCGGCTTCCACGGCCAGTGGACGCTCATGCTCTCCCCGATCCGGCCGCTGCGCGTGTACCCGGGCATGCGGATCGGCCAGATCATGTTCTTCGTGTCGGTCGGCCCGGTGGCGCTCTACGCGGGCAAGTACCAGTCGTCCGCCGGCCCGCAGCCCTCCGCGTACTGGCGGGACCTCGCCGCTCTCGGGGCGGTGGCCTCATGATCCTCACCGGCCCCGCCATCGCCGCCGCCAGGGCCGCCGGTGAGATCACCATCGAGCCGTACGAGCCGCGGAGGATCTCCCCCAACGCCTACGACTGGCGTCTCGGCGACACCCTCCGCTTCCACGACGGCTCCTTGGACGCGGCGAGGCCGACCGAGTTCCAGGAAGTGCCGATCCCCGAGTCCGGGTACGTGCTACGGCCGGAGGTCCTCTACCTGGGGACGACGTACGAGCGGACCGGCTCCGAGGCGTACGCGCAGTTCCTTAACGGCGACCGGACAATCGGCGCGCTCGGCATCTGGGTCCACGTGTCCGCTCCCCTCGGGCACCAGGGCCACGCCATCCGATGGACTCTGGAGATCCGGGCGAGCCGACCGGTCCGGGTCTACCCGCGCATGACGTTCGGCAAGTTGGTCTTCCTCCAGGCCCTCGGCGCCACGGCCAGCTACCAGAATCACGGCCTCAAATACAGGGCCAGCCAAGGCATCGAAACGTCCCGCCTCTACGAGGAGAACCCGGGAGACCCCGCGTGAACCCCACCGTCGTCACCGCCCTCGACCTGCCGTTCCCGAGCCCCGGCGGAAGCGTCGAGCTCTTCCTGGACCTCTACACCGGCCGCGTTCCCCTCCTGCCCGCCCGGGCCTTCATGCTCACGCCCGAGCACAGGGGCCCGCGGCCGCCCATACCGGCGGGGCTGGAGCTGGTACAGGCGCCGGGAAAGTGCCTGACGGGGTACGCCTTCCGCCGCTACGTCGCCACCCTCCAGCGAACCCTGGCCGAGGCGGTGGATCCGGGCGACACCGCAGTCCTGCATCTGCAGCACCTGGCCTTCGGCGCCACACCGGCCCTGCTCAGAGCATTCCCGAAGCTCCCACGGATCGCCCTGGTCCACGGGACAGACCTTCTCTTCGCCGAAACGCACCCCGAACAGTTGGCCACCCTGCGCGAGGCAGCCTGGGCCGCCGACGCGATCGTGGTGCCGACCGGTGCGGTGGCGGACCGACTGCTCCTCCTCGCCCCCGACACCCGACGCCGCAAGATCGAGAAGATCCCCTGGGGCATCCCCGACCACCTCATCTCCGCCCCTCCCCCGCGGCACCGGAACCAGCCCTCCAGCCACCTGCGGATCCTGTACGCCGGCCGTCTCACCCCCGAGAAGGGCTTCGACGCCCTACTCTCAGCCCTCCCCCTCACCCACTCCGCCGAGCTGTCCATCGCCGCGCCCCGCGCCGAATTCCACGCCCTGCGCCCCCGTCTCCACCAGGGCGGAGTACACGTCCACTACCTCGGCTGGCTACGCAGGCCACAGCTCTGGAGGACCTTCGCCGACCACGACGTGCTGGTGATGCCCTCTACGACGCTGGAGGCCATGGGTCTCGTGGCACTCGAGGCCCAGGCATGCGGCCTCCCCGTCCTCTACCAACCCGTTCCCGGTCTCACCGAGGCACTGGGCGGCACCGGTCTCGCCACCGACTTCGCCGACCCGCATGCCGTCGCCCGCGAACTCGACCGCCTCCGCACCAGCCCCGACCTCCTGCCGGCGCTCCGCGCGGCCGGCGCCACCAACGCGGCCCGCTTCCCCCTGGGCGCCACCGCCGAAGCCCTCGCCGCGCTCGGCAGGCGGCTCGCCTGATCACCCGTGGCGCACCCCCATCAGGACCGGCCGTCTCACTACGATCGGAACACCATGACGCTCGACATCCCGCGCATTGAACAGCTCCTCCAGGACGGCGTCCGCGACCGGGTCTACCCGGGAGCCGTCTGGGCCGTCGGCAACGCCTCCGGTACTACGGCAAGCGGGGCGGTCGGCCTCGTCGACCCGACCCGCCCCGACGAGCCGATGCGGCTCGACACCGTCTTCGACATCGCCAGCCTCACCAAGATCGTCGCTGTGTGGGCCGTCATCGGCACTCTCGTCGAAGAGGGCAAGCTCCAGCTCCACACCCCGCTCGGCACCTTCTGGCCCGAGGTCACCGGCCACCCACTCGGCCAGGTCACGACCCATGAGCTCCTGACCCACACCGCCGGTCTGCCCCTGCGCGCCAACCTCAAGAACCTGTACGGCACCGACCCCCAGGACATCCGCGACGGCGTCCTCCACGAGACCCTCCACCGCGCGCCCAGCGAGGCCGTCGAGTACACCGACCGAGCCGCCCTGATCCTCGGCTACCTCGCCGAATACCTCGCCGGTCAGCCCCTCGACGTCCTGGCGGCCAGCCGCATCTGGGAACCCCTCGGCATGACCGAGACCCGCTTCGGCCCCTTGCCCGCGGACATGATTGCCCGCTGCGCCCCCACCGAACTCGACGAGGCAACCGGCACCCACCTCAAGGGCACCGCCCACGACTTCTCCGCCCGTCTCCTCGGCGGCACCTGCGGCATCGCCGGCACCTTCTCCACCCTCGCCGACCTCAGCCGCTTCCTCCAGCACATGCTGGCCCCGATACAAGCCGCCTTCAGCCAGTCCTGGACCACCGACTCCCTCCGCATCCGCACCGGCGATCTCACCCCCGCCCGCGGCCTCTTCTGGCACCCCGCGCCTGGCACGGAGCTATGTGAGGACGTCTGGGTCCACTACGGCTTCACCGGCACCGGCATGTGGATCAGCCCGAAGCAGCAGCGCTGGGCAATCCTCCTCACCAACAAGCTCTACTTCACCCGCGACCGCGAACCGCTTACCGCCGTACGGGGCAGGTTCCGCGAACTTGCCTTCCCTATCGCGGACTAGCCATCCTCGAACACCCCAGGCCGTGGGGCCGGGGGAGCCACTGTTTGGTGACCATTACTGCAACGACGCTCGCCACAAGGATCGTTGCAGTAGTGATCAGTCATGAGTGTGCCAGCCACCATGCGCCAAGCCACCGATCACGCTGCACGGCTCCCGAAACGCCTTGCCAGCTCCAGCAGGAACAGCAGAATCCGCGCCTTCGGGCCTGCGGTAAGGGAGCGCATCGGTGACGGTCCCGCGTCCCGCACGGCACACGACAGCCCGCCTGCAACTTGTGCCTGGACCGCATGCGCTCCACTCTCTCCAGACCGAACGGGCTGGACCCGTCTACTGCCACTCCGCAGAAACTCCGATCCGAGCGCAGCCGGTACGCCCAAAACCCCTGCTCAAGCCGACTTACCTCTACGTGCGGAGTCGCGGCTACGGAAGACCTGCCGCAGAGTGGAGTATCCGCGCTCGTCGCCTCGACCGAGATGGAGAACCACTTCGCCTGGGCATTCCCGGGGACGGGATGTTGTCAGTGGTGTTGGGCAGAATGTGGTCAGGGGGAAGGAGTGGAGATGTCCACCGAAGGGTCTGACCTGCGCATACCTACGCCGAGCGGCTGCCGCTGGTGTGGGATCGAAGAGCGCGAGCACATGCAGCGGTGGAAGCCGCCTGTGGGCTGGCATGAGTGGGTGGCTCCCACTCTGGAGCAACGTAAGGAGCGCATGCTAGCCCGCCGCCGGCAGGATCGAACCAACACCGGTGATGGGCTAGCGACAAAAGGACGACTCAGGAAGCTGCCTTCCTGAGCTCCTTGAAGACGTTCCGCAGCTGCTCCGGCACATCCTGCGGATCATCCAGGGCCATGGCCAGATCCGACATCATCTGGGGCTTGCCGCCGGGACCGCTAGCGCTGCCGGCCTGCAGCATCTGCTGCACCTCGGCGCTGAACTTTCCCTGGCCGCGGAGGGCAGCGAAGTCAGCAGGCTGCCAGGTGGCGTCATCCTTCGGCCAGATCTTGTTGGCGACACGAGCCCATACGCCGTCCTTGAAAAGCTCCTCAAGCTCGTTGAACTTCTCCGCCTGCGGATTGTTACCCTCGGGCTCTCCGAGGAATTTCACGTAGCGGGAGGCGTCAGTACCGAAGAATTGCGTGAGCTTGGGGGTTTTGAAGATGCTTTTACTCACGTTGCGACTGTCGGCATCAACTACCAGCATGACCTCGCGGCCCTGCTTGACGAGGTAGCGGGCCAGGTGCAGAGCGCCTTCATTGTTGAAGCACGCCCACAGGGCGATACCGGCCGCCTGCAGCGACAGCGCCTCGCACAGCCGGAACAACAGAGGGAAAGCTTGCTGCTCGGTTTCACCTTCCACCGCCAGGAAGCAGCGCTCGTGCAGCAGTACCGAGTTCCTCAGACCTACCGCAGCAGCGATCTTGCCCAGGTGGTCGTCAATCTCCTGCCCGAGAACTCCGGCCCCGAGCCGCTCGACGACCGTCCGATGATTCTCCAGCTTGAGATGGACCACGTCGGAGATGTCGACCCCATCGATGAGGTTCATCGAATGGGTTGCCACCACTACATTGACATCACGGACGTCGCTTTGCGCCCGAATCAACTGCATGATCTTGCGCTGATGCGTGTAATCGAGGTGAGTGTCCGGCTCGTCATACACCACGATCGTCTGTACGGCCGGAGGCTCGAGCGGCTCACCCTCACCTTGGACGACGGTAGGGGCGGTGTCCTCCTCCGCCGCCAGCAGTTCCTGGGTCCACTCCCAGATCGCCAGCGATATGCGGCGGTTGCTGCCCAGCCCGGTGCGGTCCAGCCCCACCGTCTCCCCTGCACGTCGTGCGATGCGCAGCGGCGCACCCTTGAAGCCTTGCTGGCAGGACACGTCAGGGTCGACAGAGACCTTCTGCAGGTCCGGGCAGCGCGTCTGGATGTGATCACACAGCGACTTCGCGTCGAGACGAAGCCGATCCTGGACCTCGTCCTCGATGGCAGAGAGCTTGCCCTTGAGCTCAGGATCAGCCATGTGGCTGGTGAAGCGGCCAATCAGCGCAGTCCGGACGGCGTCATCAGGCTTGGCAGCCTTACCGTCGAACGAGAGATAGCGTGGCATGCGCTTGTCGAGACCAGCCGGTGCGGAAACCCAGCCATCCGAACTGGCGTGCTGACGCCCGTACGCGCGCAGGGCCCTCAGCAGGTCTGGCTTGCGCGTTGAGCGAGGTGCAAGCCCCAGCTCCTTCACCAAAGCTTTCGCTTCAGCCACCTGATACTGCGACAGATCGCGCAGCCGCTCATCATCCGGAACCGGCTCCCAAAGCTCCAGCGCCGCCACGAGGTCCTCCCCAGCGCAACGGCGCAGCTGAACCCGTTCAGGAAGGCCGAACTCGCTCTGCTCTCAAGCGTCCAGGGTGAACCATCCGACAACGCTGGTCTCCGCACACCGCAGCGGCGGAGCGGACTCGTCGCCCTGGATGGCGTCCAGATAGGTGCGATCGTCGAGTGTCAGCTCATGCTTGCCGAGCAGGAAGGCAAGAGCACCCAGTACCGCGCTCTTACCCCCGTCATTGTGACCGGCGAGGATCGTGGGCTTCCCGATCGGGATGTCCGTGATATCGGTCAACGAACGGAAACCGCTCACGCCAAAGTTGTTCAGGTGCACTGCGCGACCGCTCCAACTTCCGCGCCGGCACTCCCTTCGCGCGACCGCAGCCCGCGTTGGCAGAGAGTCCTGGCGCTTCTCCCAACCCCAGACGGCTCATCCTAGAGTGTCCATCGCAGTGCCATCCTCTGTCCCTGCAACCTCCGGCCGCACCCCGCAAGCAGGCACCCCCGCGAACCAGGGCGCCCAGGCGTACCTCGACGTAGCAACACCGGAACAGGGCCACCAAGCAGGCCGCCTAAATCCGACGGTAGGGGTAGTGGCCCTTGATGAACCGGGCCAGGAAGGTCCCCTTGCTGGGAGCGGCCATCAGAGCCGCGTGCACCTGCGCAGGAACTCTGTCGTAGCGGTACAGCCGACCCCCATGAAAGGCAACCTCAAGCACACACTCCACCTCGTCATAGGCAACTGACCGGAGATTGGAGGAGTGAACGGGCTGATGCAACTACATGCCTCCTCTGACGGACGTGCCAGATATTGCGTGATCGACTGATCATAGCGTTGCGCGCGAGCCTAGGACGAGACCGGCGAGAAGCCCCCAACACATCGGCTGGACGCTCACGGAGGAGAGCAGGCGCATGACCACCTACCTGCGGCACTGCATGCCAACCAGGCGTCGCGGAAGCGGCTCACCTCCAACGCCGGAGGCTTCGGGGGCCGACAGCATGCCCCTCCCAAGGACGATGCGGCAGCCGGGGAATCACCAGGGCTGGAAACCCGCCATCGCCAAACACCAGGCGCACGCCACCTCAAGGCCGACTCGACCTCCCAATACGAAAGTAGTTAAGCGAGCACTCATTGAGGTCTTTCAGAGTGGCCACTGATCGGGTGACCGGTCGGCGTCCCGCAACGCACGAGGCTCCTGTGCCGTTGAGAGAGGTGTTCGACGTCTCAACTCATCAGCGCAGGAGCCTCGTTGGTTCCCTATCCTGCCTCACTCGACCTGCCTCACGCCCTGGTCGAGTGGGTAACCATGCTCATCGTCACCCGTGAGGGTGACCGCCGCTGCAAGCTCCGGCCGCACCAGCGTGCTCTCGTCGCCCTAATCTACCTCCGTCGGCACGACCCGCTCACGCAGATCGCCGCCGGCTTCGGAATATCCGTCGGCACCGCCCACGCCTACGTCACCACCGTCGTCGGCCACCTCGCCCGCCGGGCTCCCGGCCTGCTGCGGGTCCTGCGGGAAGCCGATCCCGATCACGTCCTGCTCGACGGAACGCTCGCCGAGTGCGACCGGGTCGGCGACAGCCGGGCCGACTTCTCCCAGAAGCACCGCCGCCACGGCGTGAACGTGCAGGTCATCGCCGATCCAACGGGCAACCTGCTGTGGATCTCGCCCGCCCTGCCCGGCCGCACCCACGACCTCACCGCGGCCCGCACCCACCGCATCATCCGGATCTGCGAACGCCAGGGCGTGCCCGTCCTCGCCGACCGCGCCTACATCGGCGCCGGCCCCTGGGTGACCACACCGATCAGACGGCTCCCGCACCAGGACCTCAACCCGACCCAGCGGACAATCAACCGGGCCCTGTCAGCGGCACGAGCACCCGTTGAACGAAGCGTCGCGCGACTGAAGTCCTGGCGCATCTTTCGCCGAGCCCGCTGCAGTCCCAACCGCATGACCGCCATCGCCGCCGCCGTCCTCACGCTGGAGAGGCAACGCTGAAAGAGCTCATTGTCAGTGGCGCCGAGTAGCGTGCCGTCCCTCGCACCGAGCAACGCAAGGAGAAGGCGATGGCGGACGCCACCGTGCCCAGGGGCAGCCGGACGAAGCAGGCCACGTATGTCTGGCTGATGAGCCTCACCGCGAACGAGGGCTTGTGCACCTATTGCACTGTCAGGCCGTCGACGACTCTCGATCACGAGCAGCCCGTGGCCGGCAATGGCGCCGACGTGTGGTGGAACTTCCTCCCGGCATGCAAGCCCTGCAACGACTGGAAGCGTGGGCGCAGCACGATGGAGTGGCTCATCGACCAGAAGCTCCACCGGCAGCACACCCGCGACGGGTTCGACACGCGCAAGATGCCTCTCCGCATGTTCGCCGGGTTCGAGACACGTATCGAGCGAGTGCGCCGCGAAATCGCCGACCCCGATCGCCGAGACTGGTTCCGGCACCACTTCGGGGAGGCCCGTTACAAGAACAAGGACGACATCTGGCGCCACCTCGAAGCATGTAGGAAGACACTGGCTCGGTACCCTCACCTGCCTTGGACGACGCCGACTGTCGATCCCTCTGAGTCCGATGTCTGCACCCGGCGCATCTGCTGCGGATGGCGGCACCCGGACTCGCGGACCGTAAGCGGCGTGATCATCGGCCGCAGCGAGTACGCCGCGATCAGTCAGGCCGCGTTCGAGTCCGACATGTCCATTGGAGACCTCACGGCGACCCTCCTCCTCCGCCACCTCCGGGACCGCCACAACGGGATGCTGAGCAACAGCCATACGGCCTCGAACACCAACCCGAGCATCCCACCACCGCAGCGTAGCTGAGGCCTGGAATCCATCGCCCCTGGGCGCGCACACCCTCACCGCCGTCCCGAAAACAGCGGAAGTTTTCGTTACGCATCAGCCAGGCAGGACGTTCGCGCAGGTCAGAGCCACCTCACCCTTCCATACGCTAAATGCCTTCTAAGCGCCTGCTCTCAGCGCTCGCCCACCCCGACCATGATCATTAGCAGGTGGCCCGCCAGCCGTCAGCCGAGCAGCGCACCCTCCTGGTTCTGGCCCGTGATCATCACCGTCGCCGTCACCATCCTCCTCGGCCTGGTCCTCGGCGTCCTCATGTACGTCACTTGGAGGCACCCCTCTACCGCCGGACCGATCGGAATCGCCATCGCCGCCGTGACCGCCTTCGCCGCCCTGATTGCCGTCCTCGTCACCCTGCACAGGCGGTAAAACCAGTCTTCCCAGCGGCACGCCAACCTGAGAGCACGTTCCGTCCAACCCCAGGAACCGACGAACGGCTCCCGGATGCACCCTTGCCGGGCCCCCACCCGGGCAGTTAAAGGGCCCGAGACCGAGTCTCGGGCCCCTGCCTTACCGAGGACCCCACCCCGCCCTCAGGCTTCCCAACTCAGTGCAGTACGCCACCAGGTACCGCGAACTGCGGAACAGAAGGTGCACTGACGGGCCACCCCACCGGTAATGCCGCACCGTTTCTCCGGTGAACTTGTTACCCCGGACGGCTGACGACGCGCCAGAAAACGCGCGGTGGCCGGACCGGGGCCGTTATCTCTGTCGCACGTGATCAAGAACGTGCTGCGCGTCGCCGCGCTCTCCCTTGCCCTGCTGCCCATCGCTCTGTCTTCGGCCCCGGCCGCGTTCGCCGCGCCGGCAGGGGCCGAGGTGCTGAACATCGCCGACGCCGTCGGGCAGATCGCGGTCGCGGAGGAGTCCCGCACTGGGTACACCCGCGACAAGTTCAGGCACTGGAACACCGGGCTCGACCCGGCCGACGGCTGCAACACCCGCGCGGAGGTGCTGCTGGCCGAGGCGACCGAGGCACCCGCGGTCGCGGCCGGCTGCAAGCTCACTGGGGGCGCCTGGGTGTCGTACTACGACGGCCAGACAGTCCTCGACCCGGCGAAGCTGGACATCGACCACATGGTGCCGCTGGCCGAGGCGTGGGATTCCGGCGCCTCCGCCTGGGACGCGAAGCGCCGGGAGGCGTACGCCAACGACCAGGACGCCGCCGCCAGCCTGGTTGCCGTCACGGCGCGCACGAACCGCAGCAAGGCCGACCAGGACCCGCGCGAGTGGATGCCGCCGCTGCCCGACTCCCACTGCCGCTATGTCTCCGAGTGGGTCGCGACGAAGCTCCGCTGGGGCCTGAGCGCGGACCAGGCGGAAGCGGACGCGCTGAGCGTGTACGCGGAGGCCTGCGAGACCACCGTCGTCCACTACACCCCGGCGCCGTAGCCGCGGCTGGCCCGGGAACGCAATGTGCCCCCGCCGAAGCGGGGGCACAAGGAAGGCGTTCCAACGACCAGTCGGCTCGCCTCCCGCACTGCCCACGGTAGCGGGCTACCTGCGGCGCACAGTGTCGTCCGGTTACAGACAACCCAGACGAGCTACACGTCGCGGCGGATGCTGATCCGGGTGTTGACGAGCGGGAGTTCAAGGGGGCGGGCTTCTGGTGCTGACGGGCCCAGGCAGGCCGACCGCGCGCCGCTGACGCGCAGCGGCCGCAGGGCCGGCCCCGTGCCTGCCTACTTCTTCCTGACGGGTTGGTCGGCGCTGTCGTACAGATCCCCGTTCAGAGCATCCACGCGCCAGACATCTGATGTTCCTTGCTGGCCTGGTTCGGACCCTGACGGGTGAGTATGAGTACCTGCGGAGATGCTGACGAACCAGGTCGGGCGCCAAGTGCCTTTCCTCTCAACCGCTTTGAGAGTGAACGCCTTCAGCTGCAGGTCATCTGGAACGGGGCCCTGGCCGGCGAATTGACTGCCAATGGCGTCCCTCACGAGCGATTCCGCTTGCTTGGCGTCCAGCTTCGCCGTTTCGATGTTCAGGCGCTTCGGGCCGAGCGTCACGTTTACCTGTGACACCTGCCCGAGCTTGTCGACCTGAACATCAAGCATCCTGGGCATAAGGACGCCCTTGTCAATCCATCGCCATCCCGTAATCCATCCGAGTTGAGCCTTGTCACCCACTGGATGGGTCTCGTGGGCGATGGCATCTCCACCCCAAGGGTAGTGCTTCCCCATGTACGCTCGCGCGATCTGGAAGGCATCCTCTTTGGTCGTCGGCTTCTGGGAGCCGGAAACGGGGTATCCCATCACACTGGGGCGGTCACTGTCTTTCAGAAGCACGTTGAATCGGTTCTTATCCGGCCATGAAAGCGTGCCGTTCGCGAAAGCCTCGGGGTGTTTCTTGTCACGGCTCAGGAGAGTGAAGACGACGTTCCTGCACGGCGCCCCAACACATGGCTGGTCATGCACCGAACCCAGCTCGTAGTGCTCGCCGAAAGCTTCTCGAACCGCCTCCTGCACAGCCTGACGTTGCCCTTGGTCGGCTGCGGAGAGACCCGTACCGTCTAGATGCGTGAAAGCCACTGCGGGCTTTGCGACGCCCGTCCCCAGAAGCAGAATGGCCAGCGCGGCAATGAGGGACTCCTTGGCCGCGCCGTTCCATTGGATTGAGTCACGTTGCCGGAGCACCAGGGCGGCAAGCCCTAGTCCGACCAATCCGCCCAGAATGTTCATCTGCGCGTCAGCGCTGTCACATACGCGGCCCAGCCCGTTCACCTCAGCCTGGGTGAACTCGATAGCCAGAGGAAACGTGACGACCCCGACGATGGCGGGAAGGGGTCGTTTGACTGCCATAAGAGCGAAGAAACCCAGTGGCACCGTCATGGCCAAGTTCAAAAGCCCCTGGGAAGTCCGGAAGGGCTCAGCGATGTCATGGTTGATAATGCATTGGCCGCTGGCGGGGCCGCTGCCCATGAACGTGACTCCCAGGACCCCCGCGGCTGTCGCAGAAAGCCCGGCAAACCACATGCCATCAGGATTTCCCACGCGGCGGCAGAGCAGCCATACAACAGCTCCCAGAACGAGGGAGGTGAGTATGCAAGCACCCAGGTAGACATAGCGGTCTTGGAAAATCGCGGTAAACACTAGTGGTTCCTTGCCGGAGACAGAACAGCATAAAGGTGCAGGGCCCCGGCCTTACGGACGGGGCCCATTACTTGACGGTTCAGCAGGTGGCGGCGGGGGTCTGGAAGGTTCCGCCACTGTAGGTGAGGATTCCAACGCTGGAGTAGCAGGTGTAATCGCCGATCTGCTGCCACGTTCTAGTTACAGTCTGGCCGGCGCTGATCGTGAAGGCGGTGGAGTACGTGGTGGCACCGCGCGTGCTGTAGCCGAGGCGAACGCTGACGGCGGAACCGCCGGACTTGTAGTACTTGGTGTCCCACTTCGTGTACGGCAGGGAGAGCCGCTGCCAGTGCGTCAGGACCCCGTTGGACAGAGAGGTGCAGCGCTCACGGGGCGTGTTGCTGCCGGTGTAGCCCGACGAGCTGCAGTAGGTGTTGGCCGAAGCCGCGGGCGCCCCGGCCAGGACAGATCCCACCACGAGGGAGGCGGCCAGAAGGGCACTGCTGGTCTTGGTACGCACTCTGTTTCCTTTTTCCGGATGCATCAGGGTCCTCCGGGTGCATCCGGAGGGGAGATCCGTGTTCGATCCAGCCTGATGAAGCCCGCGTGCGGGGCTCGAACGACAATCGAACACGCAGGGCGCACGGTTCTCTACTGACAGTGGCCATCGTGGCCGGAACCACCCGCCCAACACGGCACATCTGTCCTGAACATGATCACCACGTAGGAGAGGTGCAGACGATGACGGTGGCGGCAGAGTCGGCGGCCTGGGCCTCCAGCGGTGGCTGCCGCCGGCCGCGTATGCGCTGTGCCGGTACGCGACGAAGTGGACGGCGACCAAGCTCCGCTGGGGCCTGATTACGGGCAGCGCGTAAGTAAATGCCCTGCGGAAGCTCGCCGTGCAGGTGCCCGGTCGCCGTCTTCGAGGCGGGTGGACCGCAGGAAGATGCCCGCCAGGACGAGACCGGCACGCGAGACCCGGACTTCGCTGGTCACCGTTTCAGGTCTTGTGATGGGGCCGACCGGCTACGGGGCCGCCTCGCGGAAGAGGGCCAGGAGGGCGTGCGCCTGGGGGGCGCCTGCGTCGAAGAACTGCGTGGCCAGTGCGGGTGGCACGGCGGTTCCATGCATGCGTACTTCGTGGCATCTGAAGCAGAACGCCGCCTCGAACAGCGCCAGGTCGAGAGTGTCCGCGTACGCCCGTACGCTCCAGCCCGGCGAGAAGCCGCAGCGGTGCTGCTCGCTGCCGGGCAAGCTCTCGATCAAGGCCAGGACGCCGGCTGCCTCGCTCCCGATCCAGTGGGCGCCCGCCCTGCCGAGATACGGGTCGCCCCGCTTTGTCGGGAGTTCGGAGATCCTTATGACCTCCAGCAGCACAGTGGTGGCTACGGCTTCGGCGGGGAACTGCATGTGCGTAGTCTGCCCGCGTCCAGTACCGGGGCGGTGCACCTGCCCCTGCTGACAGTGATGTCTGTGCGTCGGCCTGTGCGGAGGCGCCGATCGTCCTACGCCGCCACCAGTGCCAGAAACGGTGCTCAACAGGGGCGCGACTCTCGCACTCACGGGCCGGCTGAAGCGCTCAGTCACAGGTCTGTGGCCAGCGGGTTTGTCCTATATCGGTGTCAAGGAAGTCGAGGCCTGTGAGGCCGCGCCCCTGACGCAGGACCTGTCGGCGCCATGGACACCCCGCAGCCGGACGTTCGTTCTCGGTGGCTGCCTCTTCCGGAACCAGCAGGGAAGCTGCTTCGAGCAGCTCAGGGACGTCCATGCCCTCATTGTCGACCACATGAACGTGCCACCCGGCCTGCATCGTCAGCCCCTGCACTAGAGTGCGGCGAGATGGAGCCGGTCCCGAGACCGCCATCACCGGAACACGGCAGCCTCCCTGGTCGGCTCGGGGGTGGTTTCGACCACCCACTGCTCGTCCGTAAGAACTCCCTGTCGGCGTACTCGAGAATGTGCTCAGTGAAGTACGGACGAACGGGCTCTGTCGCTGATCCTGTGATGTCAGCCGTCGAAGCGGATCCAGTCGACGGGCAGATCGGCTAGCGGTGCCAGGGCGCTTCGGTGGCTGGCGCCGGCCCAGACATCGAATTCTTCGCCGTCCTCGCTGCTGACATGCACGACGAGGCCAGGGGCCACGTAGAAGTGAGTGGGTGCCCACGGCCAGAAGGGACGCAGAGGCACAAGGTGCAGCGCTTCAGTGAGCTGAGCGACCTGTGCTGCCATGAGTCTGCGCGGCAGCGCCACGTAGTCGGCACTCATGGAAGCCTCGAAGAGGGAGAACTGGATCAGGAAGCCGCTCAGCGGTTCTTGTTCGGCGATCGGTTCCTCGTCGAATTCACGCAACCAGACAGTCGGATCGGCCTCAGATCCGTCGAGGGTCCACAGGAGTGACCAGAAGAAGCCTCCTTGGTTCTCGACGCCGAAGACAAGCATCTCCCCCAGGTGGTCGGTGTGCAGGTCTGGCTCGGGCAGGATGCTGTTCTGGGTTCCGAGGGCGCCCGGCCGCTGCCTCGCGAGCCGGTACAGCTGCATCAGTCCAGCAGGCAGGCACGACGGAGAACGGGGGGCAGGTGGTTCGGTGGCGTCTGCGTCCGGATACCAGCCGGTGATGAACTGTTCCAGCGCTGCCGCACGATCACCCTTCATGTTCCTAAGCCACTCCAGGCCCGGCAGGTCTTCGGCGGGAAGCGGGGGGCGTACCAGGTTGAGAAGCTGTCGACTCAGAGGTGCTGCAAAGCGCAGTTCGCAGTCGGTGAGAACCCCATCGGTCATACTGGCCCGGCACACCTTGGCAGTGCCGAGGTACAGGGCCTGCTCTCCAAGGCGGACCGCAATGTGGATCTGCAACGAGCTCTCGTCCCCGGCCCAGGGCGATCCCATCAGCCGCTGTGTGACCGAAGCCGGTGCGGGCCCGATCAGACGGACCTTCTCTGCACTCCTCACACCACTCCTGGCGGGCGACTCACCCGCCTCCACGGTGATCACCGTCCCCACCCGGCCTATGAGAATGCTGGCATCCCCCACCATGAAGCGCTCCGCGCTCGCTGAGCCACCGACGAGCACGGACACGTGCTCCTCATCGAGTACCAGCGCCGGAATTGCAGCGGAGCCCTGATCAGTCATCCCCGCATCATCCTCGCCACCACTGGGCATCCCCAATGTCTGCTGACTGTAGCCATCACAAGATCAGCGCCAGAGCCCGTTCACGTCTGCGCGGTGGATCGAGGACGAAGCCACTGTCCGCAGACGGAGGCGAAACCTCGTGCTTGCCCGCCGCGCCCGCCTTCAGAGCTGAGTGGCCTGACCTGCAGCGGCCGCCACCTCGTCCGGCATCCTGGAGCGGTGAGCACAACTACAACGCCTGCACTCAGTTTCGTTCCCAGCCCCAGGGACGAGTCATGGGGCCCCGAGTGGGTGCCACTCGACGCCTTCCGCGAGCCCACGGTGGTTGAAGAGCTCACCCAGGCTGCCTTCATTGGGGACAACTTCAAGGTCGACGTCAGCCTGAGGATCGGCAATGGCGACTTCTCCGACGCCGCGACCTCCGTCTGCGTTCTGGACTTTGTCCTGATGCTTCAAGCCGCAAGGGTCGCGCTCCGTGAGGACAGGCTCGCAGTGTCAGAACTGTCCAACCGACAGGGCCAATGGCACTTCACGCGGGACGAAGAACTGATCGGATTGCGCACTCGATACGCCACCCGGAAGGGCTGGCACTTCCGCCCAGCAGAAGGGCACTGCCTGGCAGGTGAGTTCGACAGCCTGGTGGAGCAGTCCCTGAGGGACGCTCTCGCTCTGATCTTCTCGAGGCAACCTGTGACACGACAGAACCCCTACCTACAGGCCCTCGCGAGCAACAGCTTCGATGCTGCCTGAACAAGCCTGACTCGTGCCGCTGCCTGGGGCACTTCCTCCGTACCTGACCGCCGGCCGCTTCCTCTCAGCTGTCCATTCTCGTCAGACCGACAGCGACTCCGGGCTTCCTGCCCCTCCGGAGCGGACTAGCTGTTCTCAGACCTTCCGAGGATCCTGCCGGTCGAGCGCAGCCAGCACGCAATTCGGATCGTCCATCAGACCGAACAGGCCGCTGGTCCGTCGCGCCCACTGCTCTGATTCCTCACCCTCCGCGAACTCTGCAGCCGACACGAACTGGTCCCGGAGGTTGACCGGCAGTCTGCCAGCCAGGGAGGCACTAAACTCTCTACCGAGGACGGCTCGCCGCGATGACGGCCGTTTGAAGCTGGCCAGCTTGCCGGTTGCCGGGACGACGGCGCCGCTTACGCCCTTGAGAGCTGTGACGGCATCGCGCACCCAGCCACCATCCCAGGCGTCGGGGGGCGGAACTGCGATCCGCTGAACAGTAGCGATCGCGTCCCTCCCCAGCGCGAGCGAGAGCCCTCCCGGATCCTCGTGGTAGTTCAGGTAGCGGGCGACATCGACGCCTGGCGGGCAGACCTCGTCAAGCACGACGTCGCCAGCGAAGTTACTGGGGTCGACAAGCCACCCCTTCCTCACCACGACGGATGGCTTCAGACGGACCCGATAAAGATAGAACTGGCTATGCTGGTCGCCCTGGTCACGGATCCGACGCAACATATTGTGGACAGCGGACTCGAACGTTCCGACGTGCAGGGCCTTCGCCCGCTGGCACGCGGTCCACGCGGAAACCCGCTGCTCTCCGCCCATCATCATGCGGGTCTCGGGCGTGAGGAAGGCGGCCGGATCGAAGTCCCTCGTCGGCCAGTCCGGCTGCGTGCTCGTGTGGTACCAGAAGAGGGTCGCAACCCGGTCGTCGTCGAGCGCCGGGTCGTCGGGATCGACCGTCACCCGGGGCGCGTCCTCCTGCTCGCAGGTAACACCGCAGCCGGGGCAGGTCTCCTGCGCCTGCTCCCATCGATCGATCCAGTCCAGTTCGACGCGCCATCGATGATCGCAGCGCCCACAGAGCATCTGCCGCTCACGCGTGAAGTCGATCCGCCGTTCCACGGCACCATTCTCCGGATGCGTCCAATGGAAAACCAGCCTCAGCCGAGGACTCGAAGCGGCTGGAGCTCCGCTTCCGCGGCATCTGCTTCGTCGCGGAACGCCGGCAACGACACGCAGCTGCAACACGTCGCCTAACGGCGCTCCTCTCACCCGCCAGGTACTGAGGTCCGTGGCGGCCTCGAACATGACCGCGCCTGCCAGGCCCTGCTGCTTGCCGCGATCGACTACGCCCACCACACCTTCGGGTGCACGGGAGTCAGCGCCTTGATCCACGAACTGACCGAAGGTCCCGTGCGACCTTCGAGCCGCCCGCTCTGACCGCGCTTCTGGATCCAGGCGGCTCACCGGGTGGAGCACGGCCACGCCGGTCACAGCCGCTTCCCCGACGCGGTGACGTGGCCGCACACCGCCGCTTCCTCGATGCCCGAACTCATCCCACGCTGACTCGCTGCGGCACGGGGCCGGGCACGAGGCGAGTCGACTTCGCGGATTACGCCCCGCCCGGGCCCGGGTGCGCCATACGGTCGTTCCACGGATGGCGACCAGGCGGTTACGCCAGGTCAGAGGTGGGGGGTTCAGAGGATGGTCAACGCCCGTACGTACCCGCTGTGGCGGGAGCTCGCGATGAGCGAGGACCTCCCCAAGGAAGCGCTCAAGACAGTGATCGAGGCTCTGTGTACCCCGGCGATGACGCCGATCGGCTTCGACGCGCGGGCCGACCAATGGCGGGAGGAAGCCCTCAAGGCCGCACTGCCTGCGCTGCTGGCCCGGACGTCGGCCAAGCGGCTGCGCGGCCGGCTCCTGTTGCACGCCGACGAGAAGACGCTGGCCGCCCTGGCCGCCGCGGGCATGGTGACCGCCGCCGACGTGCCCACCATCCTGCGGCACCGCCGGGCCTGGGCCGGGCTGGTCTCCGCACTGGCCCGACACCCCGGGCAGGTCGAGGCCGCCATCGCCCTCCTGCCGCTGCTCTCCAGCCATGAGGTGGAGCAGGTCGTCCGGTTCTGGGATCCCGACCACTTCACCCGCACCGAAACTGACGCACCGGCCCCGTCCGTGCCGCAGGAACTGTTCGACGCGGTCCTGGAAGCGTGCCTGGCTCCGCTCGCCGCGTTCCTGCTCCAGCCGGAGCCCGAAGAAGCCTGGGAGGGGCCGTGTCCGACTTCTCGAAGGACTGGTCGCTGGATCTGACCGGCCACAGCGGCGGCTGGGCGATGCTGGCCCGGTGTCCCGATCGGTGGGCGGAACTCGCCGCCCACCCCACGCTCGGGCCGGCCGTCCAGCACCTGCTGCTGGACCAGGCCGAGACCCAGGCCCTCGAGGACGCCCGCCTCCGCGCCGCTGGCGCCGACCCGGACAGCGAGGAACCCCCTGCCGATCCGGCGCCCGCCCTGAGCGAAGAGCTGCTGCTCGCCTGCCTCCCGGCCCTGTGCCTGCCCGAGCTGGCCGAGCTGCCCAACCCGCAGGTCACGGCCCGCAGGACCCTGCACCACATCGCCAACCGTGTCCACAACAACCCCCGCCTCGCCACCCTGGCCACCGGCCAGCTGCACGCGGCTGCCGACGCCCTCGTGACCCACGGCCGCCTGCTCAGCCCATCCGAGAAGCAACACGGCGACTACGACTTCGACGGCCGCGTCCTGCGCCTCGCCGAGGACCTGGCCCTCCTCAGCGCCAACCCCGACCATCTCGCCGCGGCCTGCGCCCAGCTCGCCAGCCTGGAGAGCAGCCGGCCGTCGTCTCCCCCAAAGCGAGCCGGACCCTGATCCGCGTCCTCGGCAACGCCGACCCCGACCACGACCGCCCGGCCCGGCTCCTGGAACGCCACAACGAGCACCGCCGCGTCCAGAACCCTGGCCGTCCTCGCCGCCAACCCGAAGACCCCGCACGCCGCCGTCACCAACGCCCTGGGCGGCCTGCACCCCGCGGAGCTGGCCTGGATCATCGAGAGGGCCGACGGCCCCGACTGGCTCCAGGAAGCGGCAGCGGCCGTCCCGGCCCACGAGGACGAAGACAACGGCGTGGTGCGCCTGCTGAGCGACGATGAACTCGACAAGCACACCGACCCCGCCGTCGTCCTACAGTCCTGGCTCGACTCCCCCGCCACCGGCGCCAACCTCTCCCGCTCCGAGATCTACCGGCCCGTCGTCAACTCCCGCCACCACACCCTGCAGCACCTGCTCCAGATCCCCGCCGACGACATCCTCTCCCGCAGCGAACCCGAGATCGCGGCGAAGATCCTGCTGGACCGCTGCGGACGAAGCACCGACCGGTGGGCAGCGCTCGCCGCCGCGATGCCCTCCGAGTACGACGAAGAGAAGATCAGCTTCGGAGACCTCCTCGACTCCCTGGACCCCGCACCCGCCGACGCGCAGACCCCCGAAAGCAGCGCCACGTGACGGACCCAGCAGGATCATGGGCCGAGGCCCTGGCCGAAGAGGTACGGGCGACCTACCCGGGTGTGCGCCTTGAGCTGGGAATGGATCACGGCCTATACCTCGTGCTCTTCTGGATCGTCCTCCCGGAGAACCAGCGAGGGAACGGGATCGGCAGCCGCGTCATGCAGCACATCACCACCGCAGCCGACCTCCGCGGCGTGCCGGTGACAATCAGCCAGAGCGACGCCTTCGGCGGAGACCCGGTCCGGCTGGAGGCGTTCTACCGGCGTCTCGGCTTCACCACCAACACCTGGCGCGGCGAGCTCGGAGCCCCACGGGAGAGCTTGGTCCGCGTGCCGCCCGGCTCCACCGCAGCCGGCGAAGCCCCGCCGGTGTATCCGTGGCACACCCGCTGACGTTCTCGCCCCTGAGGAAGCCGCGCGCCGCGCGGGCCGAAGGCCGGCGTCTGAGCGCTGGTCAGTCCGCGGCCTGGCAGGCGTCGTCGAGGTGGGCCATGGCGTAGACGCGTTCGTCAATGTGCCGGGCAAGGCGGGCCATCACCCACGCGGTCCGGGCGTCCATCCCTTCGCCGAAATCGGCGGCCAGGCGGCGTGCCTGCCACGTCGTGCGCGGAGCCAGGACCCACCGCGCGAGCGAGAAGCGGACGGGGCCGGTGCCGGGCCATCAGGTCGTTGGCGGCGAACACGGCGTCGGTGCCCGGCTGTTCCCTCAGGAGCCGCTCCATCGCCTCCCGGCCGCTCTCCGCCGTGA
>NZ_JBSFSA010000041.1:0-59597 GCF_053589515.1 Streptomyces sp. NPDC003327 | reverse complement strand
GGCGTATCAGGTCCCACTCGGCATCGGACAGTTCATGGCGACGTATCACCCCACCATGATCCACAACCCAAGATCACTTTGACGACAGGCTCTAGCAGCCCAAGAAGCGACGGCTGGTGTGCGGGCGGTGCCGCAACGACGACGCGGACGAGAGGGGGCGTCCGGCCGCGCTCGTCACGCGTCCTCGTGACCGGTGCCGCCACGGGGCTGAGGGCGTGAGCCAAGTCACCGCTTCGGCTACGTATCTGGCGTGAAGGCTGTCCCGTCGTACCGGTGTGTACAGCCATTCACCCTGCAAGGAGCCGTGAAGCGATGCCTCAGCCCTCTCTGTCCCCCGACCCCGGCCGACTGCCGCAGCCTCTGCTGGCGGTGGCGCAGGCCGCACGCCGCGAGTTCCTCGTCGTGCTGGAGCCGCTGCGCGGCGAGTTGTTCCGCTACTGCCGGCGCCTGACCGGCAGCGTGTGGGACGCCGAGGACCTGGCCCAGGAGGCACTCGCCCGGGCATTCACGCGGGCGGCACAGACCCATCAGCCGGTCGAGCGCCCCATGGCGTGGCTGGTGCGGATCGCAACCAACGCCTACCTCGACCAGGTGCGCCGCCCGGCTCCGCTGCTCGTGAAGCCGGTGGAGCGGGCCGCCCCTGCCGCCGCCGATCCCGCCGAGGTGCGCGATGCGCTCGCGGAGATGGCCACCCTGCTGGCGCCGCAGGAGCGTGCCGCCGTCGTCCTCAAGGACGTGTTCGACCTGCCGCTGAAGGAGATCGCCGCCATGCTGAGCACCACCGAGGGGGCGGTCAAGGCCGCACTGCACCGTGGCCGAGGGCGTCTGGCCGATCCGGAGCGGGAAGCTGCGCTCGCCCGTCGTACGGCTCCCGACCGCGAGACCCTCGACGCCCTTGCCGCGGCATTCACCGCGTATGACCTAGACGGGCTGACCGAGCTCTTCGTCCAGGACGCGGTCAGCGACGTGATCGGCGTCGCCCATGAGGTCGGACGGGCGCAGATCGCCGCCGGCTCGCTGCACCACACCCTGGTTGTGGAGTCCTCCGTCCGGTGGCGTGCCGAAGTCCGGGAGCTCGACGGCGAACCGCTGGTCCTGATGTGGGCCACCCCGGCCGACGGCAGTGGCCCCGAGGCGGTCGAGGACGTCCTGCGCGCCGAGATCGTCGACGGCGGGATCACGCGCCTGCGCTGGTACTACTTCTGCCCGGGCGTCCTCGCCGAGGTCGGCGACCGGCTGGACGTGCCCGTCCGAACCCACGGCCACCTCGTGTGACGAGTGTGGGTACCGTTCTTGCCTTGCCGCAGATAACAGGGGCGCTTCCACCGCGCGTCTGCGGCCCTGACCGGCCCCTGCCAGACCCGTTAGGACCTGTCCGACCGATCATGGCTGTGGACAGTCGGGGATGATGCCCGGATGAGCATCATCGTGAAGTTCTTCGTGGCGCCGGACGATACGTCAGCGGGTCTGGCTCTCAAGACTGGGCCGGGACGGGCATTCGAGTCGCTCTCCTTCGGCAACTTCGATCCCGAAGAAGCCGTGGTCGAGTGGGAGTGCCTTCTGGTCGGCGGCAGCTTCGAGGAACTCGTGGAAGCCGGTGAGCCTCGCATCGTCGCTGGCCAGGACAACGACGGGTGCGTCGTCTTCGCACTCTCGTCCCGCCTGATTACTGCACTCGCGGACGCAGGGCACTCCAGGTTGCGTGACGTCGCTGCCTCGTGGACTCAGCTGCATGCGGAGGACGGTGAGGTCATCGACACCGAGATCGCCGACGGGATCATGGGCGATCTGGCTGCTCTCGGCAGCAGCGCCCGGCGCCAGAACCAGAACGTCTACTGCTGGGTCGCGTAGGGGCTCATGTCCGAAGCCAGATCGCGACGGCCGCGGCGGTGACAGTGCCGAGGAAGACGTAACCGCGTTTGTCGTAGCGAGTGGCGACCGCCCGGGACTGCTTCAGGCGGTTGATCGCCCGCTCGACGGTGTTGCGCTTCTTGTAGCGGTCCTCATCGAAGCCGGGCGGCCGTCCACCGCGTGCGCCCTTGCGCAGGCGGGCCGCCTGGCTGTCGGTCTTCTCCGGGATGGTGTGGCGGATCCCCCGCCGTCGCAGGTACTCGCGGATGGGGCCGTTGCTGTAAGCCTTGTCGGCCGCAAGGCTGTCGGGCTTCTTGCGCGGCCTGCCCAGGCCAGATCTGGGCACTCGGATCTTCTCCAGGACCGGCTTGAACTGGGTGCAGTCTGCCCGCTGACCTGGCGTGACGAGCAGGGACAGTGGGCGGCACCGGCCGTCTGCGCTCAGGTGGAGCTTGCTGGTGAACCCACCCCGCGAGCGGCCCAGGCCCTCACCTCCAGCACCACCTCCACCAGGCGGGCAACGAGACTCTGCCACGGCGTCTCGGCCTGGTGTTCCATCCCTGCGGCCCCCTTTGCTCCTGGGGCCGGAGGCGGGTCGGTGCGGGCGCCGGCCGCATGCTGATGCGCACGGACGATGGTGGAGTCGACCGAGATGTCCCAGTCGATCTCGCCTGCGGCGTCGGCCGCGGCCTGAACCTGCTGGAGCAGACGTTCCCAGGTGCCGTCGGCCGACCAAAGGCGGTGGCGCTCGTAGACGGTCTTCCACGGCCCGAACCGCTCGGGCAGATCGCGCCACTGCACCCCGGTCCGCACCCGGTGCAGGATTCCGTCGATCACCTGCCGGTGATCCCGCCACCTGCCACAACGCCCGTTGCTGACCGGCAGGAACGGCCGCAGCCGTTCCCACTCGGCATCACTCAGATCACCCCGCCCCATGTCCCAGGAACGACTCGGGCACGGAGTAGTCACATGATCGGCCGGACAGGTCCTAGGTCTGGCAGGGGCCGGTCAGGGCCGACGCGTGGTTACTGCCGTCCTGCGGCGGCGCACGCTGCCGAGCAGAACTGCGGCGGCACCTTTGGGCCCGTGCCGATCTGGAGCGCCGCACCGCAGGCACAGCGCCCGCCGGCGAGCTTCTGGATGCGGCGGTGTGCCGCTCGGGCCACCCGTTCCAGCCGGAAGTTCTCGGTGTCCATCGCGTAGTGCACATGAACGGCCTGCTCGCCGCAGTACACGACGTCGACCATCTCGGGCTCGTCGTAGGCCGCTTCGATCAGAGCCGTCTTGACCGGAAAGTAGGCGCCCTGGGCGACGGCGGCCGCGATCAGTCGGTCTCCCTCCTTTCCCGGCGGCACGGCGTCGGGGCGACGCGGGCCCCGAAGGGCCTTGGCCGATTGCGGGAGACGGCGTGGGCGTCGTCCTGCGGCGGGTGGCAGTGCGCGTCCAGCAGAAGGCACCGTAGCGCAACGGCCGGAGGTCACGCTGTGAGCCGCTCCATCTGGTCGTGGCAACCGATCGACCGCGACTCCTCAGCGGCCTGACCATCGACGGGCTCGGCCTGATGCGCCCTCCAGGCACGGAGTTGATCTGGCTCTTGGGCGTGGTCGGAGGCCGCATTGGCCTTGCAGGCCGGCACGAGTAATGAGCATCGGGACGCCGGACGGCAGTGCCCCATGGGGAGGAGCCGGACGAAGTCGGAAATCAGACAGTGGGCGTCCGCGTTGCCGCGTAACGTGCATCCATGTTCACGTACGAGCCGCCGGTTCCGGCGGACCAGCTCCGGAAACTTCCCACTCGGGATGCCGCGCTTCTCCTGCTACAGAACCTTGCCAAAGGCGGCGGCGATCTTCAGTACGCCGGGCTGATAGGCGGTGCCCGCATGGCCTTCCAGGAGGAGAGGGACGTCGACCTGCTGACAAACCGGCTGTCCGACGCGTGGAGCTGGCTGGAGGCCCACGCGCTGTTGTCCCGAGTACCGCGCCAGTCCGAGAACTTCCGGCGGCTCTCCCGTGACGGCCGGGAGCTGGCGGCGGACCCGAAGAGCCTGGCCCGGTTCGAAGCCCGCACCCGGCTCGCCGGTCCGCTCCATCCGGACCTGGAGAAGACGGTGCGCACCAACTTCGACCTCGGGGACTACGAGACCGCGTGCTTCGCCGCCATGAAGGCCGTCGAAGTCGCCGTCCGCGACGCCTCTGGGCTCGACAACTCCCTCGTCGGCGTCGCGCTGATGCGCAAGGCGTTCCAACCGCACCAGAACGGCAAGCCCGGCGGCCCGCTGGCCGACGCCGGCGCAGAGGGCGGCGAGCAGGAGGCCGAGTCCGCGCTGTTCGCCGGCGCCATGGGCCGCTACAAGAACCCCTCCAGCCACCGCACCGTCGACTTCGCCGACCCGATCGAGGCGGCCCAAATCATCCAGTTCGCCGACCTGCTGTTGCGCCAGGTCGACCGGGCCCGGGCCAGGAACAGCTAACGAGGAGCACTGGAGCCCGCATCGTCCAACCAGCCCGGAGACATGTGGTGACCTGGTGGCTTCCTGCAGTCGTGATTATGGGGTCGGCAGGCGGCGGGCGAGGTCGGGGGCGAGTTGCCCGGCTGCTTGGCCGAGTCCGAGGGCGAGGTCTCGCCGACGGGGGATGCGGCGAGACCTCGCCCTCTCATGCTACGTCGTACATGCCCCGCAGACCTCTTGTCCTGACGGTTTGTTCGCTATGCACACAAACGGGAGATGACTGGCTTGACCTCAGGGTTCGTGGGGGCCGGGGGTGCCACCTGCTCTGATGGGAGCCGCGCGCAGCACACAGCCGCGCTGCCGAGTAGCTGGCCGCCCTCTGCTCCGTCCGGGCCTCGAAGTGCTGACTGCCGTGCCCGTGGAAACGACAGTCGGCGCGTTCATCCCTGACCCCCGGGGCCAGCACTGATCGTCTGGACGTATGCGGCTGTATCAGGCGAAGGTGAAGGGTGCGAGTTCAGCCTCTGCGATGCGCTCACGCGTGAAGAGTGGTGCGACCAGTACCCAATCCTCCTTCGGGGGCGCACCGAATGATGGGTGAAAGGGACTGAACGTCCGGACGCGATCCGGCCTCGTGCCGGTGAAACCTCCCCGGAAGGGGATGCATCGCGATGACAGTCAAGCGCTCCACCCGTCTGACCGCCCTCATGGCCCTGCCCGCGGCCCTCACCCTCGCCGTGGCAGCCCCGGCACTGGCCCATGACACCAACCACGCAGGTCAGCAGACGCAGCACGGCCGGAGCTACAACGTCGACCTGCGGCAGCTGAACGACTCGGGCGCCCGCGGCACCGCCCAGCTCACCCTGCAGGGCCGCCAGCTCACGGTGAAGATCAAGGCCCAGGGTCTGGTCCCCGGCCAGCCCCACGCCCAGCACATCCACGGCTCCACCACCGGGCACGACTTCACCTGCCCCGACGCCAGCGCCGACAAGAACGGCGACGGCATCGTCACCACCGCCGAGGGACTGCCCGCCTACGGGGACATCAACATCTCCCTGACCACCAAGGGCGACACGACCAAGGCCAGCGGACTGGCCGTCGACCGGATGCCGGTCGCGGACAAGAACGGCAACCTGTCCTACTCCCGGACGATCGCCGTCTCCCAGGCCGTCGCCGACAACATCACCCGCCTGCACGTCGTTCAGCACGGCATCGACCCCAATGGCAACGGGGTGTACGACTTCGGCAAGGGCAAGAGCGAACTCGACCCCAAGCTGCCCCAGGAAGCCACCGCCCCCGCCACCTGCGGCACCATCGAAGGCCACTCCGGCGCCTCCATGGGCAACAACTACTAGCCCTCCGGCAAGAAGGTGACGCCAACGGGCACAGCCGTAAGGGCTGTGGCCGTTCCGCCCGAACGACGGCCTCGGTGGCTACTCGACGCCGAGGCCGTCACCATCCTCAGCTGAAGACCTCGACCGCTTCCGGTTTGCGCGCCGCCTCGGTTGTTCGAGGAGCCTCGTTCGGAGAATCCGGCCTCTGTGCCCGTCGGACGTCTCGCCAGCGCACCCAGGAGAATCCCATGCTTGTTCCTCTCCGCTCCCGCACACCACACATGGTCCTGCCGATCGCGGCGCTGTGCATGCTCATCGTCCTCGTCGGCTGCTCCTCCTCCGGCGGGCCCGCGCCCACCTCCCCGTCGCCCTCGGCACCGTCCTCCACATCGGTCAGCGAAGAGCGCATCGTCATCAAGGACTTCCGTTTCGAGCCGGTCGACCTGGCTGTCGCACCCGGAGCCAGGGTGTCCGTGGTGAACGAGGACTCCGCTCCCCACACCGTGACGGCCAAGGCCGCCGATGCCTTCGACACCGGCACCGTCAAAGGCGGCGAGACAGCCACGTTCACCGCACCGCCCGCTGCCGGCACGTACCGCTACGTCTGCAGCATCCATCCGTCCATGACCGGCACCCTCACCGTCCGCTGACCCGCGCAGGCCGCGCGGCGTCTCACCATGGAGCGATCCCATGCACCACGGTCCGATGCGGTCGAACAGCACACACCGGAAACTGCACGCCGTCGCCCGTCTTCTGGCCGCTGCCGGTCTTACCGCAGACGCCTACCTCCACGCGCGTCTCGCCGAACGCTACGACGCCGTCAGCGCCACCCTCAGCCAGGGCACCCTCTTCAGGATCGAAGCCGCCACCGCCGCACTCGCGGCGCTGCTGCTCCTTGTCTGGCGCCGCCCCCTGGCCGACGCCTTCGCCTGGACCGTCGCCGTCGGCGGACTCGCGGCCCTCCTGCTCTACCGCTACGTCGACGTCGGCGAACTCGGCCCCCTGCCCAAGATGTACGAACCGGCCTGGTTCACCGACAAGAATCTCGTCGTCATCGCCCAAGTGCTCACACTCCTCGCCACCTCAGTGCTCCTTCTCACCCGTCGTCGCCGACGAGGCCACGCCTGACGTCCGGCATACCGGCGTGGCGGGCCCAGAGAATCAACGGAACCTGGAGGGGAAGCCGCGCGTAGGCGACGGCTCTTGCGGTCGTCGAGCGGTGACGCCAGTCGTAGGCCATCTTGACGTTCGCCGGGAACACTCCGGCGAAGAAGAGGGCGGTCGCGTGGGCGCTCGCCCTTCGGGTCGCCGGCAGTGCGAGACCGGCTGCCAGAGCCAGTTCGACCACGCCGCTGGCCGTGGTCCAGGCCCGGGGGCCACCCGGCAGAGAGCGCGGCACGATGGCGTCGAACTGCCGGGGCGCGGCAAAGTGAGCGAGGCCCGCCGAGGCCATCAGACCGGCGAGCAGAAGCGCGGAACGAGCAGGGGACATGGGGTTCCTTCGGTCAAAAGGGCGCCGGGGCAGGCGTCCGGGAAACGTTCAGTGGCTGCGGCGCAGGCGGATCGGGTGACGTTCACCGGCGGACGGGATGAACATGGCGGCGTCCAGCGGTCCTGCCCCCCACATTGTCTCCGGGGTGGAGGTACAGGGCGGGGAATCCAGACCGAGGGCTTCGGCTGTGCTGCGGGCGGCAAGGGTGTGCCAGAGGCGCGAGCGGCTGATCATGGCGTGGCGGCCGGCGGGCATGCGGATGCCTCGGACGCGGGCCCCGGCCACTTCGGCGCGGTGGAGGTAGGCCCACGTGTCGGTGGCCGAGGTGATCCGGTCGGCCGGATCGTGGAGGGCGATCACGGTGCGGTGCGCCAGGTGGGTGGCCGGCTCATCGGGAGGGCACCAGGGAGCGAGTGCCACGACGCCACGGACGTGCGGATCGTCGGCGGCGCGCAGCGCGGCCCGGGCGCCCATGGAGTGCCCGAGCAGCACCACGGGCAGAGGGCCGACCAGGTCGGCGAGTTCGGCCAGGGCCCGGCGCGTGTCGTGGACGGGGTCGGCGCGCTCTCCGTTCCAGCCGCGCATCCGGTAGCGGACGTACCCGATGAGGACGTCGGCGTGGCGGGGGTCCTGGCCGAGTACCCGGGCGAAAGCTTTCATCCGCAGGTCGGGCAGGTTGAGGGCAGACGGGGGTGCGAGGGAGTCGGCACGTCCGCCGTGCAGGAGCAGTACCGCACTTGTCGCAGGCAGAAACCTGGGCTCGGGCAGGTGGAGAGCGGGGAAGGCGCTGCTCCGATCGGATCCGCTCATGTCATACGCTCCGGCTTTCCGGGAACGGCTTTGCGGGGTGGCAGGGGGAGGAACCCGCTGGTGCGAGCCGCATACGCGGCGTAGCCGGGGCGGTGGGCCATGTGCTTCTCCAGGAGGCGCTTGCCGCTGCCGATGGTGAGCAGCAGGGTCATGAGGACCGGGGAGACGAGGACGGCGAGGGCCGGCTGCCAGGCGGTGCAGGCGAGCAGGTACAGGCCCCACCAGACGAGGCTGTCGCCGAAGTAGTTGGGGTGCCGGGTCCAGGCCCACAGGCCCTGGTCCATGATCCGTCCCCGGTTGGCGGGGTCCGCCTTGAAGCGGGCCAGCTGGTGGTCGCCGACGGCCTCGAAGACGAGACCGGTCGCCCACAGCGCGAGCCCGCAGTACGCCAGGGCGTCCAGGGGCGCGGAGCTGTAGGAGGCGGCCTGGACGGGGAGGGAGATCAGCCAGACGAGGGCCGCCTGGCCGAGGTAGACGGTGCGCAGTGCGTAGAGGGTCCGGTTTCCGGGCGCCTTGTCGAGGAGGTCGGTGTAGCGGGGGTCCTCGCCGTGGCCGCGGGAGCGGTGGGCGATGTGGGCGGCCAGCCGCAGCCCCCACAGGAGGGTCGTCGCGGCGACGAGCAGGCGTCGGCCGTCGTCGCCGTGACCGTCGGACAGCAGCCAGGAGACGGCAGCGACCGCGGCGAAGGCGAGGCCCCAGGCGATGTCGACGATCCGGTGCAGTCCGCGGCGCACGGCGATCGCGAAGGTGGCGAGGAGCACCGCCCCGGCCGTCGCCGCGGCGGCGGCGAGGTTGACGCCGAGGGCGCCCCAGTCGGTGCCGGTCACGCCGGGACCGCCTCGGCGTACCAGGCGGCGGGGGTCGCCGGCATGGCCGACGCCCCTTCGCGGGTGGGGCGTACGGCGAGGATCTGGTCGACGCCCATGCGGCGTTCGGCGAAGGCGAGCGACGCGCCGGCCAGATAGAGGCGCCAGACGCGGGCGGTGGTCGTTCCGACGAGGGCCTCGATGTCGCTCCAGCGCTGTTCGAGGGTGGCGCGCCAGGCGTCGATGGTGGTCGTGTAGTGCTCGCGGAGCGATTCGACGGAGCGGGCCTCCAGACCGGCGGTCTCCAGCACGTCGACGGTGCGGCCGACGGGGCGCATGTGCATGTCGGGTGCGATGTACGTCTCGATGAAGGCGCCTCCGCCGGGTGCGTGGGCGCCGCGGGACATCTGCTGGATCAGGAGCCGGCCCTCGGGGCGCAGCGCGTCGTGCAGCTTCGTCGCGAAGGCGGGGTATTCGGCGTCGCCGACGTGTTCGCCCATCTCGACGGCCGCGGCCGCGTCGTAGCCGCCGCCGTCGATGTCCCGCCAGTGCCGCAGCTGGACGTCCACGAGGTCGGACACCCCCTCGCGTGCGGCCCGCGCGGTGACGAACTCGTGCTGGGCGCGGGACAGGGTGACCGCGGTGACGCGGGCCTTGTGCGCGCGCGCCGCGTGGATGGTGAGGGAGCCCCAGCCGCAGCCGACGTCGAGCAGCCGGTCCCCGGGGCCCAAGCCGAGTTTGCGGCAGATCAGGTCGAGTTTGTCGCGCTGCGCGTCGGCCAGGGTGTAGGCCGGATCGTCGGGCCGGGTCCAGTAGGCGCAGGAGTACGCCATCGTCTCGTCGAGGAGGAGCGCGTAGAAGTCGTTGGAGAGGTCGTAGTGATGGCTGATGCCCGCGCGGTCCCGCGCGACGCTGTGCAGGCCGCCGGTCAGGCGGGCCCGCCCGTCGGGGCGCTTCGGGGGCGGGCCGACGGCACCGAGGCGTACGGCGAGGGCGGTGGCCGCGGTCATGCCCGCGGGTCCGGGGCGTGCCGCGGGCCGGTCGCGGACGCTGCGGCCGGCTCGGGAGAGGGCGTCGGCGAGGTCGCCCTCGACGTCCAGGTCGCCGGTGACGTACGCCTCGGCCAGGCCGAGCTCGCCCGGCTGCCACACCAGGCGGCGCAGCGCGCCGGGCGAGCGGAGGACCACCAGGGGCGCGTCGGCGGGGCCCGTCAGGCTGCCGTCCCAGGCCCGGACGCGCACGGGGAGCGGCCCCGGGAGGAAGTGGCCGAGGAGGTCGGCGAGTCGGTCGGCGGCGGACTTCATCGGGGGGTTCCTTCGGTGAGGAGGAGCTGGCGGACGTCGAGGTAGCGGGAGCGGAATCCGGCTTCCGAGTAGGCGAGGTAGAACTCCCACATGCGCTGGAAGACCGGGTCGAAGCCGAGGCCGGTGACGGCGCCACGGCGGGCGGTGAACCGTTCCCGCCACAGGCGCAGGGTCTCGGCGTAGTGCTCGCCGAAGCCGTCGTCGGCGACCGTGCGCAGACCGGCGGCGGCCGAGTGCGCGGCGATGGCCTCGCGGGAGGGGATCAGACCGCCGGGGAAGACGTACTTGCTGATGAAGGTGTGGGTGGCGGCGGTGTGGAGCATCTGCCGGTGGCCCATGGTGATGGCCTGCAGGGCGATCCTGCCGCCGGGCGCGAGCGCGCGGCGCAGGGCCCTGAAGTAGGCGGCCCAGTACTCCGCGCCGACCGCTTCGATCATCTCGACACTGATCACGGCGTCGTACCGCCCTTCCGCGTCGCGGTAGTCGCGCAGCTGGACGTCCACCCGGTCGGCGAGTCCGGCCGCCGCGATCCGCTCGCGGGCCAGGGCCGCCTGCTCGGCGGAGAGGGTCAGGGTGGTGACTCGCGCGCCGCGGGCGGCGGCCCGCAGGGCGAGTTCGCCCCAGCCGGTGCCGATCTCCAGCAGCCGGGTGCCCTCGCCGACGCCGGCGAGGTCCAGAAGCCGGTCGATCTTGCGGTGCTGGGCGGCGGCGAGGGACTCGAAGCGGGCGGGGAACGCGGTGAAGACCGCGGAGGAGTAGCTGAGGGTGGGGTCGAGGAAGGCGGCGAACAGGTCGTTGGAGAGGTCGTAGTGGCGCTGGATGTTGGCACGGGCCCCCTCACGGGTGTTCCGGTCCCAGGCGGGGCGGGCGGACACCCATAGGCCACGCAGCCGGCGCAGCGGCGCGGGGACCAGCTCGTCGACGTGACCGGCGAGCGCGGTGAGGACGCCGGCCAGATCGTTGCTGTCCCATTCGCCGGCCATGTAGGACTCGCCGAAGCCGATCAGCCCGTCACGCCCGATGCGCTGGTAAAAGGCATCGGAGTCGTGGAGCGTCAGGTGCGGGCCCACCGCCGAAGGACGCGTACCGGCCGGAGGACCGGTCAGGGACAACTTGTCCAGGGCCCGGCTCACCAGGTACCGGGCGACGGCGGTCCGGGCGGGGCCGGCCGAGGGGATCCGGGCGACGTCCGGCCAGTGGTCGGCGTCGACGTCCGCACGGCTGAGGGGCGCGGCGGTCGCGGGGCCGCCCGGCGGCGTCTGTTCGGGGACGTCGAGGGTGCGGCCGGCGAGCCGGGAGCGGCTTTCGGAGGTGAGGGCGGGGCGGGTCACGACAGTGTGCCTTTCTGCGGGGCGGAACGGGGGCGCGGGTGCACGGGGAGTCCGCGCAGCAGCAGGTGAACGCCGTGGCGGCGGATGCCGGCCGAGACCGCGGCGGTGGACCAGGGTCTGCGCGCGGCCGCGGCCAGCAGCGCGGGCACGGTGGCGGGCCGGCGGCGGCCTCGGACGACCGCGGTGAAGGCCCTGCCGTCGTCGTTCTCCAGGTGGATGGTCAGGGCCAGGCGCTCCCCGGGCAGCGGCAGACGCATCCGGTAGCGGCCGTCGACCGCGAAGAACGGCGAGACGTAGAAGGTTTTGTCCACCACGGCCTCGTCCGTCCGCAGCAGGTAGCAGTGGCGCTGCCCGTAGGTGTTGTGGACCTCCGCGACCACGCACACCAGGGCGCCGGCGGGATCGTGGCACCAGTACACGCTGAGGGGGTTGAAGACGTACCCGAAGACGCGGGCGTGCGCCAGCATCACCACGCGCCCGCCGCCCAGGTCGATGTTGTGTGCGGCGAGGAAGGCGTCGAGCCCGGCGCGGAGGGAGCCGGCGGTGCCGTCGAAGTGGTCGCGGGCGTCGAACCGGGCGAGCGGACGCAGTGGCCGGGGCAGCACCGGCAGGTGGTCGAGGTCCACGCACCACAGGTAGGTGTCGTGGCGCAGCGTGTGGTGCAGCGGCGTGCGGCGGACGTGCGTGATCACGCAGTCGTACAGCGCCGGCGCCTCGACCGACGTGAACGCGGCGGTCGTCCCGGTCCTCGTCACCAGCTCACCCCCAAGGAGCGGGCCGCCTCCACGCCGGAGCGGCAGCCGTCCTCGTGGAACCCCCAGCCGTGCCAGGCCCCGGCGTACGCGGTCACACCGGTGTGGAGGCGGGGGAGCTCCTTCTGCGCCGCGACCGACGTGGGCGTGTAGACGGGGTGCTCGTAGACCATCCGCTCCACGACCCGGTCCGGGGCGATGCCGGTGTCACCGCCCAGGGTGACCACGTAGCCGGAGCCCGCGGGCAGACGCTGGAGGCGCTCCATGTCGTAGCTGACGTGTACGGGGGCGGTGGAGGGCTCGCAGCCGGTCATGCGGTAGTTCCAGCTGGCGCGCGCCTTCGGAGAGCGGGGCAGGAGGGAGGTGTCGGTGTGCAGCACGGTGGGGTTGTGCGCGTACGTGAAGGCGCCCAGGAGCCGCTTCTCGTCGGGGGTGGGGTCCGCGAGCATGCGCAGCGCCTGGTCGGGGTGCGTGGCGATGACCACGGCGTCGTACGCGTCGGTGGCGCCGTCGCCGGTGGTGACGAGGGCGCCCCGGCCCGTGCGCCGGACGGCGTCGACCGGGCTGGAGGTGCGGATGCGGTGGACGCGTTTGGCGGCGGCGGTGACGTAGGCGGTCGAGCCGCCGGTGACGGTCTTCCACTGCGGGGAGCCGGTGATCGACAGCAGACCGTGATGGTGCAGGAAGGCGAAGAGGTAGGAGGCCGGGTACGACAGCGCGGTGCGGGCCGGGCAGGACCACACGGCGGCGACGAGCGGCAGGGCGAAGTGGCTGACGAAGTAGGGGGAGAACCCGCCCTCGCGCAGGAAGTCCCCGAAGGTGACACCCGCGTGAGTCCCCCGCGCGAGCAGCCGCCGGGCACCCCGGTGGAAGACCGGCACCTCTGCCAGGAGCCGGAGGTACCGCGACCGCAGGGCCGCACGGGAGGCGAACAGACCTGCCGCGCCCCGGGCACCCGCGTACTCCAGCCCGCACCCGTCACACCGCACCGACATGCTCATCTCGGCGTCCTGCGTGCCGATCTCCAGCTCCCGGAACAACCTCAGCAGGGTGGGGTAGGTGCGCTCGTTGTGGACTATGAACCCCGAGTCCACAGCGAGTGCCTGACCGCCGGGGCCGGGCAGCTCACGGGTGTGGGCGTGGCCGCCGAGCCGCCCGTCCGCCTCGTACAGGGTGACCTCGTACGAGGACGCCAGGACGTAGGCGGCCGTCAGGCCCGCCACGCCGGCGCCCACGACCGCCACCTTGCGCTGTTCGACCACCATCGCTCCCGCCACTCGACACGCCGCCCGACTGCTGCGTTTCACCCGTACTTCGCAGCAGACGGGCGATCGGATTGGCGTGATGTGTGACCGCGAGGTGGAAGGTCCGGTCGAAGAGGTGTGCCCGGTTCAGCCGGTGAGACCGGCGAGATGCGTGCTCAGCGTGACGGCGGGCGGGTAGCTGGCGCCTATGGCGGTGACGTGCTTCCAGTGCAGGCGGCCGTAACCGTTGACGATGAACACCGACCGGCGCAGGTCGATCAGGGGTGCGCTGATCCCGAAGGACTTCGCCACCACACGCTCCTCGTCGGACAGCAGGGGCATGCTCAGCCTGCGGTTGCGGGCGAACTTCTCATGACTGTCGAGCCCTTGCGGGCTGATGCCCCACACGGTGGCACCAGCGGACTGGAGTTGGTCCAGGCCGTCGGAGTAGGAGCAGAGCTGTGCGGTGCATACCGGTGTGTCGTCGCCGGGGTAGAAGACGAGAACGAGCGGCTTGCCGCGCTGCTCGCACAGGGTGTAGTCGCGGCGATGGAAGGTTTCGCCGTCCAGATGTCCGCCGGGCAGGCAGAAGTCGCCGACGATGTCCCCGATCTCCGGGATGCTTGCCATGAAGTACCTCGATCGCTGATCGATGCGGAGCGCCCGGTCAGGCGGGCAGGGCCATCAGCAGCAGCGGGTCGGTGGTGGGCTGAGGGGATCCTCCGTCGGGTTCAAGGGTGAGGCCGACGGCGCCCGCGTCGGCCGGGTTCCCGGCGAGGATCACCGTGCCGTCGTGGTCGATCAGACCGGCCGGGAGCATCGTGCCGTCGTGGTCGAGCCACAGCTGATAGGTCTTCCCGGCACCGGGCGACGGCAGGTTGGCGACGGTGAAGACGGCCTGGTTCCGCTGCTCGGAGGAGACGACGGTGGTCAGGGCCCCGTTGGCGGCCTTGCCGTGAACGGTCTGGGCGTCCGGGGCCGCCAGGACGGCACTGACCGCGTCGAGCTGCTGCTGGGCCTGGCGGGCCTGCTGCTCCAGCTCCTGTCCGTTCTGCATCTGCCAGACCGCGACGCCGCCCAGTGCGACGGCGGCCACGCTGGCGGCCAGCGCCAGGGATACGGCACGGCGGCGCAGAATGCCGCCGAGGACGGGCGCCGCACTGGCGGCGGGGACGCGCGGGGGCAGCTGACGTACGCCGTCGATGGTGGCCATGACCTGCGCCTTCGCGGCCGGAGGCGGCGGCTGGGCGACCGCGGCCGCCAGGCGCGCCGTGGTGGCCTCGAACTCGGCTGCTTCCTGCCGACATGCCTCGCAGGTCTGGAGGTGGGCGTCGAAGTCCTTGCGCTCTTCGTCGTCGAGTGCGCCCAGGGCGTAGGCGGCGGCGAGGGTGTGGGCGTCGGTGGTGTGGTGGTTCATGTGGTCACCCCCATGCAGTCGCGGAGCCGGATGAGCCCGTCGCGCATGCGTGTCTTGATGGTGGGCAGAGGCGTGCGCAGGGCTTCGGCGACCTCACGGTAGGTCAGCCCCTGGTAGTAGGCCAGGGTCACGGCCTGGCGCTGGAGTTCGGTCAGGCCGCGCAGGCAGCGCCGTACCTGCTCGGACTCCAGCCGGGTCTCGACCTGTTCGGCGACCTCGTCGAAGGCGGTGGTGTGCTCGCGGGCGGCCTGGGCTTGCTCGCGGTCGGTGGCTGCCTGGGCGGAGCGGACCCGGTCCACGGCCCGCCGGTGGGCGATCGTCGCAGCCCACGTGGTGACGGAGCCGGCTTCGGGCCGGTAGCGGGCCGCCTGACGCCACAGGTCGATCATGACCTCCTGGGCAACCTCCTCCGACTGCGCCCGGTCGCGCACCACTTTGAGGACGATGCCGAACACCAAGGGTGTGAGGGCGTCGTAGAGGGCGGAGAACGCCTGCTTGTCACCATGGGCCACTTTGCCCATGGTCTCGGTGAGGTCGCTGGGGGCGGCGCGGCCGTTGCGGCCGGTGTCGAAGGGAAGCGGCTGGTTCACCTGCACCGCTCCGGTCGTGGTGAGAAGGCGAAGGGGCGGCCTGGGCCGGCCGTCGGGGGGCGGGGCGTCCATCGCATGCCGGTCCTTGTGTCGTCGCTCGATCGTGCCGGGCCGCCCGGCGGCGGCCCGGTCGCGAAACCTGTGGGTGCTTCGTTGATTCTTCGTAGCGGACCGGCGGGTGGATGGGTGGTGCTTCGTCACCCGCGCCATCGTCGAGTAACTCGTTCGAGGGAAGGCGGGCGCAGGGGCCAAGCCGGAGGGCAGACGGCGGCGAAGACGGTGCGTGAGGTGAGCGGAGCGACGTTCTCTCGCTCTCCTCACCGGCCGTGCGGGTTGCTCGGCCGAGGCACCTTCATGGGAGGTAGTTCACATGGTTCGTATGCGGAATGGTCTGGCGGTGGCCCTGGCGGCCGGTGCGGTGGTCATCGGTGGCGCGTCGATGGCATCGGCCGATGCCGGTGCCCAGGGCGTGGCCGCCCACTCGCCGGGAGTGGGCTCGGGCAACCTCGTGCAGGTTCCCGTTCACATCCCGGTCAACGCGTGCGGCAACACCGTCAGCGTGATCGGGCTGCTGAACCCGACCTTCGGCAACACCTGCGTCAACGCCTGATCGAGCACCGCGAGAAGACTCCGGTCCGCCGCCTTCAAGACGGGGTGGCGCGGACCGGTGATCCGCCCGGAAGGCAGTGTGCTCCGAGCGGGTCGGCCGCGGGCGGCTGTCGGCACAGCCGCCCGCGGTGCCACGGCCTTTGCGACTGGGCTACCAGGTCAGGACCGCGATGAGCTGCTTGCCCCGGTCGGAGCGGCTGACGAAGAGGTCCGCCCCCAGCGAACGAACGATCCTCAGCCCCCGGCCTCCCGTCTCCTTGCGCCGCCCTTCTCGATGGCTCCCGGCCAGGTCCGCCGTCCCGTCGCTGACGGCGATGCCCGCCTGGCCTCGTTCCAGGCTCAAGGTGAGCGCGTAGGGTCCGGCGGCGTGGAGCACCGCGTTGCCGACCAGCTCCGAGACGATCAGTACGAGATCATCGGCGACCTCGCGAGGGCAGGCGTCCGCCTCCTGTTCCAGGAGTCGTGCCACGGCTTGGCGGGCCTGGCGGGCCGCGCGTTCGTCCGAGAGGAGCGGCAGATGCAGCGTGACCGGACATCCGCAGGGAGCGGTGGCGGTGTCCATGATGATTCCTCGCAGTGAGCGGTCTTCGTCACCGAAAACGGTTGAAGGGGAACGTCGTGGGGTTGTGATGGTCCCGTGGAATCCGCGCCTGGTTGCCCATCGTCACAGTCCAAGGGTCCGGGAACCCAGTGGCTGACGCTGAGGCCGGCCATTCAGTGCTGCTTTCAGTAACGATTCGTGACGACTGCCGCGATGGATTGCCGGAATCCGGGAAAGTCCCGAGCCGCCGTCCAGGTGATCTCCAGCGCTCCCTGCCATCCCTGCCCCGCTGCCGTGCCGAAGCGGATGAGGACAGCAATCAGGTGCCGTGCTCCGCTGCCGCCGGCGCCCGCAGCACGCCCCCGGCAGCAGTACATGAGGGATGGCTTCGTGCTGAGGCTCAACCGTGCAAGGCCGTACGTCGTGTTGCTGCTGTGGCTGATCCTGGCGGTCGCCGCCGGCCCCTACACCGTCCGTCTCGGCGAGGTCGCGCAGACCGGCGGGGACGTCACGTTGCGGGAGCCGACGGAGTCGGCCCAGGTGGAGCGGCTGCTGAACCCCGCGGGGGCGCAGGCCGCGCTGCCACTGGCCGTGATCTGGACTTCCCGCCCGGAGGGCGAACGGATCACGGCGCGCCAGCAGCAGGCGGCGCGTCAGATCGTCGTCCGTCTGTCCGGAACCGCCGGAGCTCCGGTGCTTTCCCAAGACGGCCGCGCCATGACCGCGGTGATCGGCGCCGAACCCGACGGCGGGGCCGCCCGCCTGGCCGCCGTCGCGAAGGCGGCGGCCTCGGTCGGCGGGACGAGCGTGCACCTGGCAGGACCCGCGGCCGCTCAAGCAGACCTCGACGCAGCCTTCTCGCAGACCGACGGCACCCTCCTGGCCGTCGCTCTCGGCGGAGTCCTGTTGATCCTGCTGCTGGTCTACCGCAGCGTGATCATGCCCCTGCTGGTGATCGTGAGTTCTCTCCTGGCCCTCGCGGTGGCCTGCGCCGTCTTGTACGCACTGGCCCGGCCGGACTGGCTGTCCGTCGACGGCCAGACCCAGGGCATCGTGTTCGTCCTGGTCGTCGGTGCCAGCACCGACTACGCCCTCCTCCTGGCCGCCCGCGCCCGCGAGGAACTCACCGAACAGCCGGACACCCGCCGGGCGATGACCGCAGCGTGCCGCGCCACCGCGCCGCCCGTGCTGGCCAGCGCCGCGACCATCGCCTGCGCCATGATGACGCTCGTCCTCAGCGACCTGCCCTCCGAGCGGGCCCTGGGCCCGGCGGTGGCGATCGCCATGGCGTGCTGCACCGCCGTGTCGCTGACCTTCCTGCCGGCCGTACTGGCACTGTGCGGGCGGCGCGTGCTGCGGCCACGAGCGGGAACACCGGGAGACTGGTGGGCACGGCCGGCCCGGGTGCTCGAGCACCGGCCGCGCCGTGCCTGGGCCGGCTGCCTCGCCCTCCTCGCCGCCGGAGCGGCTATGGCGCCGCTACTCGCCCCGACTGGCGTCCCCCTCCACCAGGCCCTGCCGGCCCAGGCCCCCTCGGTTGCCGGGCACACCGTCCTCGTACGCCACTTCCCCGCCGGCACCGCCAGCCCCCTGATCGTCCTCGCCCCTGCCGCCCGGTCGGCCGAGGTCCGCGACCGGATCGCCTCAACACCGGGCGTAGCGGCAACAGCCACCACGCCGGCCGAGACCGGTGGGAGGGCGCAGATCCTGGCGACGCTGTCGGACAGCCCGGACAGCGCCCCCGCCCGGGACACGGTGGCCCGGCTGCGCGGCTCGCTGGCCGGGACCGGGGCACTGGTCGGCGGACAGAGCGCCCAGCTCGCCGATCTGCACCAGGCATCGGTGCGTGGCCATCGGCTGATCATGCCTCTGGCACTGGCCGTGGTGCTGGCCGTCCTGATCGTCCTGCTGCGCTGCCTGCTGCTGCCACTGCTGCTGGTCGCCGCCGCCTGGGTCAGCCTGTTCACCGCGTTCGGGGCCTCCGCGCTCCTCTTCCAACTGGTGTTCGGCAGCAGCGTCACGGAGCCCGCCGTGGTGCTGTTCTCCTTCGTCTTCCTCGTCGCGCTGGGGGTCGACTACAACATCTTCCTCGTCCACCGGATCCGCGCCGAAGCGATTAGGCACGGCACCGCGGTGGGGGTCCGCCGGGGGCTGGTGACCACCGGCGGCGTTATCAGCGCCGCCGGACTCATCCTGGCCGCCACCTTCGCCGCACTGACCGTGATGCCTCTGCTCTACCTCGCCCAGATCGGCTGCATCGTCGCCCTCGGCGTCCTCATCGACACCCTCCTCGTGCGCCTCTTCCTCGTCCCCGCCCTCATCCTCGACCTCGGCCCCCGCACCTGGTGGCCCACCCACCTCCCGGGCGACCGCCGCCCGCCCGCCACAGCCTCCGCTCCGCGCACCCGTACCCCTGGCCGCGCCGCCGCCTCCACACACACGCTGTAAGGCAACACCGGCAAGGGATTTCACTCTTTCGAGGGTTGGACCAATCCGCCGGGCGGAGGATGCCGAATGCAGCAACGTGAGCAGCCTCCGCAGCAAACTCGTCCGCGCCGCACTCGGCGCACTGGCCGGACTCCTGGCCGCGTTCACGGCTCTGGCCGTGGCCGAGCTGGTGGCCGGACTGGTGCGGCCCGCGGCGGGGCCGGTGACGGTGGTGGGCGGCGCGGTGATCGACCGGACGCCTGCCGCGGTGAAGGACTTCGCGATCCGCACGTTCGGGGAGAACGACAAGATCGTTCTCCAACTGGGGATCCTCGCGATTCTCGCCCTCATCGCCGTCGGCCTCGGCATCCTGGCCATGTCGCACCGACGCGCCGGTGCGGCGGGGGTGTTGCTGTTCGGGATCGTCGGCGCTGCCGCGGCTCTCAGCCGTCCCGACTCCACCGGCACCGGTGACGTGCTGCCCTCGATCGCCGGAGCGCTGGCGGGAGCTGTGGCTCTGTACGTGCTGGCGACCAAGGCCGCTCCCGTTCACGCCCCGGACGGGCAGCCAGGCACTGTGGGGTGGAGCAGGCGCGGGTTCCTCGCCGCGGCCGGTGTGACCGCCGTCGCCGCTACCTCGACAGGTGCGCTGGGCAGGTACTTCACCGGCCGGCAAGGCCAGGGCGCCGTCGCCTCCCGGGAGAACCTGGTGCTTCCCAAGCCGGCCTCCCCGGCCCCCGTGGTCCCGGCCGGTGTTCGGCTGAAGGTGCCCGGCATCACCGCCTTCACCACCCCCAACGCCGACTTCTACCGCGTCGACACCGCCCTGACCGTGCCCAAGGTCGACGCCGGAACCTGGCGGCTGCGCCTCCACGGCAAGGGGGTCACCCGTCCCCTCACCTACACCCTCGACCAGCTCTTGGCGCGCCCCCTCATCGAACGCGACATCACCCTGACCTGCGTCTCGAACGAGGTCGGCGGCCCCTACATCGGCAACGCCCGCTGGCTCGGCGTCCCTCTCGCCGACCTTCTGAAGGAGGCCGGCGTGATCCCTCCGTCGCGGGGAGGGAAAGCCGATCAGCTGGTGGCGCGCTCCGTGGACGGCATGACCCTCGGCTCCCCGGTGGAGGACGTGATGGACGGCCGCGACGCGATGCTCGCGGTCGGTATGAACGACGAGCCGCTCCCCTTCGACCACGGCTTCCCCGTCCGCATGCTCGTCCCCGGCCTGTACGGCTACGTCTCGGCCTGCAAGTGGATCGAGGACATCGAACTCACCACCTTCGACGCCTACGACCCGTACTGGGTCAAGCGGAAGTGGGCCCGCAAGGCGCCGATCAAGACCCAGGCCCGCATCGACACCCCCAAACCCTTCGCCCGCCCCACGGCCGGAACGGTCACCGTCGCCGGTGTCGCCTGGGCGCAGCATCGCGGCATCACCCGCGTCCAGATCCGCGTCGATGACGGGCCGTGGCAGGACGCCGACCTCGCCGCACAGGCAGGCGTCGACACCTGGCGCCAGTGGTCCTACCGCTGGAACGCCACCCCCGGCGGACACAACATCACCGTCCGCGCCACCGACGGCACCGGCCAGGTCCAGACCGAACAGCGCACCCGGACCATCCCCGACGGAGCGAGCGGCTGGCACAGCGTCTTCGTCACCGTCCCCTAGACCACCCGGACGCCTCAAGGCACTCACCGGGCAGCACGACCAACCCCCTCGATACCCAGAGAAAGTCCCAAGGAGTAACTGGTCATGAACAGCATGAAGATCCGCCGTACCGCGATCGCCGTCGTCGCCGCAGCCGCGCTGCCTTTCTCCCTGGCCGCGTGCTCCGACTCCGGCAGCGACACCAAGGCCGCCCCCAGCGCGGGTGCCGAGGACGCCGCGAAGACGACGGAGGCGAGCACCCCCTCCGAGGCGCCGATGACCGACGACCAGCCCTTCGGCCCCGCCTGTGCCGGGGTGCCGAAGGAGGGCGCGGGCTCCTTCGACGGCATGGCCAAGGACCCCGTGGCCACCGCCGCCTCGAACAACCCGGCCCTGTCCACCCTCGTGACCGCGGTCAAGCAGGCCGGACTCGTCGACACCCTCAACAACGCCGAGAACATCACCGTCTTCGCCCCGACCAACGACGCCTTCGCGAAGATCCCGAAGGCCGACCTCGACAAGGTCCTCGCCGACAAGGCCACCCTCACCAAGATCCTCACCTACCACGTCGTCGGCCAGAAGCTCACGCCGAAGCAGCTGGAGAACGGCTCCTTCGAGACCCTTCAGAAGGGCATGATCACCACCAAGGGCTCCGGCGAGAACTACACCGTCAACGACGTCTCCAAGGTCGTCTGCGGCAACGTCAAGACCGCCAACGCCAACGTCTACATCGTCGACACCGTCCTCATGCCCAAGTAGGCCATCGCACACGGTCCGCAAGCCACGGTGGCCCTGCACCCGCCCTCCTCGGAAAGGTGCAGGGCCACCGGCATGACCCCTGGCCCGGCAGCCGGGCCAGGAGCCTGGGCACAGCAGGATGCCGCGCCCGGGCCGGCCGCGGGAGGGGGCTACTTCTGGTGGATGGGCAGGGCCAGGTCGGTGACCTGGTACCTGGCCGGGAAGGCTCCCTTACTGGTGGCCTTGCCGGTCAGCACGTCGACCGCGTAGAGGCGGTAGGAACCACCGTTGCCGATGGCCGCGAAGCCGTGGTTCGTGCCGGCGGCGGGGTTGTAGTAGATGTCGAATCCGGCGTCCAGGGCGGCGTCCACACCGAGGTTGCCGGTGGGGGCCAGGGTGCCGGCGTTGGCCGGGGACTGCAGGGAGATGCGGTCGGCCATCGTGTCCAGATCGAACAGCGTCGTCGCGGTCGCCGCGTTCAGATCGTTGTTGGTGTAGGCGGCGCCGGTCACTCCCATGGCGGTCGACGGCGGCATGGTCGGGTTCGTCAGGGTGCCGTCGACGGTGGTCGTCAGCGGGGCGGCCGCGTCGTCGATGTTGTGCCGCAGGTTCTGCCCGGTGTTGGAGATGACCCGGAGCCGGTTGGCGGCGGGGTTGAAGTCCACGCCGAACGCCGCTCCGGCCAGGGCGACCGTCAGCTGGGAGACCTTCGTGGCCTTGGCGCTGGTGGTGTTCAGGGTGTACACGCCGCCCTTGTCGCCGACGCCGTAGAGCTTCTCGTTCTGGACGCGGAAGTCGATCCCGACGAGCTTGGTGTCCCCGGACAGCCCCGAGACCTTGCCCAGCGACCAGGTCTTGGAGGGCTTGTGGACGTCGAACTCGACCAGGCGCTGGTCGCCGGTCAGGCCGATGGCGTGCAGGGCCTTGTGGTCGCGGGCGGGCGGCGTCTTCGAAGCCGTGTCGGACACCGCCAGCGCGGGCGCTGCGCACAGGGCGGCCAGGACGACTGCGGAAGCCGCGGTCACGGTCCGGTTGCGCATGATCACTCCTTCATCGGAGCCTGGGCCCAGGTGGCTCAGGTCTCGCGGTGAATTCGCCGCCGGCGCCGCCGGGGATAGGCGCCCGGGGCGGACGCCACCCGCACGGCCCAAGGGCATTGCCTGGGGCTGCGCCATCCGGGTGAGACCAGCCGCGCGCCGGTCCGCCGACGGGAGGATGCGACGCTGCCGGCGGTGACGGTGTGGTCGTGGCTGGAGACGAGACATGGCGGCCCACGGACTGTGCGGGACTTGAGATCTGCTCCCATGGGAGCGAGGTGCGCGGGCTGCGGCTGCTGGGCTGGCAGGAGGCCCTGCCCCGCTCTCTTGCAGCCGTCCTGGACACCCGGCCCGCGCAGGCCGCGCGCCGGCCCGAGGGAACGAAGAGTCCGGCCGCCACAGACACTGTCCGGTCCTGGATGTGCGAGGACCGGTTCCTGGGCACAACGCTGCCGACGGGCCGATGACAGCAAACGGCCCGCGTGCTCAGCGGCTGCCACGACGGACAAGCGCCTTCGTTCCTTCGCCCTATGGACCCAGAGGTCATCTATGCAGCAACGACAGCTGAACGGACACACTCACCACCAACGCTGCACTGTTGCAACTGAGTTGCAACAAGCGATTGTTGGCTCATTCGGGCTAAGAGCGGCACTGCGTGTCGCGCCCGCCTTGAAGCCGGGACAAGAAATCCTCTGGCCTGCACAATTGTCGCTCCTCGCGGACCCGGGCACGTCGGCGGCGGGCGACGGGCAGGCGCGCGGCGATGTCCGGACATGGTTTCCTTCGCCCTGCGCAGCCCTGCGCGATGGTGTGTCCGGACCTGGTCAGTCCCCGTTGCCTTTCCTGACCCTGCCCGGACAGTGCGAACTCCCCCGTTCGCCGCGGTGCCGACCGCCACCCGACAAGCCCCCTAGCGACACCGACGCCCGCCCTATCAGGCCGGGCTTGGTACGCACCTTGCTGGGAAGGAAGCACCTCTTCGTGAAGGCAACCTCCACGGCGTCCGGCCGCCGCCGGATGCTGGACCACTCCCTGCTCGTCCTCGGCTCCGGCGCCCTCGCGACCGCCATGGCCGTCCTCAGCCTCGGCCCCGGCGTCAGCTCCGCCTCCAGCCACCGCGAGGCCCCGCTGATCGCCGGCGACCCGCGCGCCGACAACACCGACGTGTACGCGTTCACCAGCCCCGACAAGTCCGACACCGTCACGCTGCTGGCGAACTGGATCCCCTTCGAGGAACCCAACGGCGGCCCGAACTTCTACGCCTTCGGCGAGGACCTCCGCTACAACATCAAGATCGACAACACGGGTGACGGCAACGCCGACGTCACCTACACCTGGCGGTTCAAGAACCAGACCCGCGACGCGGCCGACCAGTTCCTCTACAACACCGGCCAGGTGACCACCCTGGACGACCCGGACCTGAACTTCCGGCAGGTCTACGACCTCACCGAGACCCGCGGCAGCAAGACCAGGGTCCTGCTCGCCAACGTGCCCGCCGCACCCTCCCGCGTCGGGCCGGCCTCGATGCCGAACTACGCCTCCCTGCGCGCCCAGGCCGTGCGGAGTCTGCCCGGAGGCGGGAAGGCGTTCGCCGGACAGGCAGAGGACCCGTTCTTCGCCGACCTGCGGGTCTTCGACCTCCTCTACGGCGGGAACCTGTCCGAACGTGGGCAGGACACCCTGGCCGGCTACAACGTCAACTCCGTCGCCCTGCAGATCCCCAAGAAGTACCTGGCGCTGAACTACACCCCGTCGCGGAACCCGGTCGTGGGCATCTGGTCGACCACCGACCGCAAGGGCGTACAGGTCTCCGACTCGCGTACCGGGCACGGCGACAAGTGGAAGCAGGTCTCCCGCCTGGGCAACCCGCTGGTCAACGAGGTCGTCGTCCCGCTGAAGTACAAGGACGCCTTCAACACCCTCAACCCCGACCAGGACCGCACCGTCCAGCCGGTCGTCGACAAGGTCCTCGACCCGATCCTGCCCAAGCTGATCCAGCAGGTCTACGGCGTCCCCGCCCCGCCCGCCCCGCGAAACGACCTCGCCGAGATCTACCTCACCGGCATCTGCAAGGCGTGCGGGCCGATCCAGGCAGACCTCAACGCCCACCGTCTCAACCGTGACGCCAACCTCCGCCGCATCGTGCCCGCCGAGGAACTGCGTCTGAACATGGCAGTCCCGCCGACCGCGAACCCGAACCGGTACGGCGTCCTCGCCGGCGACCTGGCCGGGTTCCCCAACGGACGCCGTCTGACCGACGACGTCATCGACATCTCCCTGCAGGCCGTCGAAGGCGCCGCCCAGACCGGACAGCTGGTACCGGCGCTGGCCGACGGCGACAAGGTGAACGCCAACGAGGTCCCCTTCGGCGTCTCCTTCCCGTACCTGGCCCTGCCCCACACCAAGTCCGTCAACAGCGGACCGTCGGGCATGGCCATGAGCAAGGAGAGGTCGGCGGCCTCCCTCGGCGGCGTGGGAGCCGTCCTGCTCGCGGCGGCCGGATGGCGGATGCGCCGCCGCAACCGCGCCTGATGTGACGCCACCGCACCATCAAGGCTCCCGGGGCCGGACCACGCCCGGTCCGGCCCCGGGAGCGCGTCACTCACGCAGGAAGACACCCTCCGATGACCCCTGACCCACTCACGCCCGCCCGCAGCCGACGCCGACTGAAGAAAGCGGCCATCACCCTCGCCCTGGGAACCGCGATGTTCGCCGCCGGAGCCGTACTCATCCAACCCGCCATCCCTGGCACACCTCCTTTCCCCGCCTCCGCACCTACCGGCACAGCCGCCCGGCCCGCGGCCCCGGCCGCGGCGCTCACCGCTCGCCTGGAGCGCCTGCCGGGCGACTGGAACACCTGGACGGCCCTCGGGATGGCCCGCATCGAGCAGGGCCGCACTACCGCTGACCCCGCCCTTTATGCCGCGGCCGAGAAGGCCCTGCGCCGCTCTCTTTCCGTGCAGCCTGGCGGCAACAGTGGCGCCGAGACCGGCATGGCCGCGCTCGCCGCCGCCCGCCACGAGTTCACCGCCGCCCGCACCTGGGCCGAGAAGGCCATCACCAGCGACCCCTACAACCCGGCCGCGTACGGGGTCCTGGCCGACGCCCATACCCAGCTCGGCCACTACCGCGACGCCGAGCGGACCGTGCAGAAGATGAACGACCTGCGCCCCGACGCAGCCTCCCTGGCTCGCGCCTCCTATGTGTTCGAGCTGCGCGGCAGCACCGGGCGGGCGGCGGAACTGATGCGGCGTTCCCTGACCGCGGCCACCACCGACAGCGAGCGCGCCTTCGCCCACGCCTGCCTGTCCGGCCTCGCACTCGAGGACGGCGACGCGCGCCAGGCGCTCAGCGAAGCCGAACGAGGACTGCGAAAAGCACCGGCCGACCCCGCGCTCCTCGATGCCCGAGCACGCGCCCGCGCCGCCCTCGGTCAGACGAAACAGGCACGCGCCGACTGGCAGCACGCGACGGACATCGCACCCCTGCCGCACCTCCTGCTCGCCCTCGGCGAGACGCATCAGGCTCTCGGACACGACGAACAGGCCGAAGCCTCATACGCCCTGCTCAGGGCACAGGAAACCTTGCGTACCTCCGCCGGCGGCTCGCCGGACACCGACGCCATCCTCTTCGAAGCCGACCACGGCAGCCCCGTGCGCGCCGTGGCGATGGCCGAGCAGGCCCTGCGTACAAGGCCGTTCGTCGCCGTCCACGACGCCTACGCGTGGGCCCTGCACCGCGCCGGACGCAGCCAGGAGGCCCTCGCACACGCCGACCAGGCCCTCGCGCTTGGCACCCGCAACGCCCTGTGGCACTACCACCGGGCCGCGATCCACCACGCCCTGGGCAACAACCAGGCCGCCACCGCCGATCTACGGTCGGCACTCGGTCAGGCTCCCGCACTCAACCCGCTGCACGCCGCCCAGGCGCGTGCCCTGTCCAAGCGAATCGGCACCCAACCATGACCCCAGCCCACCGCACCGCCGCCACAGCCGCCGCCCTGCTCACCGCCGCCTGCAGCCTGACCACCCCCGCCGCAGCAGCCACGCCGGCCCACCCCCTGGGCAACTTCACCGTCAACTACCACACCGGCCTCGTCCTGCACCCAGACCGCATCGACGCCACCGTCATCGTCGACCGCGCCGAAATCGCCGCCCTCCAAGAACGCCCCCGCATCGACACCGACCACAACAACACCCTCACCAAAGCTGAAAGCACCCGGTACGCCCGCACCACCTGCACGGCACTGGCCGGCCAGCTCACCCTGGGCACTCCCGCAGGCCCCGCCCGATGGAACTCCAGGGCCGCGCAGCTCACCTGGGAACCCGGCGAAGCAGGACTCAAGACCAGCCGACTCACCTGCGCCTACACCGCTCCCACCCCACTGGAGCGCGGCGGCGTCATCAACGTCGAGACTCACTACGACACCACCCGCATCGGATGGCGGGAGATCACCGCCAAGGGCATCGGACTGCGCATCACCGGAACCGAGCTCCCCGCCACCTCACCCACACAAGAGCTGCGCCGCTACCCGCCGGACCCGCTTGCCGCACCACTGGACCAGCGCACCGCCGAACTGCACACCACCCCCGCCGACGGCACCACCAACACCCCCGCACCTGCAGCCGGCCCCACGGGAACAACCGCCGGCCGGATCGCGAACTGGTTCGACACCCTCGTCTCCCGACACGAACTCACCCTCCCCGTCGGCCTCCTCGCCCTCCTCCTCGCCATCGTCCTGGGGTCCTCCCACGCCCTCCTGCCCGGCCACGGCAAGACGATCATGGCGGCCTACCTCGCCGGACGCCGCGGAACCCGGCGCGACGCCGTCACCGTCGGCGCGACCGTCACCCTCACCCACACCGCAGGCGTCCTGATCCTCGGCCTCGCCCTCCCCACCGCCACCCACCTCGCAGGCGAAACCATCCTGGCCTGGCTCGGCCTGACCAGCGGACTCATCGTCACCGCCATCGGCCTATGGCTTCTGACACGAGCCCTCCGCCACAAGCCCACCCACAGCCACCACCATCACCCCCACGGACACAGCCACCACCATCATCACCAGCACAGCCACCCTCACGAGCACGGACACGAGCACGGGGGAAGCCACCATCCGGCTCCTTCCACGGCGACCCATACCGGCGCGCCTGAATCCGCTGCTGCCACCACGCGCACCCTCACCGCTCCAGCCCAGGCCCCTGCCTCGCACAGAACGCACGAGCATGCGCGGATCGAGCACACACACGCTTCTCGTCCTGCCGGGAAAGCAGGCCTGATCGGCATGGGCGTCGCCGGGGGGCTCGTGCCCAGCCCCTCCGCCCTCGTCGTCCTCCTCGGAGCCGTCGCGCTCGGCCGCACCGCCTTCGGCATTCTCCTCGTCCTCGCCTACGGCCTCGGCATGGCGGCCACCCTCGCCCTCGCCGGAATGCTCCTCCTCCACGTCAAACATCGCATCAAGAAGGCTGGCGACCGCCCCCGGCTGCGCTGGCTCGTAGGTACCGCCTCACGCATCGGACCGGTGGCCACCTCCGCCCTGGTCGTCGTCGTGGGGCTCGGGCTGGCCGTACGAGCTCTGGCCCCCTGAGGCCGTCCCGGTTCCGCCGCGCTCCACGCACTGCAGAGGAGACCCGTACGCCCCGGCGGCGACGCCCGCACCTGTCACCGACTGCACCTCGTGTGGCGGGGAGCGACTCAGCGCCTGTCGCTATACGGCGGCCAGCTCAGGGCCTGGAGCGGCAGCCTGAGCGCGTGATCTGAGAGAGATCGTGAACGCGATCCCCTATGTCGACCGCAGCCGGATCCCGCGCCGCTCTGGAGAGGTCGGTCCTGGGACCGATGCGTCGTCTCCTTGGGCGCTTGGTCCCTCGGGGCACCGTGTGATGCCGGCCGGTTCAACGATTTCGATGTAACGCGTTGTGGCCCAAGAACCACACGGACTATACGCCGATGCCTGGGGCGTGGCCAGACATTCACATGACGCCTGCGCAGGGGGTTCAGGCCCATCTTGACCTGCAGGGAGGTGCTCCGGCTGGTGTGATGCTGCCGATCCACTGGGGCACGTTCAACCTGGCTCCGCATCCGTGGGCGGAGCCGGGGGAGTGGACGAAGGACGCGGCGGAGGAGGCGGGGCAGGCGGTGGCGTTCCCCCGTCCCGGTGAGCCGTTCGAGCCGGCGGGGAAGCTGCCGGCGGATGCTTGGTGGCGTGGGGTGTCTCAGCCGATCGCTCGTCCGTGGCGCCGGCCAAAGCGGGCACAGACTCCTGTCGATGCGTCCGAGCGTGATCTCGATCTGGCGGGTGATCGGTGACGTCGGGTGAGGACGAGCTGGGCAGGGTCGTGGCCCTGCTGGTTCGCCTCTCGGGCGAGGAGCGTGATCGGGTGCTGCGGACTGTGGACGGTCCGTCCCGGCCGCAGCTTTCGGTGAGTGCCCCACGGTTCGTACCTCTGCCGACCGGGGCGGGTTCGTCCTCGGTTGTTGTCCGAACGCGCGTTGTGGGTGCCTGAGACGTCATCTCATTTGGCAGGGTCGGTCGGCGGCGGACTCTGGTGGGGATCGTTGAACGGCTGGTGCCGGACGAGCTGTGGGAGCTGTTCCAGCGAGTGGTGCCGGAGGCTCCATCGCGACCTCAGGGGGTGGCCGGCGCCGGAACGGTGACAGGGAGGTGCTGGCCGCGATCGTGTTGGTGGCCATGTTCGGCTGCACGTGGCAGCAGTTGCCGTCCGCGTCGTTCGGGTCCTCGGGAGCGCCAGCCCACCGGTGCTTCTCCGAGGGGGCGAAGGCCAGGGGGGCAAGCTCTACCGCCTGGTCCTCGACGAGCTCAGGGCCCGAGGCGAGGTGGACTGGTCCCGCTGCGCGATCGACTCAGTGAACATGCGGGCCGTGAAAAGGGGGACCTGGCAGGTCCGGCTCCTGTGGACTGGGGCAAGTGCGGCTCGAAGATCCACTTGATTACCGAGCGGACGGGTCTGCCCATCTCTCTGTCGCGATCTCGGCGGCGAACCTGCACGACAGCCAGGTCCTGAGGCCGGTGGAACTCGCACAGGGCGAGTCCCAGGTTGGGGACCTGGACCTTGACGGCGAGCGGTGGCGGCGGACGAGGAACTGGAGTAGGTCGCTCGCCTCTGGGGCAGTCTGATCTGATCTCCTAGGAACGCGAGCGAGCAGTTCTGGCCATAGGCGGTCCACCACGCGATGAGCCACGGGAGCGTCCTCAGAAGCCTGAGCTGCAACCTTCGCGAAAGGATCTTCTTCGGTCGTCGTGCGCACGACGACCGACGTGGCAGGAGATCATGCTGCATGACCCTGCTGTCACCCGATCAGGCAACGGTTCAGCCTGGCTGGGTGGGCTTGCTATGACGTAACGTCAGAAAGCTTTGCTTCCAGTGTCATTGTGTAGCTAGCATGCTTGAACCCTACTGCTGACGAGAGGTGGCGCCGGTTGGCCAGGCATCATCTGCGCTTCGCGCCTCAGATCCTCACCCGTCTCGGAGAAGAGCTTGTTCCGCATCCGGACATGGGGATCATGGAGTTGGTGCGTAACGCGTACGACGCCGACGCCACCGAGTGCAGCATCGAGTTGGTCAACCCTGCGCGCCCTGGCGGCTCGATCATTGTTTCGGACGACGGTCACGGTATGACCGATGCCGAGCTCACCTCCGACTTCCTGCTGATCGGCAGATCCAGGAAACCGTCGTCGCCGTTCACCAGGAGCGGTCGAAGGCGGGTCGGCGAGAAGGGACTCGGGCGTCTTGCGGCGCTGCGCCTGGGCCGGCGCGTGAAGGTCACGACACGATCCAAGGCTACCCCTGGGGTGCAGTACACCCTGGCGATCGACTGGGACGAACTCGACTCCGCTCACGCGGTGGAGGACGTAGCGCTCGAACTGCGCGACGTCCCGCCTCACGCTCGCGTGGGAACTCGTATCGAGATACATGATCTCCGGCAGGGGCTGAGCGTCGCCGATGTCGAGCGACTGACGCGCTCGCTCACACTGCTCACGGGCCCGTTTCAGACAGAGTCGACCTTCAAGATCCTCTGGAACCAAACGGCGTTCGGATACGAGGACCTCACCTCGGCCGTGACGGATGAACATCTGCAGTGGGCCGAGTTCCACCTGTCGGGGCGGCTCGGTGCGGATGGCAGCCAGTCGGCGGAACTCCGGGACCACCAGGGGCATCTGATCGGCACCGCAACGGCGGTCGACCTTCGGTCCGTGGCCGCAGGAGGTCGACGCCGAGCCACCGCCGACGACGGCCAGCGCCTTTTCAGCAGTTCCCCTGCGGCCAAGTTCGACCTTTGGATGTTCAACCTTAACCCGAGGCATTCGGTCGCCCTGCGTGACTCGATTCAGCCGACATCGGAGATCAAGAGCTGGCTCGCAGACGTCGGCGGTGTGCACCTGTATCACCACGGACTGCGAGTCCAGCCCTACGGCGACCCTGACGACGACTGGCTGAGCATCAACGTCCGCCGTGCTGTGCTCTCCGAATTCCGGCCCTACACGAACAACTCCGTAGGGGCTCTGGTCGTCAACGACCCGGAGGATCGCCTCCAGCCGAAGACGGACCGCAGCGGTTTCGTCCAGAACGCTGCCTTCGGTGAGCTACGTGAGTTCGCCCGGACCGCGATCGAGTGGGCGTCACAGCGCCGTCGCCAGATTCGCGAGGCCGAACGGCAGGAACAACGCAAGCGAGCGAAGGCGCAAACTGCCGACGCCGAGGCCGAATTCACTAAGGCCAAGAAGGATCTTGAAAAGCAACTCGAGGACAACCAGGGCCGTCTGGACGGCAACTTCGACCGTGCGTCGGTTCAGCGCATCCTGACCACCTCACAGCTCCTCGCGGACCAGCGTCTGCGAGAGATCAAGGATCTCCACTCCGAGCTGCTCCTCTACCGGGCTCTCGCCACCGTGGGAACGAGTACCGCCGTGTTCGCCCATGAGGCGCAGCAGCCCGCTGATCGCATCCTCCAGGAAGTGCGCACAGTCGACCGGAGGGTGCGTCGGGACCTCGATCCGGCAACCGTCGACGACCGCTACAAACCGTCTCTGAGTGCCATCGCGGATGGGGCTCGCACCTTGCAGATCTTCGCGAAGCTCCCCCTGGAACTCCTTGTCCGCAAGAAGCGCGATCTGACATACGTGGACATCGACGAAGTGTGCCTGGCCACATTGCGGCTGTTCCACAACTTCCTAAGTGACCGCGGAATTCACGTCACCCAGGATCTCGACTGTCAGAAACTTCGCGTACGAACCTATGAGGCTGCGGTCGAATCCATCGTCTCTAATCTGCTCGTCAACTCCATCCACGCGCTAACGCGTACGCACGGCGGTTCTGAGCGCAGGATCCATCTCGCGACGTGCTCCTTCGTCGACAAGGACACCGAGTGGATTCGCCTCATCGTGGATGACTCGGGCCCAGGGATCCAGGATGCCTCGACCGAAGAGATCTGGGTTCCCGGATTCACGACGCGAGACGGCGGGACAGGCTTGGGTCTGACCATCGTCCGTGACACGGTCGGTGACATGCTGGGGCGTCAGAAAGCCTTCAAAAAGGGCCCTTTGGGAGGAGCTCGTCTCCTGATCGAGTTCCCTGCCTCGACGTCAGCCCCCGCCGCCGGGAGCGCGAGCGAAGACCGTGAGGAGTGACGATGGCTTTGCACCTTGAGGGTGTGCACAGGGTCGGTATCGTGGACGATGTGCAGGCCGACGCGGAAGCCCTTGGTCGGCTCTTCGAAGACTTCGACATGCAGGCTCTGATCATGCCCCGGCCGCAGCCCCGCGCCACAGCGGAGGAGTATCTGTCGACGCTGCCCTCTCTAGACGTGCTCGTCTGCGACCACCAGCTGAGCAACAGCTGGCCGGTCGCGTTCACGGGAGCGGAGCTCGCTGCCCGCGCCAACAGCCGCCCTCACAAGCTTCCGGCGATCGTCATGAGTTCGCATGTAGGTACCCACGAGGCATCCTCGATCCACCGTTGGCGGGCCGACATCCCCGCGGTGGTCCCCAAGCAGGCCGACGAAGAAGAAGTCCTTGGCGCCGTCCGATACGCCTTCGAAGAGGCGGCCGGCAAGTGGTCACGAGAGCGGAGCCGGTTCCGCACCCCGGTCGAGGTCCTCGCCGTGCACCCCGCAGGCGAAACGCCGTACGCCGAGGTGCTGGTCAGCGGCTGGAGTCTGACGCAGGTGGCGCACCTGCCACTCCTGCGCTTCGAGGAGGACACCGGGATGCCGGCCGATGCCCTGCTGCCAGGAACCTGGTTGCGGGCCGAGGTCAACTGCTACGCCCCGCGGGCTGAGGACCTCTGCTTCGCACACATCTCCCTGGCCCCCCAACTGTCCGAGGAAGTCCGCACCCTGTGACCGTTCCTTCTATCCCCCGTCAGAGCGCATCTCCCGAGGACGATCTTGCGGTCACGATCCTGGATGTTGGTCATGGCAACTCCGCCATCGTACGAGACGGGAAACGGTGCGCGGTTGTCGACGCCGCGGACGAGACCACACACGCCGAACTCGAACGACTAGGCTGCACGGACCTTGAGGAAGTCATCGTCTCGCACGTCGACAACGATCACATCGCGGGAATGAACAGGCTCCTCCTGGACCCGCGATGGTCGCTCGGCCGCGTCCGGGTCAACGCTGACGCGTCCAAGGACACGCGGGCGTGGAGGCACCTGCAGGAAACCCTGCAGCTCGTGGCAGACGACAAGCGCATCACGGGCATCCTGCCGGTCTCCACGGATACGGGCCTGCCCATCCGCGTGGGCCGGGCGGAGCTCGAAGTGTGCCATCCTCGGTCGCTGATGGCGCTCTCGGGTCCGCGCACGCGCAATGCCCGGTTCGGCACGGTAACGAGCAACACCATGTCCGCCGTCATCCGGATCCATCTCGACGGTGCTGCGGCCGTACTCCTTGCCAGCGACATCGACGGCATCGGCTTACGGGACATCTTGGATCGCCGGAGTCAGCAACTCTGCGCAAATGTTCTCGTCTTCCCGCATCATGGCGGCCTGCCCGGAGCTATGAATCCGGTGGAGTTCGCCCGCTCGCTCACGTCCGCGGTTAACCCGCGCGTGGTGATCTTCTCGATGGGGACAAGCGGCCGAACGGCCAATCCGCGACCTGAAATCATCGAAGGAGTACGGGCGGCGGCCCCCGACGCGCACATCGCCTGCACGCAACTGTCGGCCCACTGCCACGAGGCAGGCTCTCCGCCGCCATCCGAGGGGCATCTTTCCAAGGCGATGGCCCGTGGCCGCTCGGCGAGTCGATGCTGCGCGGGCAGCATAGTGATCACCCGCACCGAGAACGGCTTCGAGTATGCGCCGCCGCTGTCTCGTCATGGCGATTTCGTGCTCGCATTGGTGCCAGGGACGGGGACAGGAACATTGCCGTTGTGCCGCGCGGGGGCGCCGCCAATGCTGAATCCTTCGACAGGCAACAGCGTCAGATGACAGCAGGTGGAAGAAGTCAGCTGTATCTCGGCCCACACCGTCTTGGTGGAACGGAGCGGAGTCCAACCACACCCGAGTGGGCGGCTCCAAGCCGCCGCCATTTGCATCCCGCCGAATCCTCGCCCTCCTCGAGGGCGGTGAGCGCGGCCTGAGGCCACCCAGAACAAGCGTGTCGAAGGCGTCCCGGCAGCATGCCGTTGGCTTGCTTGATCTCGGCGATCTCGCTGTCGAAGGCGAAGGAGATCTTGTCGTCGGCGAAGGCCCGATTCTGCATGGCCCTGGAGGCGCGCAGGGTGGAGCGGCGGTGGACGACGGTGACCGAGCGGGCGAAGCGGGTGAGGAAGGTGGCCTCCTCCATGACGGTGTTGCCGCCGCCGACCACGACGATGTCGCGGTCCCGGAAGAAGAACCCGTCGCAGGTCGCGCACCAGGACACGTCCCGGCCGGAAAGCGCCTCCTCGCCCGTGAGGCCGAGCTTGCGGCAGCCGGAGCCGGTCGCGAGGATTACCGTCTTCGCGCGGTGGACGCTGCCGGCGGAGTCGGTGAGGAGCTTGATGTCACCGGTGAGGTCGACCTCGGCGATGTCGTCGTCGATCATCTCGGCACCGAAGCGTTTGGTTTGGGCCCGCATGTTGTCCCAACGAATGCCGCCGACACTGGCGGCGTTGCCTCTCTAGGCGACATCGTCGCCGTCCTGTCCGTCCGCGCGGCCCACGACGCCGGACTACTCAAGACCCAGCCGATGTTCGACCGGATCACGCCCACCAGGACCGCCTGGGCCGACGGCATGACCGCGGAGGCGGACACGATCATCCGGTGCACCGGCTTCCGCCCCGACCTCTCCCACCTCGCCCCACTCAGCTTGCGAGGACCTCGCGGCCACATCCGCACCACCGGCACCAGGCGATCGGCGAACCTCCCCTCCACCTGCTCGGCTACGGCGACTGGGCCGGCCCCGCCTCCGCCACCCTCATCGGCATCGCCCGCCCCGCCCGCGAAGCCGCCCGCGCGATTGCCGCTCTGCTCCGCTGACCAGCAGTCTCAACGACATCCCTGCGTTTGTGAGACGCGTGGGCGTCAGGCCGGAGGCGTACGTTCGCAGCATGGACATGCGAGATGCCCCGGGGTGGGTGGGAGCAGGTCTGGGGCTGGCGGCCTTCGTCGTCAGCCTGCGATCGGTGAAGCACAGCAAACGCGCGGCTGACGCTGCTGAAGGTTCGGCTACCGCTGCTGAGCAGTCGGTGGTCGAGACACGTCGCTCGAGCGATGCGGCGGAACGCTCCGCGACAGCCGCCGAAGAGACTCCTGCCGACCAGCGGCGCGAGGCGGCCCAGCGGCGCAGGCAAGAGGACGAGGCCAACCGGCCGCGTGCGGAGTTCCGCATCGAGCACCGCGACAAGGCCGTCTGGGAGCTGATCAACCACGGGACTGCCGCTGCCGAGAACGTTCGATGTCTCGATGCTCCCGGCGCTCGGGACGAATGGCCGCCCGGCCTCTCCACCGCGGCGGGGGACGTGTACCCGTTCATGATGGCCGGGTCCATGCAGGAACCCATTCCCTCCGTCCTTCGTGTCGTCTGGGAGGGACAGGACGAACCGGTCCTGCTGCGCGTCCCGCCGCGCATCGGGTGAGGGCCGGCCGCACCCCGAAAGCAGGTGCGGCCGGCCGGTTCATCCCTGGTTGCCGAGAGGCATGTGCCGGGCCTCTCGGCGGATGCGTACGGCGATGGCCTGAGCCTCTTGGGCTCGGGCGGCGGCTTCGCCCGGCACGTGGGCGGGGAGGGGCTTCGGATTGCCCCGCTCGTCCAGGAGGAAGTCGGCCTTGTGCGGCAGGGGGCGGATCATCGCCCCGTCGTAGCAGTCCTGCCACGAGGTCGAGTAGCCACTCGGCGGGCAGACGAAGTCCGCGTAGACGGTGGCCAGCAGGTGGTGGATGGCTTCCGGATCCGGCCCGCCGAGTACGGCCTCGTACGGGTCGGGAAGCACGCGGGCGATGAAGCTCGCAGCGGTGACGCGGGAGTGACGCATGGCACCTCTTTTGTCGGCCCCGCGCCTTGTCCACAGTCTACGGCGCGGCGCCGACACCGGTCCCCCCATCCGGTCCGAGGGCCGGAAAGCTGATCGTGTTACCGGCCAGGACCAGTTCTTAACTCGACTTTGATACCTCGGACTCGTCCACCCAGCGGGCCAGGACGCTGAACGCCGCCAGCTGTTCCAGCGCCTCGTGCTCGGGCAGCTCCGGCAGACCGTCCTCATGACTGTTGGGATTGCGGATGCCGGCGTAGCAGCCCTCGGCGAAGGCCATGGCGCCGCGATGGATGCTGCGGAAGGTGTCTCCGCCGTCATCCTCCATCAGGCGCAGGCGGTGCTCACCGTCCTTGGGCGGGGCCAGAGAGAAGGCGTTCTGGAAGAGCTTCGTCTCGCTCAGGTTCCGCCGCTCCACCTTGTTCTGCGTCTCGGCGTTGACCTTCCTCGCCGCAGCGGTGACCGCCTCGCGGAAGTGACCACTCTGCCACAGCGCCCGCGCCCCCTGCCAGACCCACGGGTGCATGGTCGCGGCGCTGAGCTGAGGAGCGTTGTCCCCCAGTCGTTCGCGGATTTCCGCATCCCGCTGGAGTGCCGCATCGGCGCGCTGTGCAGCTTCCCGGTGCTGGCACCAGCGGTTGACCTTCTCGTTGCGCTTGGAAGGGATCTCGGTCTTCCAATGCGGCAGCACCCGGTCAAGGATCTTCTCCACCACGTGAGCGCTCGCGATTATGTCGCTCTGCGATCCCCTGTTGGACAAGCTGCTGCTGAGGACCATCACGCCGGGCGGGTCGGGCTGCCGGTACAGCTCGGTCAGTTCCAGGAAACGGGCGAGCTCTCCGCGCGCCCAGTCGATGTCGAGAGTCATCACGCCATCATCCACACACCCACTGACACTGAAACCCGCCTGGCACGCGGGTCAGGAGACGGCAGGGCTGCGCCGCTCGACAAGCATGACGCCCCGCCACGCGCCGTGGTGTCGGCCGATGCGCTCGCGGGTGCCGATCACCCGGAAACCGGCCCTCTCGTGAACGGCCAGGCTGGCGGCGTTCTCGGGGAAGATGCCGGACTGAATGGTCCAGATCCCGGCCGCCTCGGTGGAGGCGATGAGTGCACCGACGAGGGACACGCGGATGCCGTCACCTGCTTTCGCACCGAGGCCATCGAGCGCGACGGGGACCGGCCCATCCTGGTGGCCGAGGACGGACGACGCCTCGAGCCGGTCAACGAGGTCATCGTCCTCACCGGCTTCCGCCCTGACCTGTCCTTCCTCGACGAGCTCCGCCTCGGCCTCGACGAACGCCTCCAGGCCCAGCCGCCCTGGCCCCGCTGATCGACCCCAACCAGCACTCCTGCGGCACCGTCTACTCGCACGGCGCGAAGGATCTCTCCCACCCAAAGGAAGGCGTCTACCTGGTCGGCATGAAGTCCTACGGCCGCGCCCCGGCCTTCCTCGCCCTCACCGGTTACGAGCAGGTCCGCTCCGTGGTCGCCGCCCTCGCCGGCGACCACGAGTCCGCCGAGCGCGTCGAACTCGCCCTGCCCGAGACCGGGGTCTGCGGCGGCGCCGGCCTCTGCGACCAGGCCGAGAGCACCGAGGCGGCCGACGGCTGCTGCTGCGCCCGGCCCCGGCGCCGTCCTGCGGTTCGTGACCGCACTGAACACTGCGGCGGACGGGACCGCGACCGGGACGGGGGTCCGGTCGCGGCCCCGCGCCGTGCTGACCTCGCGTACACCTCGGTCCAGTCCCGGCGCAGCGGCAGGCCGACAGCGGCGGCCTCCCGGTATGGGCGTAGCTTCGGCGGCGGCCGGACAAGCGGGGGTGGACGTCGGTAGGCATGTTGTCCTGATCCACCCCCGACCCGGCTTCACCCTGGGATGATCAGGTCGTTACCGGACAGCAGCAGTAGGTGAGGGGGAGCGCGGTGTGGGACTTCGCGGAACTCAGCGAGGAGGCCGGCAAGCTGGGAGGCCCTGCTGCCCTACGGGCTGCTTACATCGAGAAGGGGTTCCAGAAAGCCGTTCAACTGGCTGCCCAGAGCATCCGGCAGGGGCGGATCCAGGGGTTCGTCGGTGGTGTCTTCGCCTTCGGTGTGTCAGCGGCCGGGTGGAAGGCGTTCAAGGCATACCGCGACCGCACCGAGGCCGCGGCCCCGGCCGCTGATACTGCGCCTGCGGCGGAGGAGGTCGTTCTCGCGGAGGCTGAGGCGGTGATCGCGACTGCCGAGGCCGCGACGGTGATCGATGAGCCGGAGCCGGACCCCGCCGCCGAGTCCTCGCCCTCGGCCGCGGCCCAGCCCGCCCTTGCGGCTGGCGAGCAGCCCAGCGCATAGGGAGGACGTCGTCGCCCGCCTCGGCCGCTCCCCGGACCGAGGCGACGCGGTCGTGATGGCCATGGGCGGAGAACCTCGCGCACTCCGCCGTCCAGGCCCCCACTCGACGCAGCGGCCGGCCGACGTCCGCCTCCCGGTACGGGGGCAGCTTCGGCAGGGGGGAGGACGCCGGTAGCCCGCCTACTCCTTGCCGTCGGGCTCCTTCGGCAAGTCACGGACGGCCTCCGCGATCCGGTCGTTCAACTCGCGGGACGTTGCGCCGTCGCCGAGAGCGCTGCTGATCGCCTCCTCGACCGGCGACAAGTCGGGGCCCAGCTGCTCGACGAGACGGGCCAGAGTGACCTGCATCGCCGGAGAGTTGATCAACGAGGCAAGGTGTACCTTGCCCAAGAGCCGCAGGGTCTCCTCCGTCGTCTCGGGGAGCGCCGGCACCTTGGGAAGGTCCTCCTCCGAGATCGGGCCCGGCCGCCGGAAGTCGAGAACAGTCATGGCCTGGTCCGCAGCCGTGCTCAGCAGGACCCGAGTCTCCCAGGCATACGCCCGCTCCTGCACGGCACCACGAACCACAGTGTCGTCCCGGAGTAGCCACCGCACCCAGGCTGTGAAGTAGTGGTGGCTGCCGACCTGGCGGCCACTCACCTCCAACACCTTGTCCAGCGCCACCGCGTTCGGCGACCAGTTGGCGGTGGCCCCGTGCATCCTGCGCATGTCGCCGTTGGTGGCCGAGGGCAACGGTGTGCCGGTGACGATGCGGTAGCGCCTGGAGGCGCTCCTCGCCGAGGCCAGGACCGTCGAGTGGCTCTCCTCGGTGTCCACGAGCGCACGCACGTCGTCGGCGCTGGCCTCCACTTCCGTGGCGAACTCGGTGACGACATCGTCAAGCGACGTGAACAGGTGGAACCGGTGCTCCATGCCGGCGATGTCCTTCTGCATTTCCGGCAGGAGTCGGCCGTCCTCGGACATGTCCGAGTCGTTGCTGACGAAGTAGACGGTCTCGTCCTCGTGTGCCTTCGCGTACTCGACCGCCGTCAGCCAGATCGCCGCGTCCCGGGCCCCGGTCTTGTGCTTACCGCTGTTGACGGTCTTGCACGGGGCGATCTGGTTCGTCTCCCGGTACAGGGCTTCCTGGTAGGCCGTGTGGGACGTCTCCAGGACTTCCGTGACGGACAAGTACTTAACCCGCCAGTGACTGCGCACGCGCTCGGCGGGCCACCGCTTGGGGTGGTTGACGTGTTCCCAGGGGGTGGCCTTCCGGAGGTCTTCCACCGCGTCCATCGCAGCCTTGTGCTTCTTGGCGTAGTTCAGAGCCTCCTGCGCGGCGATCTCCTCCACGGCGATCCACGGCGTGCCCACGCGCTCTACGCGTGCGGCCCGGATAGCGCGGAGGACGTCCGCGACGGGACCTCGCAGAGAGACCCCCTTGATGATGTTCGCGTCCAGGATGATCAATGCGGGGCGCTCCCGTGTTCCTCGGCTCCGAGTAGTACGGCTCCACCCTCTCAACTTCTGATCACTCGGGGAGGAGGAATTCCGGCACCGGCGGCTAGGGCTCCTCGGCCAGCAGCTCCAAGGGCACGAACGTCACGCCGTGGACTGCGTACTCCGGGCCGGGACCGTAGATCACGGTCTCCCGGCCTTCGTGAGTGTCCACCTCAAACTGACACAACAGGTGCCGTACCGGCTGAGCTCTTCCTCGTCGTCGACGTCGTTGAGGTCGAGGTGAGGTGGTTCAAGGCCCGTGTACATGGCAGCTCCTGGGTGGCGCCGGTCCCTTCACTGTGCCCTCGGCTCCGGAGGGGTGCATCCTGAGGGCTGTCGAGCGCCCCCTGGCCGGTGGCGAACCTTCGCCTGGCTCCACTGTCAGCGGCGCCCGACGCCGTCCGGTGAGGGCCTCTACGTTCCCTGATGCCCCGCGGCATTGAAACCACCATCTGCCTTCGGCCATTTTGTTGAGCCATCTCGGCTCACCCTCTGAATTCATGTCATTATCATATTTTTTCTTTCCGGGTCGCTAGAAGAGCCCTTTCGGGGGACGGCGGCAGTGCCCTGCGGAGGCTAGACTTCCGATCACTTTCGCGGGGGCGTGAAAATTTCGCAAGCTAGCGAAAGTGCAGGAGGGGCGACTCGGGAGAAGTCGCTTGGGCAGGACATCGCTGCTGTTCAGCGGCAGGAGGAAGGGTGAGCTGTGAGTGATATCGCCAACGGAATCGGTGCCGGCGAGCTGGTGGGCGCACGCTGGGTGAAGGCCAAGGCGAGCGACGGGATCGGTGAGTGCATCATGCTTGCCAAGGTCGGAGAAAGTGTCGCCATGAGCAACTCTCGAGATCCCGAAGGGCCGGCCCTGATCTTCACGAAGAGCGAGCTGTCTGCTTTCCTTGACGGAGCCACCAAGGGTGAATTCGACTGGATGACTGACTGAAATTCTCTGGCCACGGGTTGCGGTGGGCCGATCGGGCGAATAATGCTGCTCGCGGGACGGTGAGAACGCCGCCCACGCACGAGGAGTAAACACATGTCCGGTCAGCTCGCTTTCCTTCCCGGCGGGCAGGGGAAGAAGCCGTCGAAGACCGCGTCACACCCGGTGGCGCGGTCTGTCGGCGCGTTGATGCGCTTCCACCGCCATCAGAGGGGCTGGAACCAGGCCGAGGCCGTCCGGGCAGTGCCCGTGATGGGGTCAGTGCCTACGCTGAGCAAGTACGAGACCGGAACCACGAAGCAGGACCCCGTGAAGGTCGAGGCGTTTCTGCGTGTGTGCGGCGCGCCGCCCTGGGTGCTGGAAGAGGCCGACCGGAGCCTGCGGCGGATCGACAACTCGCCGGCCTGGGCCATCGCATCGGACGTCGTCGACGAGCCTTTGGCCGGCCTCTTCGCCATGGAAGCCATCTCCAAGGTCATCCGCACCTATCAGGAGAGCGGCATCCCCGGCATGCTGCAGACTCGCGCCTACGCCAAGGCGCTCATGATCGACTATACCCGAGCCCAGTCGAACCCCGAGCGCCAGCGCATACTCCAAAGTCTGATCGACCGACGGCTCAACGTGCGCCTCCAGCGCCAGACCTTGCTCGAAGAGGACGATGCCCCCGTCTTCGAGGCGCTCATCGCCCAGCACGTGCTGACCATGGAGGTCGGAGGCCGTGTGGTGCTGCGTGAACAGCTCCGGCACCTGTACAACCTCGCGGAGAACCGGGGGCGGATCCACGTGCGGATCCTGGCCGGCGTGGGCGGAGCTATTCACCCCTCGATCATCCTGCTCAAGCCGCATGAGGAATCCGTCGGCCGCGCGGTCTACCTGGAAGCCAGGAACCGCGGCGGCGAGCTGCTGGTCGAGGAAGACGACGTCGAGATGTACCAGGCGGCCCTGGACGACCTGTGGGAACAGGCTCTGGACAAGCGGGAGTCGATGAAGTGCCTGGCCGATCACATCGACAGGCTTGTGGACTAGCGGCCCGCCCCGAGCCGCTACCTGATCCTTGCCACCCCGCCGTATTCCACCCACTCCTGGCTTCGCTGCCGGGGGGCCAGGTCGCTGTCGGGCCTCCACAGGGAGACTTCGCAGGGCTGCTCGGCGCCGATCAGCTCCAAGCCCTGAAAGAGGCGGGTCACCTCGCTTATCGAACGGACCTGCCCCCACTGGCCGCCGGTGATCTCCGCCATGAAGTCAGTGATCTGTGACCGGAGCTCCGCGTCGTCGCTCGCGAGCTGTGAGACGACCAGGTAGCTGCCGGCGGGCAGCCGCTCGGCCACCCGCCGGATCAGCCCCCACGGGTCGTCGCTGTCAGGGATGCAGTGCAGCACGGAGACGAACAGAGCGGCCACCGGCTCGTCTTCTCGTAGCAGCCGTTGCACCTCAGGGGCCTCGAAGATCTCGTCCGTGTCACGGAAGTCGGCCTTCAGCACGGCCGTCGTGTGGGGGTCCTCGGCAAGCATCCCGCGCCCGTGGGCGTAGACGATGGGGTCGTTGTCGATGTAGACGACCTCGCTCGACGGGTCGACCTCCTGGGCGACCTGGTGGACGTTGGGTCTCGTAGGCAGACCGGACCCGTGATCCAGGAAGCGGCGGACGCCGTGCTCGCGGGCAAGATGCCGCACCGCTCTGACGAGAAAGGCCCTGTTCACCTGGGCCAGTTCACGTGTACTGGGCGCCATTTCCAGCAGCGTCTCACACGCTTCCCGATCGACCTTGTAGTTGTCGGTCCCGCCGAGAAGATGATCATACATCCGTGCAACGCTGGGCTTACTGATGTCAAGGATGAGCTTGCTCCCCACACTTTCCCGGCCGCGCGCGCCCCTGTGGTACGCCGGTTTTCCGAGGGTGGAAGCGCCATGCTAGGAGGCCGGTCCGACCCACGGCTACCCGCTTTCGCGGACTCGTGAAACTTCTGGAAGCTGATGGGGCACCGGCTTGGCTGGAAGTGCCCCGGCGCACAACTTTCCAGGTCAGGGCGCATCCGACGGTGGCATATGCGAGACGTGCTGGAAGGCGGCGGCCCTTCGCAAGGCGCTGCGCCTGAGCAGTTCAAAAGCGGTGGGGGTGATTCCCATTGCGTGGCCCGCCTGCTGTGCGGACAGGCCGAGCCGGTGATGCAGTACGAGAGCGTCCACCTGGCGCGAATCGAGGGTTAGCTGAAGTGTTCGCATGGTGAGCGTCCGACTGGAGGCCGTGGTCGCGCCGAGCAACCTCCAGGCCAGGGCGGACGGCGCCGGGCTCCGCAAGGCGGTAGACCACTGGGCGCGCAGTTCACCGAAAGCCGCGCGTGCCGCCTGCTCCCCCGTTGTCGGGTCGCCCGTGACAATGCCGGCATACCGGCGGTAGACCTCCCAGTGCTCGCAGCAAAAGGCGGCGTAGGCCGCAGCAGCGCCAAGAGCAGGTTTGACTCCGGGCAGCGGAAGGTCGGGCCATGCCTCCAGCCCGCTGTCAACAGCGCCAGGTCGAGAGGGAAGAAGCCGCATCCCCGTCATGGTTGTCTCGCAGCCGGTAGGCCGCGGACGTCCGCAACGAGATGGAGGAGTCCGCGGCAAGGTGAGCCCCGAGCCTTGCCCGCGCGTGGAGCAGGGCTCGGGACGGGAACGGCTGCCGTCTCCATCGAGACGACAGCCCGCTTCGACCAGAGAGCGACAGGGCGTCAGGCGCGACGTCGGACCCGCAGACGGACGAACCCGCTGCGGTCCATTGCGGCAGCGCAGGTGATGCCGAGCAACACCTGTGAAGGCGCGGGCTGCTCCCAGAAAGCGGGAGCGACGATGGCGCCGAGCGTCAGGAGGGAGCTGAACCGAAGAGTCGTCATGCTGACGCTGGCTACGCTGGTTTGCAGGATGGTTGAAACCGGAATGCTAACCTCGGGCGCTGCCGGGAGAATTCGCGTGAGCTTTCGGCGGACGTGCTGCATCATGCCCTTTTCCTTACGTCGGGGTGTGGTCCGGCGCGGCGGTGGGGCCTCGGGGCTGACGCCAACCAACCCGGGGCCCTTTCCGTGCCGTCTCAAACGCTAGCTTCGAAGACTCAGGACCTGAGCTGAAGGAAAATCGCGAAAGTGGAGCCAGGAACTCCATACATGGGCAGCGGTGAGGTGCGGTGAGGCTCCCTAGCGGGCAATCCTGAGCGCATCAAAGCCGAGAAGGGTCATCAGTGATCGAATATGGCCGGAAAACCCTTCGTAATCCGAAGAAACGCCGGTCATCTCTTGCGGCGATCTTCACTCTTTTGGGTGGGATCGGCGGGGAGTTGCCGACGGCTCGGAAAGTCGCGCTGATCTCGTGCGCGTAGTGCTGGAAACACCTGACCTCCAGCACGTCCGATGGGTATGAGCTTGCGCTAACACTGCTGCGTCATCGGCTCGGTCATCTGAACTTCCGCGCCAGCTGCCCCCGCAGCTGGACGCGGCTGGCGGACCGAGTGTGAATGCGGTCAACCTGGCTCCAAGCGTGATCGTTTCTGCGGTGAATCTGTCGCTCGGACGGCGGACGAATGTACCGCTACCGGCATGTCGCAGCGGTCGGGTCGGCAAGCTCTGCGTTCGTGATCAAGAACTTGCTCCGCGGGTCCACCGCGCTTCTGCTTGCCCTCGGCACCCTCACTCTTCCCGCCACGGCCACCGCCACGCCGCTCGCCCCCGGCCCGGCGGTCGCCGACAGCACCACCCTCCCGCAGGCAGCCACTGGCGCCCCGGCTCCCCTCGCCGGCGCAGGTGCGCTGGAGCAGGTACTGACACTGTTCGACGCCATCGACCGCCTCCCCATCGCCGCCGAGCATCGCGAGGGGTACGACCGGCGCCTGTACAGGCACTGGAACAAGGGCCTTAACGCGGCCGACGGGTGCAACACCCGCAAGGAGGTCATCCTCGCCGAGGCCGTCGAAGCGCCCCAGGTCGGGGAGCGCTGCGCGCTGACGGGCGGGTCCTGGCTCAGCAAGTACGACAATGTCACGGTCACCGACGCCGCCCGCCTCGACGTAGACCACTTCGTCCCGCTCGCCGAGGTCTACGACTCCGAACAGGCCCCGTGGAGCCCGGAGCGGCGTGAGGCGTACGCGAACGACCAGGACAGCCCCGACACCCTGATCGCCGTCACCGCCGCCTCCAACCGGTCGAAGGCCGACAAGGACCCGGCCGAATGGCTGCCCTCGGACGCCACCTACCACTGCGCCTACGCCGCGACTTGGGTCGGCACGAAGCTGCGCTGGGACCTGGCCGCAGATGAGGCGGAGCGGGAGGCGCTGCTGGGTCTCGCCGAGGACTGCCCGACGACCGTCGTCGCGTACGAGCCTGCCGGGTAGTCGTTGGTGGAGGCTCGTCGTGCGGTGTACGCCAGCACCGTACCCGCTGGTTTCTGCGTTGATGAGGTGAGCCACGCCGTTGCCTCTGCGTGGAGCGGTGGCCCTGCTGGCTCGTCTCTCAGGTGAGGAGCGTGATCGTGCGCTCCGTGCTCTGGACGACCCATCCCGGCGGGGGACTTCGGTGAGTGCCCAACGGTTCGTACCCTTGCCGCCCAGACGATGCCGTCCTAAGGAGCGCGGAAGAGCCCGCCACCCGATTAGGTGGCGGGCTTCGTCGTTACCCGCCAGCCGCCAGCGGGGTTGTCTGTCCGTGGATGACTTCGCTGACGCCGACTTTCCGTCCGCCCCTCGCCTGCCGCTGCTGACGGCGGCGGAGGCCCGTGAGGCGGTGGGCTACCTGCAGCTCCTGGAGCAGTTGGACCTCACGCCCGCGGGCGAGGCTGCCGGCCAGCTGGCGGCGGATCTGGCTCGGCGGCTGCCTGCGGACTAGGCAGGCTCACATCTCGGACCAGGGCTCACATTCCTGGATGCACTCGGCATGCTTCCACGCGCAGCAGTTGCCGCCGCGCGGCGTGCCTCGATCGACGAATTCCGGGCTAGTGGCGGTTCCGGATCAGGTGGGGTAGCCGGTGCGGCTGCGCTGCTGCATGCCCCGGAAGGCCGAGGCGGAAGTGTCAAGGCGTTCCAGCGCGGTGGTGGCGAACGCCTGCACCAAGGCGTCGGGGTGGGACTTCAGCTTCTCCACAGCCTCCCGGCGAGGGCGGATCACGGCATCCAAGTCGGTGAAGACGGCGTTCACCGCGGCCAGCCCGTGCAGGATCAGCTCCTGGCTTTCAGGGGCCAGGCCAGCAACCAGGAGCTCTGGGACAACCTGTACCCAGGTACTGCTCGACCAGGCCAGGTGAACCGCCTTCGCTGCTCGACGGCGTGCGCTCGGCGGTCCGTCGGCCCACTCGACTAGTGCTCGAGACCAGGCGTCGGTGTCCTTGCCGATCGTAGTGAACGTCTCACACAGTGCGTCTTGGACGGAGTCGTTGAGGGTGGTGGCCGGTGCTGTCGACCAGCGCTGCTCGAAGGCGGCTGTGATCTCGTCACGCACCGCAATGTCCAGGCTCTCGAGGTGCTCCGTCCAGGGAGCTGGCACGCGGCGACCGCTGAGGACATGTCCTGCCAGGACCTGGGCAAACCGCTCAGGCGACCGGCGAGCGATTTGGATTACTCCGTGGCTGATGAGGCCCATGCTGTCGTTGTTAAGGAGGCCGGTGGTGTCGGTGGTGAGCCCCCGCTTCAGCACGGCCACGCAAGCGTCCACCGCTGCGGGGTCTACCGGTGTGTTGGAGTGGAGCACCGTGCCGATCGCCTCCAGTACCGCAGGAACCGCCTGATCCGGCCCTTGGGTGCCCAGCAGGGCCAGGCGCTCCAGCCGGTCCTCGGCTGATCGCGTGCAGTGCCACATGTGCCGGGCGACCTGTGTGCAGATGGCTGCCGGCTCAGTGGCCTCGGTTCCGGTTGCCGCGTCCGCGAGAGCGCGAAGGAGTTGCGCTTCCTGTTCGGGGTGATCGTCCGCCATCGCGAGTGCGAGCCCCGCGAGCCTGGCGTCACCCGAATGTTCCGAAACCCACTGCCAGACCCGGTCCGTGTGCTGGGTCGCCAGGCCGGCCAGCAGCGCAGCATCCCCTGGCAGTGGCCCGCTGGCGATGCGGTCCAGGACGGGATCAGCGTCAGTCGCGCTCTCGCCTACCGCTGCGGCGAAGGCCGGGAGCACCTCGTGCGCCGTACCGAAGCAGGAGGGATCGGCGGCTTCCAGCAGGCCGATGGCCTGAGCGGTGGTCAGCTGACCGGCCAGCGTGATGGCGGTGGACTTCTGAGTTGCGACGTCCTCGGCCCAGGTGGCGGTGAAGGTGTTGGGCGGCTGAACGACGAGGAGGTGCAAGAGCCCCGGGTCGCTGAGTGCCGCCACGGCGATGGGCTCGCCGTTGGCTGCAGCTCCTGCAAGGTCGGTCCGGCGGGTGCCTGTTCCGAGCGCGGCCTCGACTGCCCGTCGCCGTACGGACAGCGGAAGGTCCGTCCACCGCGCGGCGATCTTCTCGGCAAACCTTGAGGCGGCCTCCATCAGGATCTGCTCGGCGTGCGCGGGCAGCGTCTGGTGGTGGTTGCCGGGCAGGCCGCGGCCCGCGGCCTGGCGCAGCTGCTCGGGTACGGCGACCAGCGCGTTGAGGAGGTTCAGGTGCTCGGGCTGGTGCAGGGCCGGTTCGGCGAGCAGCGGTTCGAGTAGGTCGAGGGCCTGGTCGAGCTGGTGCCGGGTCTCAGGAAGGTCAGGAAGCGCTGCGGTGCTGATGCTGAGAGTGTTTGCCTGCTCGGGCGTTCCGCGCTGCACGAGCTCAACAGTGACAGTCAGGTAGGGCTGCAGGGCCGCGAGGAGGACACGGGCGACGGACTCGGGGCCCCGCTTGGCCGCATCCGCGGGGTCGAGTCCCAGTGGTGGTTCGTCGGTGCGGTCGCGGACCCAGCGCGAGATCGCGCCGAGCAGAGCGCCTCGGCGGTCCATCAGTACTTGTCCGTTGTGCCAGTTGCTTGGACCTGTCCATGCATGGAACGTGCGCAGCAGGGTGTCGGGCTGGTGGCCGCCGAAGACAGGCCGGGCGGCATCCACCAGCCAAGCGATGTCCAGCACGGATGCCACGGCCGCCGGGGTGGTCTCGGGGTTGGTGCGCGCTGCCAGTCGGGCGAACTCCTCACACAGGCGGTCCAATTCGAACCGATAGTAGGCGACGGCATCTGTGTCGCCCCAGAGCTGCTCGGAGGCCGGCACCGGCCATCGCCGGGCCAGCCGTTCGGTGAGCTGCGGGAGAAGTGTCGGATCAGCGGGGGCGGCCTGGGAAGCGAGGCGAACGACGCTGGCCCAGTGGCCGAGGTGGGCGTCTTCGGGGAGCAGGCCGAGCACGAAGGTGGTGATCGCCGAGGCAGCGGCCTGGTTGCCGCTGTCGCGGGCTGCGGCGGCCAGCACGCCGATTTGCGGGTCGAGCCGCCGCGTCGCGGCTTCCAGAACGTCCGCGTGCTCCTGCGGGGTGAGCCCTGGGGCGAGACCCGAGTGGGTGGCCAGGCTGCGCAGGGCTGCGTTGGTGTCCAGCCGGACCATGGCCCCCGGAGTGAGGGCGTCGGCCAGGACAACGGCGGCGGCAAGGTCGGGGCGGAAGGTGTAGGGCGGTGTGTCCACCAGCCCGGCGTCGGCAAGGTTGTCCAGGATCCGGTCGAGCCGGTCGGGCTCAGATGGCAAACCGGAGACCGCGCCGTGGAGAACGGCGATGTCCTGACCTCCGTGGTGCCCTGCCAGGTCGCCGGCCTTGGTCAGCAGAGAGAGGCCGACCGCGACCGTCCGGTGCAGGCCAGGGTCGTCCAGCGCCCGGAGCCTGTCGGCGACCAGTTCCCGTAGAAGGTCGGAGGCGTCGCCCCAGTCGAACTTGCCATTGGACAGGGCCACCTGGCAGGCGGTGTGGGCGAGCAAGGGATTGCCACCGGCCAGGGTGATGACGGCCTGTCGGAACTCCTCCCTCTGAATCCCGTGGTCCGTGATGATGGTGTCGATCTCCGGGCGGTCCAGCCGGCGAAGCACGACCGGGGCGCCGACGTGGTTCTCGGCTCCGGCGGCGTAGAGCGTCCGGTCGCGCTGGCCCGGGCGAACAGTGAGGACCAGTCGGACCCGGTCGAACCGCTGGTCGGCGAGCATCGCGGCCACCGCGGACAGGCTTTGGCTGCGATGGGCGTCGTCGACCACGAGGATCAACGGAGCGTCCAACCCCACCTCTGTGAACGAGTCAAGAGTGAAGGGAGCCCCAGAAGGGACGACCAGGGTTGTGGCGACGGACCGGGCCGTCTCGATCGCGATCCTGGTCTTCCCGCAGCCGCCAGGGCCCTCCACCACGACGACCCGGTCCTCAGAAGACTCCGGGGCGAGGCGGGCGCGGAGCTGATTCCCGATTTCGGCAGTGCCGCGGAGCTCAGCGGCCATCCCCGGCACCGTGCGGGAGAGCCGATTCAGGTACACCTCCGCAGTGGCCAGGGCCCTGGGCCGGCGCGGGCGGACTCCCAGCTCGGCCTCGGCCACCCAGCGCAGGTCGTCCGACTCAAGCTCGACGACGAGATCGCCGAGGTCGATGATCTCCAGGTTCACGCCGAAGTCGTTCTTCGCCCGATCCCTCTGTTTCTTCTTCGAGATGTCGTTCGTCGAACGGTTCGTCACGAAGATGGCCGGCGCGGTACGTCCGTGCTGCTTGTGCTTCTCCAACTCGATGGTGAGCTTCGTGGTCCACGTACGCTGCATGCTGACCCACAGCGCGACGTCGATCTCGTCCTCGAACAAGGGGCGATCGTAGCCGTCGAGGCCGGTGTCACCGGTGGCGCTGGTGAGGCGGAGAAGGGGGTAGCGCTTCCGGAGTACTCGCAGGGCCACCCGTTCCAGGGCCCGATCGTCCGTGAGCTGTTCCAGCGCCATCTTTGCGGTTTCGTACAGCACCCCTCGCCCCCTCCGCCTCACTGAGACCTGTGCGGGACCATTCTCCTCCCCCTCGCTGCCGGACCCTCTGACACGGAGGATGCGGGTGAGGTGGTCTGAGTCGAAGCGTCGCGAAGCGTACGCGAACGATCAGAGTGCTGCGGCGTCGCTGGTTGCGGTGACGGCACGCTTGAAGGGGGTGAAGGCCGATCGGGATCCGGCGGAGTGGGTGCCTCCGCTCCCCGAGGCCTGCTGTCGGTACGCGGGGGAGTGGATGGCGGCGAAGCTGCGTTGGAGACTTGTCGCCGACCAGGTCGAGGCGGACGCGCTGAAGGCGTACCCGACCGGGCGGCTGTCCCGCGCCCTGTATCCGTTCGCCTCGCGGCGGGTCGTACAGGCGTTCACGAAAGCGCGCTCACAGGGGGAGGAGGAACGGCCGATCAGTACGCGCCGACGGGGCGTCGGGCCTCTGGTGACTCCAAGAATCAAGAACGGCTTCTGGCCCAAGAACCACACGGACTATACGCCGATGCCGGGCGGGTGGCCAGACATTCATATGACGCCCGCGCAGGGGGTCCAGGCCCATCTTGACCTGCAGGGAGGTGCTCCGACCGGTGTGATGCTGCCGATCCATTGGGGGACCTTCAACCTGGCGCCGCACCCGTGGGCGGAGCCAGGGGAGTGGACGAAGGACGCGGTCGAGGAGGTCGGTCAGGCGGTGGCGTTTCCTCGTCCGGGTGAGCCGTTCGAGCCGGCCGCGAAGCTGCCCGCGGATGCTTGGTGGCGTGGCGTGTCTCAGCCGATCAATCATCCGTGGCGTCGGTCGAAGATGGCGCGGATTCCTGCCGAGGCATCTGCGCACGATCTCGACCTGGCGGGTGATCGGTGACGTCAGGTGAAAGCGAGTTGGACAGGGTCGTGGCCATGCTGGCTGGTTTTTCAGCCGAGGAGCGCAATCGTGCACTGCGTGCTCTTGACGGTCCGCCCAGGCGGGAGCCTCCCGCAAGTGCCCAACGATTCATGCCGTTGCCTACCAGAGCGAGTTCATCCTCCGTCACTGTGCGAACACGAATCGTGAGTTTATGAGCATGTATCGGAGGAGCCTCACTGGGTTGGCGACGGGGCTGATCCTTCGCCCTTCATCGGATCGTCGGTGCAGCTGAAGCGCTGAGCATTTCACCTTCCCGCTCCCCATGCGGGTGAGCGTGAAGGTGGCTGCAGCAATTGTGTCATTGGCATAGCCGCAGCAGGAAATAATCCCGGCACCCCGCGGCGTTAGCGTTCGGCAATCGTTGAGTGGGGGTGGCTGAGCCTGAAACTGTTCGACGCGACTTCCCTGATGATTCTGTGGGTTCACGCATCAGGGAGGCGTCGGTTGGCCGAGTGGCAAGTGGTGTGGGTACCGGATCCGGGCCGCTGGGGTGTCCTCCCCGATGAGGATGTTCTCGGGGTTCGGGACTTGCCGGCAGCGGTGGCCCGGATCGGTCTTCGGCCTGGTGATCCGGTGTTCGTGGGGCCGGACGGCACCGTCGATGCGGGGCTCCTGGAGTTCGTCTTGTCCGACTCGTTCCGGCGCTTGGAGCGGGAGACGAAGGGGAACTACGCGACGGACATTCGGCCGCTGTTGACTTTCCTGTCCTCGCGCGGGGTTTTCTGGCGAAGGGCGAGCCGCAGGGATCTGGCGGATTACCGCGACTGGCGGTGCCGGGCGGTGGAGAACCCGAAGCGCATCGGCGGGACGAAGTGGAACCGGGAGGCAGCCGCATTCACCAAGCTGTTTCGGTGGGCGGGGGTTGAGCCGCTGCCTGTGGACGTCGGACGGCGCGAGGACCGGGCTGCGGACTCTGTCAGCTCCAACGTGCTGTGGCTGACGCCGCGGACGTGGCGTTTGTGGTCGGACATCGGGCTGCGCGGCCACCTGGGCCTCGGGTTACCGGCGGCCGGGTGGGAGTCGAGGACCGAGCTGCGCAACACCAGCTTTGTCCAGCTGCTGCTCGGCTCCGGTCTGCGGCGCCAGGAGGGCGGCTCGCTGCTCACCTTCGAGGTGCCTGTCGAGAGGCTGCGCCATGGCCGGTACTGCCACGGGCAGATCGCCGCGGCCGTCACCCGGGCGAAGGTGGGCCGGGTCTTCTACGCCACGGTGGAAGCGGTCGGGCAGGTCGAGGCGTACATCGCCTCGGAGCGCGCCTGGGCCGTCCAGCGCGCTCAGCAGCAGGGCCGGTACGAGCGTCTTGCCGAGTTGAGGCTGGTCACGGGAGTGAGGCGGGGCCGCAGGCCGGTGGTGGAGTGGGTAGACCGGCACGGTGTCGCAGGCCGGCAGGAACTGGGGCGTTTGGGGTGGCGGGAGCGGCAGTTGCTGTTCGTCGACGGCCCGGACGGACCGGAGCCGGCCTGGCTGTGGCTCACCGAGCAGGGCCTGCCGATGGCGCCGGAGCGGTGGAACGGGGTCTTCAGTCAGGCCAACCAGCGCTGCGAGCAGGTCTTGCTCACCGCCCCGGAGAGGATGGTGGGACGCGGTCTGAGGCTGGCGGAGGTTCGTGGCCGGAGTCCGTACGCGACGCCGCTGGCCGCCCGGCATTCGTACGCGCTCTACATGCTGGTCCTGCTGAACACGCTGCTGGAGTCCCGGCTCGGGTTGACGAAGGCGGATCGCCGGGATTTCGCGATGCTGTTCGGTGATCCGTGGTGGTTGGTGAAGACCCTGCTCGGACACGCCGATGTGGAGACCACGAAGCGCCATTACCTTGCTCCGGTCGCGCACCTGGAGCTGGAGTCGGTCCTGGCCGCAGGATGCGCCGAAACCGCTGGGGTGCGTCCTGCAGAGGACCTGGACGGGGTGTTCGCCTGCCTTGCCCGCGAGTCGCAGGGTATCCAGGACATCGACATCCTGCTGGCCGAGCGGGCGGACGGATGAGCAGGCGGGGGCGCCGGGCCACTATGCCTCCGGCCGGACACCGCGCTGCCGAGCCGCTGGCTGCCGACGAGCTGGTGGTGACCATCGCCTCGGGCGAGGACACATACTGCCGGTTCGACTTCGCCGGCCTGCCTGTCGCCGAGCCGATGCAGCGTTCCCTGGCCCGTTTGTTCGCCACCAGGTCGGCCCGGTGGAACAGCCTGGAGACCGCGACGGCCTACTGGGCGGCGCTGGGAGCGTTCGCCCGTTTTGTCGCCGAGCAGCCAGACGTGGTCGAGGACCTGGACGGTCTCACCGCCGCGATGCTCAAGCGGTGGCGGGCCCGGAACATTGCCACCAGCGGGGGCATCAGCCTCATGCGTCACATCAGGCCGCTGTTGAAGCTGGACGAGCGGCTGGCCGCCGGGCCGGTTGCCGAGGAGCTTCTGCGGCGTCTGCCCACCCATCCCTCGAAGCGCCGGGCCTTCGACGCCCAGGAGCAGCACCACGTGGTGCTGGCCGCGCAGCGGCAGTTCCGCGCTGCGCTCCTGCGGGTGCGGGATAACGCTCGCCTACTGGACCGCTGGAGGTCCGGTGAACTGCCCCGGGGCAGTCGCGAAGCGCGGCTCGGTGCGCTTCTCGACCACCTGGCCCGTACCGGCCATCTCCCCGACCACGACCGTGCAGTGAGCTCCGAGCGGAGGCTGGTGGGCGGTACGAGCTGGGAGGACACTTGGGGCCGGCTGTATCTGGACCGCTCGGAGCTCACTGCCCTCGGCGTGCTGCTGACTCACCGATTCGGCTGGAACCTGTCCGTCTACGAACGTCTGCCCGCACCGACCACAGCGCCGTCAGCCGGTACGGGCACGGCGCCGGTCTACCGGATCCAGGTGGAGAAGCGGCGCCAGGGCGGCGGCCGCTGGTTCTTGACGGAGAACGTGGCCGACACCGGCCCGAGCTCGCCCGGGCGGCTGATCGCCCAGGCGCTGGAGGCCACCGCCTTCGCCCGCCGTCTCGCCGCCGTCCTCGCTCCGGGAACGGACCGGCTGATGGTGGCGCGCCGGAACCACCCCAGCAAGTCGCATCGCGACCCGCTCAGGCCCGCCTTCCTCGGCCCGCTGATCGTCGGCATCACCGACGGCGACGCGCAGAAGTGGGGCAAGGCGAAGGGGCTGTCCGGGTCGCCGTTCCAGCGCAGCCGCCGCGCAGCGGTTATCCGCGAGGGCCGCCCGCTCCAGCACGCCCCGGGCACGTACGAGAGCGTGTACGTACTGCCCGACGAACAGGTCCAGCACACATCACGGGACGTCTTCACCGAAGGCGCCCACGAGGCCCTGGCCCAGGCGCGGGCCGCTGTGTTCGGCGGCCGGCTCACCGGCGCGGCCGATCCCGGCCACACCGCGACCGCCACCGCCGACTGCGCGGACGAAACCTCCAGCCCCTGGCCGGACGGCGCCGGGGGCTGCGCGGCGGATTTCCTGCTGTGCCTGGGCTGCCGCAACGCTCACGTCCACCCGGGCCACCACCCGCGCCTGGCCTACCTGCACCAGGAACTGCGCAGTCTGCGCTCCGTGCTGCCCGCCGAGGTCTGGCACGCACGGTGGGCAGAGCACTTCGCCCGCCTGAACGACCTGCGCGACAAGACCGGCCCGCCCGCCTGGGATACAGCCAGCAGCCGGGCCGACACCGACGACCACACCCTGGTCCACCTGCTGGTGAAGGGAACCCTCCGGCCATGACCACCGCCCAAAGCGCCGACGACGACCCTTACACGCTGCCCATGCCCACGCCGGAAACCCCGGTGGTGCTGGCGAAGTGGATCAGCCCCGGCAACACCCACCCCAACTCCACCTACCAGGAACCCGTCTGGTCGCTCGCCCCGCTCATCGACAACCCTGCCAGCGCGCTGCCCCGCATCTACTGGAAGAACTGCTCACCCTCGCTGCGCGGTCAGCTGAAGCTGACCGCCTGGACGATGATCAACGGCTGGCTGCGCCCCACCTACCTCCACACCCGCGGCGTGCAGGCCAAGGCCCGCACCTCAGCCGGCGATCTCTACGCCACCTGCACCGAGTGGATGAAGCTCGCCCGCTGGCTCGCCCAGCAGCACGTTACCGACCTGGCCGGCTGCACCGACACGCTGTGGCGGGCCTACGCCCACGAGCGCCTGGCCACGGTCTCGCGCGCCACCGGGGCGCTGACCTGCGCCCGCCTGACAGACCTGTGGGCCTTCGACCGGCTCTCCGCCGCCCCGGCCGGTATCGCCCGCCCGCCGTGGGACACCGAAGGGGTGGACGACTTCCTGCCCGCCGTCGGCGGCGCCCGGGCCGAAAACGCCACCGAGCCCCTCGACCCGCAGGTTCTCGGGCCGCTGCTCATCTGGGCCATGCGCTTCGTCGACGACTTCGCCGGCGACATCCTCGCCGCCTCGGCCGAACGCCGCCGGCTGCTCGGTCTCGCCCGCACCAACCAGGGAACCCCGGCCACCGCGGCCGCCCTGGAAGAGTTCCTGCTGCCACTGGTGCGTGACGGCGGCCCGCTGCCGGCCACCGCGGGTACAGGCCGGCCGCTGCTGGCCAGGTCCTACGTCGGCGCGGTCACCGGCGCCAGCAGATGGCAGGTCCTCCAGTTCGTCGAGCAGTACGGCGTGGGCGATCTTGTGGCGCAGAGACCTGGTCCCTGCCCGATGAACGTTCCCGTCCGAGGATCGCTCGACGGCAGGCCCTGGCGTACGGCCATGGACTTCCACGATGTGCCCCAGCTGATGCGCCACCTCAGCACAGCGGCCGCCATCGTGTGCCTCTACTTGACCGGCATGCGTCCCCAGGAGGTCCTGAACCTGCGCTCCGGATGCTGCCCCGACCCCGAACCCGACGACACCACGGGCCGGCACCTGATCCGCTCCCGCCACTTCAAGAACGTCACCGACACCGACGGCCATCACCTCTCCGCCGGCGAGATCCGTGCCGTCCCCTGGGTGGCCATCACACCGGTCGTCAACGCCATCCGCGTCCTGGAACAGATGGTGCCCGCCGGGGAACTCCTCTTCAGCGCCGCCCACCACAGCGGCCGGCCCGGCGGGTCCCTGCAGACCGGGGGCCTGAACCTGCGGATCAACGACTTCACCACCTGGGTCAACCACGAGGCCACCGCCCGGGGCCTCACCGGCCAGCACATCCCCGACGACCCCCACGGCCCCATCAAGGTCAGCCGCTTCCGTAGGACCCTGGCCTGGCACATCGCCCGCCGCCCCGGCGGCCTGATCGCCCTGGCCATCCAGTACGGCCACATGCGCACCGTCCTGGACGCCCGCACCTCCAGCCGCTACGGCACCCGCAGCCGCGGCGGCATCCACACCGTCCTCGACGTCGAGACCGCCCTGGCCGCCGCCGACACCGCCGCCCGACTGCGCGACCAGCTCGCCACCGGCGAACGCATCTCCGGCCCCGCAGCCAGCCGGGCCCTCACCGCCGCCGCCCAAGCCCCCCGCTTCGAAGGCCGTATCGTCCCGCGGACCTTCGTCCACAAAGCCCGCGCCTACCTCGCCCGCGACGGCATCGTTCTCTACGACAACCCCGACACCCTGCTGATCTGTGCCTTCCAGCACGACACCGCCCTGTGCAACCCAGGCCCCGGCACAACCGGACCCCGCCAATACGACTGCCGCCCCGGCTGCGGCAACACCGTCCGCACCGACACCCACGCCCGCCTACTGCGCCAGCGCGCCGCCGAACTCGACCAGCTCGCCGGGCACCTCCCCACCCCGCTCGCGAGGCGCCTGCACACCAACGCCGACCGGCTCCGCGACACCGCCACCACCCACGAAGCCACCGCACAGAGTCCCGAGGCCCCGTGATGAACACCGACCACCAGGCCGAACGCACCCGCATCCGACAGGCCATGGACCGGCTCCTTACAGGCCAGGCTACGGTGTCCAACGGCGGCCTCACCTCCACCGCCCTCGCTGCCGAGGCTGGTGTCCACCGCATGGCTTTGATGAAGCGGCACGCTGACCTGAAGAACGAGTTCTTCGAACGTGTCCGCACCGAGACCGCTCAAATCCCGGAGGACGAGAAAAGGCTGCGCCGAACCGTCGCGCAGCTCAAACAGACCGTGGCCGACCGAAACGCCGAGATCCAGGAACTGCGCCAGCAGATCACCCGCCTCACCCTCGCTGCAGCAGTCCTCACCCACGACCGCCCAGCAGCACCTGCAGCGGACATCAGTAACGTCCTCCCCTTGCGAGGACAGTCCTGAGCAACGCGGAGTGGTGGCTGCATCGTCCCCTGAACACCAGAGCCGCCCGGAGCTTCCGTCGTTACTCGTCCTCCTGTGCCTGCTCCAGGAGCCCGCCGTCAGACATGCCCGGTAGGGTCCCCGCGATGGCGGAAGTCGGCACAGGAGGAAGCATGGCGAGGCAAATGCGCGAAGAGGCGTTCCGGATAGAGCAGGAGCAGGGGCGCTATGCCCCCCATGTACGTCCGGTCAACGAGATGGTCGACGCTTTGCGCGACCAGGACGGGCGTGGCTGGATGCCGCATGTCGCTCCCTGGCACGGGGGCGTGGAGGCGCGCGTCCTGTCGATCCTCCGGGACCCGGGCCCCAAGACGCAGGAGGGGGCCGGCTCGGGATTCCTGTGCGTGGAGAACGACGATCCGACAGCGGAGCTTCAGGTCCAGCTCTTCGAGGGGGCGGGGATCGCACCGAGAGATGTCACTCCCTGGAATGCCTACCCCTGGTACATCAACCGCTCGCCGAAGGTGGCCGAGATCCAGGCCGGCATCGAGGTCCTGAAGCAACTGCTGGAGCTGATGCCGAAGGTCGAGGTCGTGCTTCTCCAGGGCGGCGAAGCCCAGGACGCGTGGCGCCGCCTGCTCAAGACGCATCCCGGAGCTGTCCGCGAACGGAGTCTGAAAGTGGTCAGCACCTACCACCCGGGACGGCAGGCTCTCTTCACGCCGGACCCGGAGGAACGGGCCCGCCGCGCGCAGCACAGAGTCGACTCCTTCCAGACCGTCGGTGACCTGCTCCGTGGATCGGTCGGGGAGCCGTAGAACTCCACCGCGCCCACACCACTCGGGGAGGACCCGACGAGGCGCCAGACGAGCCGTCCGACACAGCGGACCGTGTCACACGTCGTACAGCTGTCGCTACCCGACCGGACGGCCCGCGAGGACACGTTCGACCAGGATCCGCCTGCCGTGAACGGTCAGCCGGGCATTACGGTGGGACACGAAGACCTCCGGTGTGGTGGAGCCTAGACACCTTCACCACACCGGAGGTCTTCGCCATGATCAAGGGCAGACAGGTGTCAACAACGCTCGTGATCAATACACCTAGCCCGTCCCATCTACAGGGCGGGGAAGATCAAGAAACGCAGAAGTTGCCGGAGAGGCGGGGACCGTGAAGGTGAAGAGGAAGGCGCTGCGCGAGGCAGAGATACCCGGCTGGGAGGTGCTGTACGACGCGGCCGATCCCCGGCATGCGGCGGCCGGCACTGAGTACCTGCGGCACATCGGCGAAGGGACCGCGCCGAATGTGTACGCCTTGTGGTGTGTGAAGCATCGCGTGGCGCGGGTGCTGGCGCACTTCCACGAGGACCGGGAGCTGATCTCCTCGGGAGTCTGGTGCGTCGAGTGTGTGAAGGCTGGCGGCCGGTGAGCGGGCAGGCCAAGCCAAATCCAGGAGGGGCATGCTGCCTGGTGATTTTCGTGATCTTCGTGATTGCCGTCGTCGCTGGCGCTTTCAGCGGGGACGACGAACCGCAGACGAACCGGCAGCGGTGCGAGGCGGAGTCATCGCAGGAGGTGTGGAGCTTCGACGACTGCAAGAAGATGTTCCCGGGTGAGCGCGGCATCAGCGGTTGGGACTAAAGAATGTTGCAGAAGGCGCAGTTCTGGGCATTTTCCCTGTATGGGTGGGGTGTTGCGGGCTGAGCCGGTGTGGGTGGAGACGTTCACGGGCTTGCGGATGGATCGGTTCGCGAGGCTGGTGCAGGTAGTGAAGGAGCGGGGCGGGAATGGCCCCTGGTGGTGGCCGGCCGTGGTGTCTGCCGCTGCCGGACCGGGTGCTGCTGGTGGCCGTGTACTACCGCACGAATCTCACCATGCGGCAGCTGGCGCCGCTGTTCGGTGTCTCGCCGGCCACGGTCTGCCGGGTCGTCCAGCGGCTGCGTCCGCTGCCGGCGATCGAGCGGGCTCCGCGGCCGGTGGCGGACACCGAACGGTTGTGGATCGTGGACGGCACTTTGATCCCGGTGCGTGACCGGAAGGTCGGCGCCTCATCCCGCAATTACCGGTTCTCGGCGAACGTGCAGGTCATCATCGACGCGGACACGGGTCTGGTGATCGCGGCGGCCCGGCCGGCGCCGGGCAACAAGGCCGACGCGCATGTCTGACGTGGGTCGGACCTGCCCGCCCTGGCGGCGGGCACGACCGCAATCGCGGATGGCGCCTACCTCGGCACCTGCCTGATCGTCCCGCACCGCAAGAGAGCCGGCCGCCTCCTCCTGCGCGGGCAGGAGGAGGACAACTCCGAGCACCGAAGGGTGCGAGCCCGTGTCGAGCACACGTTCGCCCGGATGAAGAACTGGAAGATAGGCCGTGTATCGAAAGTAGATCTTGGACTATGAATGATCATGGTTCATGGGACGGGGAGATCTCACGGACGAGCAGTGGGTAGTGCAGGAGCCGTTGTTTATAGGCCCACCTGCAACGATTCGCCAACGGTGCCGGATTTTCCGCACGGTTGACGACGGGACCGTGCAGCATCGCGGCATGGATGGAGCAACAATTATCACCACGGTGCTGCCCAGCGCCGTCGCCGTCGTCGCGATCGGGGGGTCCTACGCAGGCGCTAAGCGGCAGGCACAAGCGGCCGTCGAGGCGGTACGCCGGGGACATCAGCGGACCGCGTACAGCGACCTCATCCGGGCGGCCCGCACCTACTTGAGGGAAGCCCGGGGCGCGATGCCCGCGGCGGCGAAGCTGGACGAGAACATCGGCCAGACCGGGCACTTCGACGGGCACGGAGTCTACGACGCCAGTGCCATGCTGGACGAGACTGAGATCGCGCGGCTCTCGGCGAAAATCACGTCTGTGTCGACCGACATAGAGGCAGTCGAGGCGGCGGTGTCGATGGTGGAGCTGGAGGGGCCTAGAGCCTGTCGTCAAAGTGATCTTGGGTTGTGGATCATGGTGGGGTGATACGTCGCCATGAACTGTCCGATGCCGAGTGGGACCTGATACGCC
>NZ_JBSFSA010000040.1:0-64528 GCF_053589515.1 Streptomyces sp. NPDC003327 | reverse complement strand
TTTATTTTTTTTTTTTTGTTTTTTGTGGGTGGGGGGGGGGGGGGGGGGGGGGGGGGGGCGGGGGGGGGGCGGGGGGGGGGGGGGCGCCCGCCCCCCCCCCCCCCCGGCCTGGTCGTACGTGAAAGGGCTGAGAGGCGTGCCGACGCCGGTTCAGGCGGCGTCGAGGAGGGAGTCGAAGGCGGCCGGCAGCCGCTTCCAGGACTCGCGGCCGGAGGCGTACTCCGCGTCCGTCAGGAGGCAGGAGTCGAGGAGCCGTTCCAGCCCCTCGCGGTCCAGGCCGGGCGAGGTGAAGACGAGGTGCTGACAGCAGTCGCCGTGGTCGGGGTCCCAGTCGAGCGCGGCCGCCGCACGGCGTACGGGCGGCACCAGCTCCCAGGCCGCGTCCGGCAGCGAGGCCAGCCAGGGTCCCGCGTTCTCGACGCACAGGGCGCCGCCCGCGGCGTCCCAGGCGAGCAGGGTGTCGGGGCGGTCGGCCAGCCAGAACCGGCCGCGGCTGCGGGCGGCCGCGCAGCACAGGTCCTCCAGCGCCTGGTAGAGGCGCTCGGGATGGAACGGCCGTCGGCGCCGCCACACGAACGTGGCGACCCCGGCCTCGTCCGCGTCCTGCGGCAGCAGCGCGCACGCGGGGTGCTGGGCGGCCGCGGCGGCCTCGACGTCGAAGCCGCCGGTGGAACCGGTGGAGCCGAGGGCGCCGAGCGCGCCCAGGGCGGCCCGCGCGAGGTCGGCGGAGGTGGCCGGGACGCGCAGGGCGGTGGGGTGCAGCTGCGCGAGGAGCGCGCGGTCCTCGTCGTCGGCGGCGTCGCTGTCGACGACGGCGAGGACGGGCGCGTACTCCAGCTGCCGGGCCCAGGTGTCGCCGACGGTGCGCTGGTCGGTGGGGGCCGCCGCGAGTCCGGCCTCGGCGAGGTCGTCGCCGTTGGCCAGGGCGGGCAGCACGAGCGCGGGATCCACGGCCGTGATCACGTTCGTCAGGCGCAGCCGGTCTCCCCCGTGCCGGGCGACGACCTCGGCCATCGCCCTCGGCTCGACCGAGTCCCACAGCTCCACGACGGCGAGGCGGGTCAGCCCGCCGTCGGCGAGCCGTTCCAGCTCGGGGACGAGGTCCTCGCGCAGGGCGCAGCACGCGCAGTCGTTGACGAGGGGCGTCTCCCCGCGCGAGAGGACGCCGTCGGCGTCGCGGACCAGCCGGAGCACGGTGCCGTCGGGCGCGCCCGAGAGGTCGTGGTGCAGGGCCACGCTCGACGGGACGGACCGCAGGAGGCGGTCGACGACCTCGGTCCGCGCCTCGCCGTGCAGCCCGGCGACGATGACGACGGGCAGCCCCCCTTCGTGCTCCATCAGCGGGCTCCGTAGCGGCGCTCGAACTTCTCGACCCGGCCGGCGGTGTCGAGGACCCGGGCGGTGCCCGTGTAGAAGGGGTGGCTGGCGGAGGAGATCTCCACGTCGACGACCGGGTAGGTGCGGCCGTCCTCCCACTCGACGGTCTTGTCGCTGGTCATGGTGGAGCGGGTGAGGAACGCGGTGCCGGAGGCCGTGTCGCGGAAGACGACGGGCTCGTAGGCGGGGTGGATTCCGGGCTTCATGGCCGGGGCCTTTCGACGGTCGTACGGAAGGGGGTGCGGGGTGCCGGGGGCGGGGTGGCGGGTGCGGAGCCGGGGCTCAGCGCTCCTCGCGGAAGTCGACGTGCCGCCCGGCGACGGGGTCGTACTTGCGGAGCACCAGCCGGTCGGGGTCGTTGCGCCGGTTCTTGCGGGTGACGTAGGTGAACCCGGTGCCCGCCGTGGAGCGGAGCTTGATGACCGGGCGGATCTCGTTGCGTGCCATGGGGCTAGTATATGACAACGGTTTTCATTACCAACAACCAGCCCCGAGGAAAGGGGACGCCTCCCATGTCCGCCCACTGCCAGCTGACCGGCGCCAAGCCGGGCTTCGGCAACGCCATCTCCCACTCGCACCGGCGCACCTCCCGCCGCTTCGACCCGAACATCCAGCACAAGCGCTACTGGCTGCCGAGCGAGGGGCGTCACGTCCGCCTCACCCTCAGCGCCCGGGCGATCAAGACGGTGGACACCATCGGCATCGAGGCGGCGGTGGCCCGGATCCGCGCCCGGGGAGGGAAGGTCTGATGGCGAAGAAGAGCAAGATCGCGCGGAACGAGCAGCGGAAGAACACCGTCGAGCGGTACGCCGCCCGGCGGGCGGAGCTGAAGGAGACCATCCGGCGCCCGTCCGCCACGCCGGAGGAACGGGCCGCCGCACAGGCGGAGTTGCGGCGCCAGCCGCGCGACGCCAGCGCCACCCGCGTACGCAACCGCGACAGCGTCGACGGCCGCCCCCGCGGCTATCTGCGGACGTTCGGGCTCTCCCGCGTCCGCGTGCGACAGCAGGCCCACGCGGGCTTCCTGCCGGGCGTGACCAAGTCGTCCTGGTAGCGGAGAACGCGGCGGGTCCCGATCGGCCGCGGGCCGGGGCCGGTCGGGACCTTGGCGGTCGACATGCGGGGCCGGCCGTGGCCCGGGCGGCCCTGACCGGCCGAGCTGGGCGGTCGGCCGCCAGGACAGGTCTGCCGGCCGTCAGGGCCTGTCGTGGCCCGGGCGGTCGGGGCCCTTGCGGGCCGGCGGCACGGGGACGTCCCGCGCGTCGTTCCCCGGGCGGTCCTCCGGCGGGCCGACCGCACCGTCAGCCGTAGCGGCGGCGCCGTCCCGCGCGTGGTCGCCGCCCTGCGGTCCTTCGCCCTGCGGCGCGGCACGGCCCGGCTTCGGGACGACGTCCCGGCAGTAGGCCTCGACGGACTCCTCGCCACCGGCCGCCGCCACCAGGCGCCGCCAGGCACCGGAGGAGTCCGGCCCCTTGCCGTTCCCCGGGTCCTTGCCTTTCCCGTCGCCCTTGCCGCTTCCGCCGCTCACGTCGTACGCCGCCCGGCACAGCGCGGCCAGGTTCACGTCGGGACGGGTCGTCGGGGTCCGGTCGACCGGCTCGGTACCGGGCGCGTTCGGGTGCACGGGCGGGACGGCCCGTTCATCCGTGGGGCCGGGGGGCGTCGTGACGGGGGCGGGACCGCCGGGGGTGGGCGTCCGCGACGGAGCGGGAGCCGGTTCGCCGCCGAGGCGGCCGGGCAGCTCGCCGACCGCGAGGGCGACGCCGCCCAGCGTCAGGCTCGCGAGGAGCGCGGCCACGGCCGTCCTGAGGGAGCGCCGGGCGGGACGCCGTCCGGGCACGGGCGTCCAGTCGTCCCGGCGGCGCGTGCGCCGTCGGGCGTGGAGTCCGGCGTCGCGGGCGGCCCGGAAGGCGGCCAGGGCCTCCGCGCCGCGGTCCCGGCGCGGGTCGGTCCTGCGCCCCGCGCCCGAGGTCACATCCGCGTCCACGTCCGCGTCCGCGTCCCTGCGCAGCGCGGCCCGCAGCGATTCCGCCAGGCCGACGTCCAAGCCGACGTCCAAGCCGAGGTCCGAGCCGAGGTCCGAGCCGTCGGCCCCACCGCCGGTCCGGCCGTCACGCACGCCGTTCACACCGTGGTTCCCGGGGTCGTCGGCGGGGCCGTCGCCACGGCCGTCACCCCGGTCGTCCCCCTGGTCGTCGTCGAACACCTCGTCACTTTCCTCCTCTCCCCTTGAGTTCCTCCGCCAACCGCCTCAATCCCCTATGTGCCGCGGACCGTACCGCACCGGGACGCTTGCCCAGAACCCGGGCGGTCGTGGGCCCGTCGAGGCCGACGACGACCCGCAGCAGCACGGCCTCGGCCTGCTCCCTCGGCAGCCCCCTGACCAGGGCGACGGCCTGCTCGGTCGAGAGCGTCTCCAGGGCCTCCCCCGCGGTGTCGGCGGCAGCGGGTAACTCCAGGACCTCGCGTTCGAGCGGGGCCCGGCGCGGCCGGGCGCGCACGCGGCGCAGGTGGTCGAGCGCCCGGTGCCGGGCGATGGTCGCCGTCCAGCCGCGGAAACCCGGCCCGTCGCCCCGGAAGCGCCCGAGGTCGCGGGCTATCTCCAGCCAGGCCTCGGAGGCCACGTCCTCGGCGTCCTCGCCCACGACGCCCCTGAGATAGCCGAGCAGACCGGGGTGGACCAGCCGGTACACGCGCGCGAACATCTCCTCGTCGCCGTCCTGGGCGCGCTCGACGGCCGAGCCGAGTTCCGCGTCGCGTGCCGCGGCGGGCGTGTGCCCCGTTCTCTCGCCCACCTGATCCTCTTCACAGCCCGTCCGTACGCGCACCCCCTCCGGCCGCCGTCGAGGGCCGGATCACGAACATCCTGTCAGACCGTCACCGGCCCCCTGTGAGCACGGTGTCGGAGGTGCGGGACGGCTCCCCCGGCCCCGGGGCGGCCGTCGGCCGTGCAGGGTGAGGAAGTAGACCGACAGGGACGCCTGGGGACCCGCCTCGAAGCGGTTCACCGTCCGGCCGAGCGGATTCCATATCCGTCCGTCCGCCATGCGGACCCCGACCGAGGTCGCGAAGACGGTGCGCAGCAGATGGTCCGGGGGCAGGTCGACCCAGACTCCCCCGGCTGCGCGTACGAGCACCTCGCCGACGTACGCGCCGAGGCCGAGCAGCGGGCCCGCCACCGCGTCGCGGTCGGCGCCGCCGCGGCGCAACCCGTCGATGAGCCGGTCGACGACGCGCAGGCTGGCCGCCGTGTAGTCCAGCGGCAGCCGTGTCCTGGCCGTGGCGCGCTCGACGAAGTCGGCTGCGAGCCGCGCCATGTCGGACGCGCTGAGCGCGGGGTCTTCGCGGTCCATTCCTGATCACCCTTCCCACCCGAGGCGGCGAGGTTCGCCGGGTGATCAAGCGGATCCGGCCGCGGAATCGTCACGCGGGCGGGGCGTGACGCCCGTCACACTCCTCCTCCTCGCTCCCCCGCGCGGTGCGGTTGGTGCGCATGTGCGGGGGTACTCGGAGTCCGTACTTCGTGTCCTGCTTCCGACGAGAAGGGTCGCCATGCTGCTGTCGACACCGTCCACGCCCGTCCCTGTCGCGCTCGACGCCCCGGCGTCACTCGCCGCCGACTCCGGGTCCTTCGTGCTGCCCCTGGTCGGGGTGCCGGTGGTGATCCTGCTGATCCTCGCCTTTTGGTGGGGCTCCCGTCGGGTGGCGCGCAGGCGGCGGCCCACGAGTGCGGCGGCCCAGCCGCCGGCGGCACAGGCGCGGCAGGACTCCTGGGACTCGCCCGAGGAACGGCCGAACCGGCACTGAACCGCGGAAGGAGAACGTCGTGAGCAAGCACGAACAGCCGGAGAAGCGGGAGCAGCGGGAGCGGCACCCGGAACGGGAGCGGCCCGCCGGGCGCGGACCGCAGGACGAGCCGGACGAGCCGGACGAGGAGGCCGAGCCGGTCCGCCCGGCGGACGCCGATCCCGAAGGTGCCGACGGCCACACCGCGAAGCACCGGCGGCCCGGCATCGGCCGGGAGGAGCAGACCCGGCCGTACGCCTGACCCTCGGTCAGGCGTGGCCGGTTCCGCGCGGCCGACCGCGGTCAGCCGCTCGTCGGATAGGGGGCGCCCTTCAAGCGGCGCGCGAGGTGCGCGGCGTTGGCGGCGAGGGCCTTCGTGGCGGCCGCGGTCTTCTCCGGTGTGGCGTCGAGGTCCTGGAAGTCGGTGCCCTGCATGGCCTCGCCGACCCAGTAGGTGACGGCGTTGGCCGGCAGCGTGAAGCCGACGTCGTTCAGGCCCTGGAAGAGGTCGGCGCTGACGTTGTGCGCCCCGTCCTCGTTGCCCACCACGCAGACGCCCGCGACCTTCCCGTACGTCAACAGACGGCCCTCGTCGTCGCTCTCGCCCAGCTCCGCGTCGAGCCGTTCGAGGACGCGCTGGGCGACGCTGGACGGGTGGCCCAGCCAGATGGGGGTGGACAGGATCAGGATGTCGGCGTCCAGGACACGCTCCCTGATCCCCGGCCAGGCGTCGCCGTCGCCCATGTCCGTACGGACTCCGGGCCGGACGTCGTGGTCGACGACGCGGACGATGTCGCCGGTCACGCCGTGGTCGGCGAGGGCGCTCATCGTCTGCTCGGCCAGCAGGTGCGAACTGGAGGGTGCGGGCGAGGGGGTCAGCGTGCAGACGAGCGCGACGGCCTTCAGGTGCGGTGTGTCGTTGGCTTCCATACGGCTCCGCTACCCGCTCTTCCGCTCGGCTACCGGATCGCCTCCCGACGGAGCAACGGTGGACGTGCGTGACGGGCGGGACCGGAGAGGAGTGCGAGAGTGAAGAAGTGCGCATGAGGACGAGCGATCCCGACGGGCCGGGCTGGCGGCGGGTGCGGCACGGGAGGGGCTTCCGTTATCTGGACGCCACCGGCGCGCCCCTGGGCCCGGAGGACCGGGCGCGGGTCGTCGCCCTCGCCGTGCCGCCCGCCTGGCGGGACGTGTGGCTGTGCCCCTGGCCCAACGGACACATCCAGGCGGTCGGGACGGACGCGGCGGGCCGCCGACAGTACCGCTACCACGAGGAGTTCCGGCGGCGGCAGGACGAGGCCAAGCACGCGCACGTACGGGAGGTGGCCCGCGGGCTTCCCCGGCTGCGGCGGGCCGTCGAGCGCGACCTGGCGCTCCGCGGGCTCTGCCGGGACCGGGTGCTCGCCTGCGCGGCCCGCCTGCTCGACCTCGGCTTCTTCCGTGTCGGCGGCGAGCGCTACCAGCGGGACAACTCCTCGTACGGCCTCACCACGCTGCGACGGGAACACGCCCGCTGCGCGGGCGGCGAGGTGTGCCTCAGCTTCCCGGCCAAATCGGGGCGGCGGCAGACCCGGGCGCTGGTGGACGAGCCCGCGTACCGCGTCGTGCGCGCGCTGATCCGGCGGCCCGGCGACGACGGGCGGCTGTTCGTGTACTGGGAGGGGCGCGCCTGGCACCAGTTGCGCGCGGAGGAGCTGAACGCCTACCTGAGGGACCGCTCGGGGCGCGACATCACCGCCAAGGACTTCCGCACCTGGCACGCCACGGTCCTCGCGGCCGTCGCCCTGGCGGTCTCGGCGCCGGTCGCGGCGGACGGGCCGACCACACGTGCGAAGGCGGTCAGCCGGGCCGTGCGCGAGGTCAGCGACTACCTCGGCAACACGCCCGCGGTCTGCCGTGCTTCGTACATCGACCCGCTCGTCGTCGAGCGCTTCGAGTCGGGCGCGACCATCGCCGCGGCCCTCGGACGGCTCGGCGAGGACGGCGGCTTCGGCCATCCGGCCACCCGGGGCGCGGTGGAACGGGCGGTGCTGCGGCTGCTGGAGTGAGCGGCCGTCGCACCCCCGCCCTCACTCGGTGCCGTGCGGCCCGGACGAGCGGCGGCGCGACCAGCGGACGACGAGGTTCAGCAGGGCCACGAGGGTCAGCACCCACACGCCGGCGAACGCCCAGATCAGGGCGGGTGCCTCGGTGGAGACGGCCAGGACGAGCAGGGTGAGCGCCGTCGCGCCGAGCGCGGCGACGTAGAGGCCGGACCGCCGCGATCCGGAGCCCGGGCCCCCGAACGGCCGCCGTCCCCCGCGCATCGACCGCAGCCGGCGCGCGAGCGTCTCGTCCCGTTCCAGCTGTTCCTCGATCTCCGCCAGCACGCGTCGCTCTCGTGCCGAGAGTCGGGCCTCGTCCATCTCGACCCCTCCTCCCGATGCCTGGGGTCGACGCTGCCGCGCCGCACCCTGCGGGTGCCCCGAGCGGCGTCCTCGAACCGCTCACGGACCCCGGCCTCCCCCGTATCCGGCCCGCATGGGTGGGCGCGGCCGGGGCATCAGCACCGCGAGGGGGCGGCCCGCCGCACGACGAACACGAGGGTGGATCATGTCCCGGCTCGCCACGGCACGGCACCTGCTGGAGGAGCACGGGCGGACGTACGCCGCCGAGGCCGGGATCCGCCTGCGGAACACCCCGCAACCGCTGTACCAGCTGCTCACGCTCTGCGTGCTGCTCTCCACGCGCATCAAGGCGGACATCGCGGTGGCCGCCGCCCGCGAGCTCTTCGCGGCCGGGATGCGCACCCCGCGGGCCATGGTCACGGCCTCGTGGCAGGACCGGGTGGACGCCCTCGGCCGCGCGCATTACCGGCGGTACGACGAGAGCACGGCCGACGCGCTCGGCGCCGGGGCGGAGCACCTCCTCGACGCGTACGACGGGGACCTGCGCGGGCTCCGCGAGGCAGCCGGGGGCGACCCGGAGCGGGTGCGCGAGCTGCTGCGGGAGTTCCCCCGGATCGGTCCCGTCGGGGCGGACATCTTCTGCCGGGAGGCGCAGGTCGTGTGGACGGAGCTGCGCCCGTCGTTCGACGCCCGGGCCCGGCGCGCGGCGGGCGCGCTCGGACTGCCGACGGCGCCGGAGAAGCTCGCGGCCCTGGTGGACGGCGACGACCTGGCCGTCCTGGCGGCGGCGCTCGTCCGCAGCCAACTGGCCGGCCCCCGCCGCTCGGGCGCGGGCTCGGGCGCGGGCGCGGCGAACGGCTCCGGCTCAGGGGCCGCCCCGTCGGCCGCCTCCGGGTGAAAGCGCTGCGCACGCGGGACCGCCCTACAGTGGAGAGGTGGCGCGGACGCCATGGGTACGACCCCGCACCCGGGCCCGCGCCACTGTCGCCCCGTGCGAGGTGGTCCATGGCAGAGCGCAGGCCCACGCCCAGGACACCCGGGCACGCCGAGCCCGGCGGACAGGCGGACGCCGCCGAGCAAACGCTGCCCGGCGGAGAGGTGGGACGCGGTGGGCCGGCGCGGCCCGGCGGCACCTCGGAGCTCGGCGAGAGCAGCCTCAGGGAGCTGCTCGCCGGGCTGACCGCCGTGCGCGACGGGGACCTCTCCGTGCGGCTCCCCGACTCCGGCGGCGGCATCCTCGGCGAGATCGCCGGGGTCTACAACGACATGGTCGGGCACCTCTCCCTCGTGACGTCCGAGGTGACCCGTGTCGCCGACGAGGTCGGTGCGCAGGGCCTCCTGGGCGGCCGCATCCGCGAGCCGGGCGCGCGGGGTGTGTGGCGGGAGCTGACGTCCGGCGTCAACACGATGGCCGACAACCTGACCTCCCAGGTCCGGAGCATCGCGCAGGTCGCGACCTCCGTCGCCGGGGGCGACCTCACGCGCAAGATCCGGGTGGACGCGCGCGGCGAGATCCTGGAGCTGAAGGAGACCATCAACACGATGGTCGACCGGCTCTCCTCCTTCGCCGAGGAGGTCACGCGCGTCGCCCGCGAGGTCGGCACGGAGGGCAAACTCGGCGGCCAGGCCACCGTCCACGGCGTCTCCGGCACCTGGAAGGACCTCACCGACAACGTCAACTCCATGGCCGACAACCTGACCAACCAGGTCCGGAACATCGCGCAGGTCACCACCTCCGTCGCCCAGGGCGACCTGACCAGCCGGATCGACGTGTCGGCGCGCGGCGAGATCCTGGAGCTCAAGACCACGATCAACACCATGGTCGACCAGCTGTCCTCCTTCGCGGCCGAGGTCACCCGCGTCGCCCGCGAGGTCGGCACCGAGGGCAAACTCGGCGGCCAGGCGGAGGTGGAGGGCGTCTCCGGCACGTGGAAGCGGCTCACGGAGAACGTGAACGAACTCGCCGGCAACCTGACCCGTCAGGTCCGTGCCATCGCCGAGGTCACCAGCGCGGTGGCCGAGGGAGACCTGACCCGCTCCATCACGGCGGACGCGCCCGGTGAGGTGGGTGACCTGCGCGACAACATCAACGCGATGGTCGAGTCGCTGCGCGCCACCACCCGGGCCAACGAGGAGCAGGACTGGCTGCAGACCAACCTCGCCACGATCACCGGCCTGCTCCAGGGCACCCGCGGCCTGCCGGAGATCGCCGAGCTGATCATGGCCGAGGTGTCGCCGCTCGTCGGAGCCCAGTACGGCGCGTTCTTCCTCGCCCAGGACGGCGAGCGCGGCCCGGAGCTCGTCCTCACCGCCTCGTACGGCTCCCCCGACGACCCCGACGCCCCGCCCCGCCGCTTCCGCCTCGGCCAGTCCCTCGTCGGGCAGGCGGCCCGGGACCGGCGGGCGCTGCTCGTCGAGGAGCTGCCCGAGGGGTACGCGACGGTGGCCTCGGGCGCCGGCTCCGGCGAGCCGACCACGCTGATCGTCCTGCCGATCGTGGTGGAGGAACAGGTGCTGGGTGCCGTCGAGTTCGCCTCGCTCCACCCGTTCACGCCGCTGCGGCGGGAGTTCCTCGACCGGTTCGTGGACAGCGCGGGGGCCGTGCTCGGCTCGCTGCTCGCCAACCTCCGCACCGACGAGCTGCTCGGCCAGTCCCGCAGCCTCGCCGACGAACTGCGCACCCGCTCGGCCGAGCTGCAGACCCGGCAGCAGGAACTTCAGCGGTCCAACGCGGAGTTGAAGGAGAAGGCGGCGCTCCTGGCCGAACGCAACCAGGACATCGAGTCGAAGAACCTCGTCATCGAGCAGGCCCGGCAGGACCTGGAGGCGCGCGCCCAGCAGCTGTCGCGGACCTCCATGTACAAGTCCGAGTTCCTCGCCAACATGAGCCACGAGCTGCGCACCCCGCTCAACAGCCTGCTGATCCTGGCCCGGTTGCTCGCCCAGAACCCCGAGGGCAACCTCACGGACAAGCAGATCAACTACGCGGAGGTCATCCACTCGGCCGGCTCGGACCTGCTCCAGTTGATCAACGACATCCTCGACCTGTCGAAGGTCGAGGCCGGGAAGATGGACATCCGGCACGAACCGTTCCCGCTCCGGCAGCTCATCGAGTATCTGGAGGCCACGTTCGGCCCGGTCGCCGACGAGCGGCGGCTGGAGTTCGCGGTCACGGTGGCGGACGACGTGCCCGCCGAGCTCAACTCCGACGAGGCCCGGCTCCGTCAGGTCCTGCGGAACCTCCTCTCCAACGCCCTGAAGTTCACCGACGAGGGCAGCGTGGCCCTGTCCGTGCGGTTCGCGGCCGCCGACGAGACGCCGCCGGGGCTGCAGGGCGGCCGGCCCGTCCTGGCCTTCCGGGTCACGGACACCGGGATCGGCATCCCCGCCGAGCAGCTGGAGCACACCTTCGAGGCCTTCCAGCAGGGCGACGGCACCGCCGCCCGCCGGTACGGCGGCACCGGTCTCGGTCTCTCCATCAGCCGCGAGGTGGCCGGGCTCCTGGACGGCACGATCGAGGCCGTGAGCATTCCCGGCCGCGGCAGCACGTTCACCTTCTACCTGCCGGTGCCGGAGGCCGCGCGCGCTCCGGGCGCCGACGCGCCCGGAGCGGCCCGGGAAGCCGGGGCGGGCGCCACCGCCCTGCGGCCGGGGGCGGGCGCCGCACCGGATCCCGTCGCGGGCGAGACCGTGCTCGTCGTGGACGACGACATCCGCAACGTGTACGCCCTGACCGAGGTGCTGGAGGCGCACGGCCTGCGCGTCCTCACGGCCGACGGCGGCCGGCCGGGCCTCGACGTGCTCGCCGCGCACCCGGAGACCCGGCTCGTGCTGATGGACATCATGATGGCGGGCATGGACGGTTACACCGCCATCAAGGCGATCAGGGGGCTGCCGGGCCGCGCGGCGCTGCCCATCATCGCGGTCACGGCGAAGGCGATGCCGGACGACCGTGCCGGCGCCCTGGACGCGGGCGCCGACGACTACGTCTCCAAGCCGGTCGACGAGGACGTGCTGACCGACAAGATCCGCACCTGGCTCAAGGGCTGACGCCCGCGCCGCCCCCTTCCCGCGCGCCCCGCACCCGTACCGCGACGATGCTCGTGTCGTCGTCGGTGTCCCCGGGCGCCCTGGCGAGCAGGTCGTCCACGAGCCGGTCCGGCGCGCGGTCCGCGAGCCGCTCGGCCTCGGCGGCGAGGAGGGCCAGGCCCTCGTCGATGCCGTCGCGGCGGCGCTCGATCAGCCCGTCGGTGTACAGGAGCAGCGTGTCGCCGGGGCGCAGGCCGATCCGCCGTTCCCGGTACGAGGCGGAGGGCACCGCGCCGAGCAGGACGTCGCCCGGCGGGTCGAGCAGCCGGGCCCGTCCGTCCCTGAGGAGCAGGACGGGCAGATGGCCGGCGCTCAACCAGAGCAGACCCCGGTCGTCGGGGTCGTACAGGCCGCACACCGCCGTGGCCGTGGTGCCGCCGCCGGTGCGCAGGGTGACCTCGTTGAGCCACTCCATCAGGCGCCGGGGCGAGTGGCCGGTGAAGGCGAGGGCCCGCTGGGCGTTGCGGAGCGCCACCATGCCGGTGACGGAGTCGATGCCGTGCCCGGCGATGTCGCCGACGGCCACGAGGACCTTGCCGCTGGGCAGGGGCAGGACGTCGTACCAGTCACCGCCGACCCGGTACTCCTCGGTGGCCGGCCGGTACCGGACGGCGACCGTCAGATCGCCGGGCAGGTCCTGGACGTCCGGCACTTCGGGGACGATCGCCCGCTGGAGCTGGAGCGCCAGTTGGTGGCGGATCTCCGCGCGGGTGTGCAGGGCGGTGAGGCTGTCGAACGTCGCCGTGAGGGCCGCCTCGGTCCGGCGGCTGCCCGACACGTCCTGGTAGACCCCGGCGAAACCGGTGACGGCACCCCCGCCGAGCAACGGCTCGGCCGCGACGCTCACATGGCGCACGGTGCCTCCGGGCAGCACGATCCGCAGGACGGCCTGCGCGCCCGTCCGGCGTTCCGTCAGCGTCCGCAGGAAGCGGGTGAGGACCTCGCCGTCGCCCTGGTGCACCCGGCCCCGCAGGCCGAGCAGCGGGACCGGCGTCTCGGTCCGGTCCATGCCGAACAGGTCGTACGCCTGCTCGGACCAGACCGTGCCGGCGCCGGTCAGACTGTCCTGGAACAGGGCCACGCTCTGCAGGCGCGCCACGGCGCGGCCGAAGGCGAGGCGGGGGTCCCCCGCGGTGTGCCAGAGGACGACCGCGTGCTCCTCGCCGACCGGGAGCACGCGTACGTCGAGGAGCGGCGCGTTCCCGGTCTCCGCCTCCTCGTCGGCGGAGGCCGGAAGGCGGGCCGCGCGCTGGGCGCGGAGGGTGTCGACGGCCCGCCGCGCCAGGTGGGCGACGTCGGTGTGCACCCGGGGGAAGGAGCGTTCGAGGGAGTCGTCGTGGTCCGCGGGCCGGTCGCTTCCGAGGACGGCGCCCGCGTCGTTGAGGTGCTCCACGGTCGGTTTGCCGTCGGGCCCGGGCAGGCGGAGCAGCATCGCCGGATGGGCGAGGGCGTCGAGGAGGTCCACGAGGACGGGGATCGGGGGCCGCGTCGGTTCGGTGGCGCCGAGCACGGTGGCGGCGACGTCCAGGAGCGCGGTGACGCCCCGCCGTACGGGGGCGTCGAGCGGGGTGGGGCCGGGCCAGCCGACCAGGGCGAGACCGACCGTGGCGCCGCGGTGGAACAGGGGCAGCACCGCCCGGGCGGCGTGCGCCGAGGGCCCGGGCAGGGGCTCTCCGTCCGCGGGGCCGTGGTCGAGCCAGACGGGGACCCCGCCGGCGAGGACCGTGCGGAACGCCTCGGGCGCCGCAGGGGGGATCCACTGCCAGGCCTCGGCCTCCGCGGCCCCCGCTCCGGCGCATCCGGCGAGGCCGAGACAGCCGTCGTGGGTGCGGCGCCAGAGCCAGACGGAGTCGGCGCCGAGGGCGGAGAGGCCGCCGTCCAGGAGGGTGCGCGCCGCTTCGTGGCCGGTGTCGGCGGTCTCGGCGCGCGCGGCCGTCCGGCGGGCCCTTCGCCGCTCGGCGGGGCGGTCGGCGGCGGGGGCGCGTTCGGTGGGTCCGGCGCCCGGGCGGCCGTCCTGATCGGCGACGGAGTTCACGAGGTCCGCCGCGAGGTCCTCGACGGACAGGCCGGTCGCGTGGGCGAGCGCGGTGAGGTGTGCGGCGGCTTCGGCGGAGGGCAGCCGCATCTGAGCGGCGATCACGCCGGTGGCGAGGTCGAGGAGGTGGCGGTCGGCGAGCCGGCCGCGCAGCCACTGGTTCTCGGCGAGCAGACCGTCGGTTCCGGGGCCGTCCGGCGCATCGGACGGCGGCCCTGCGGCTCCCGCGGAACCCGTCACGACGACCTCCGTTCCGCACGTGCGGACGTCCGGAGCATGTGCTCGTACCCGATCCGGATTTTACTCGCGGGACGCTTCGGCGCGGGGAGGGCGGCGGCCGCCACGCCGGGCGGTGCCCCGCCCGCGCGCGGACGGGGACGCGGAAGGCCCGCCGCGCCCCGGGCGGGGTGCGGCGGGCCGGTGCCCGGCGGGGCCGGGGCGGGGTGCGCTACTCGACGATCTTGAGGAGCTTGTTGGCGGTGCCGGAGGTGGCGTTGCCGATCTTGTCGGGGGTCGCCCCGCCGGTGAGGGCGTCGGCGACCTGGGCCGGGGTGGCGTCGGGGTGGCCGGCGAGGTAGACGGCGGCGGCGCCCACGACGTGCGGGGTCGCCATCGACGTACCGGAGATGGTCTTGGTGCCGGTGTCGCTGTCGTTCCAGGTGGAGGTGATGTCCGAGCCGGGGGCGTAGAGGTCCACGACGGAGCCGAAGTTGGAGAAGTCGGACTGCTGGTCGTCCTTGGTGGAGGAGGCGACGGTGATCGCCTCCGGCACGCGGGAGGGGGAGCCCTGGCCGGCGTCGGCGGACTCGTTGCCGGCGGCGACGCCGAAGGTGACGCCGGAGGCGATCGCCTTCTGGACCGCCTCGTCGAGGGCCGGGTCGGCGCCGCCGCCCAGGCTCATGTTGGCGACGGACGGGCCCTGGTGGTTCTTGGTGACCCAGTCGATGCCGGCGATGACCTGCTCGGTGGTGCCGGAGCCGTTGTCGTCCAGGACGCGGACGGCGACGATCTTCGCCTTCTTGGCGATGCCGTGGGTGGTTCCGGCGATCGTCCCGGCGACGTGCGTGCCGTGGCCGTTGCCGTCCTGGGCGGTTTGGTCGTTGTCGACGGCGTCGAAGCCGTCGGCGGCCCGGCCGCCGAAGTCCTGGTGGCTGACGCGGACGCCGGTGTCGATGACGTACGCGGTGACGCCCTCGCCGCCGCCGTCGGGGTAGGTGTACTTCCGGTCGCCCGCCGTGTCGGTCTGGTCGACCCGGTCCAGGCCCCAGGACGGCGGGTTCTCCTGGGTGGCGTTGATGGTGAAGGTGCGGTTCTGGACGACCTTCGCGACGGCCGGGTCGGCGGCGAGCCGCTTGGCCTCGGTCTCGGTCAGGTTGCCGACGGAGAAGCCGTTGACCCCGGAGTCGTAGCTGCGGCGCAGGGTGCCGCCGTACTCCTCGGCCAGGGTGGACTTGCCCGTGCGGTCGGTCTTCTCGTCGAGCAGCACGACGTAGCTGCCCGCGACGGCGTTCTCGGCGCCGAGGCCGTAGACGGTGCCCTCGGCGGGCGCGGGTGCCGCGCCGGCGAACGGGCCGACGGCGACGGTCACTCCGGCGGCCGCGACGATCGCGGTCGCGACGCTGATGTTCCTGAACGTGCGGGCACGCTTGTGAGTTGCCATGAAAAGGGCTCTCCTCGCCAGGATTTGTGGGGGGTTGGGGCTCCGGAAGGACGTTCTCCGGTGCCTCGCTCGAAACCCTGACCGATTGACGAGTGCAAATCAAAGGGCCTTCACAGAGCCATGACGTTCTCACCAAGTTTTCTTGGAATGGGGGACGACAAAACCGTCGAATCGCCCCAGCGGCCGGCACGGCGTGTGGGGCTCGTCGCTCTCGTCCGCCTCCGGCTGCGCCCGGTGGGACCCCGACCCGGACGACGGCGTCGCTCCCGACCTGCGCTTCGGCCTCGCCATCCCGGCCAAGGGCGGCTCCGGCACGATCGACCTGACCACCCGGAGCGTCGACTTCCTGCCCGAGGCCGTCACCGCCGAGAACCGCATCCTGCTCTGCGCCAGGGCCACGGTGACGGGGCGCTCCGTCCGCGCCTGCAACACCCACATCGAAGGTTCACCGCGGTGCGCGGCGACGCCGTGGGCTGCTCGGGCATCGCGGACCACCATCTGCTGCGCGGCGCCGCCGCCTGGCGGAACTGACGCACGGGACGTAGCGACACATCCGTCGCGTCCGTCGTCGGCATCGCGGACGGCCAGGAGCGGGGGGCGCCCCGGGCACCGGCCGTACGGTGAGGAGCCCGCGCGGTCGGCCGTGGCCGGGGTCCACGACATCCACCTGGTCGGCGTCCCGTCCCCGGCAGTTCGCGTACGAGCGGTCGCGGGCGCTGCGTCCCCGGCCGCCGCTTCGGCGGGGTCAGTCGCAGCAGTCGCAGCAGCACTTGCACGGGTTGCAGCAGCCGCCGCCGTCCCCGCAGCCGCCACCGGAGCCGCCCGATCCACCGGAGCCGTGGCCGCCGCCGGAGTTGCCGCCGGAGCCTCCCCATCCGCCCGAGCCACCCGAACCGCCCGAACCGTGGCCGCCGCCCGAGTTGCCGCCGCCGCGGCCGCCGAACCAGCCGTCGCCGCCGGAACCGGAGCCACCACCGGAGCCGCTGCCGCTGTCGCTGTTGCCGCCGCCGAAGTCGATCGGCTCGCCCTCGTCGTCGGAGCAGGTGCAGCAGCGGTGGCACAGCCGGCAGTCGGCGCACAGCCGGCGCCACTCCTCGCAGCGGCGGCAGCGGCCCTCCGAGGGCCGGTTCGAGGCCATGGCCGCGGGCGCGCCGACGCCGCACGCCGCCGACGACTCGGCGGGCGTCCCCGTCGCCGGACGCCTGCCCAGCCACGGCAGCATGCGCGGCCCGCGGGTCTGGTTGCCGCCCTGCTGCTGCCGGTGCCGGTGGTGCTGGTGCCGGGGGTCGAAGACCCGGTCCACGGCGCGTTCCAACTCGGTGCCGAGCAGCGCCCGTACCAGCCGGTCGTCGACGAACTCCGCCTCGGTCAGGGCCAGTCGGATGCCGTGGACGGCGTCGTCGCAGAGCCGCCGCGCCTCGGCGCGGTCCGTACCCGTCACGGCGATCGGGTTCCAGGCGCCGGACGCCGCGTCCGCGTCCAGGTCCTCCACCGCGTCGAGCAGGTGCGCCAGGCGGCCGAACAGTCTGCCCGCCTCGGCCAGCGGTTCGGCGTTGCCGGGACGGCCGGAGAGCACCGCGGTGTGGGCGAACGCGGCGGCGGTCGCCGTCTCCGTGGGCTCGGTGACCGTCAGGAGCGAGCCGCCCCGGACCGTGGACCGCTCGATCTCGCTCTGGCGCTCCACCGCCCCGAGCAGCACCGCCGTGTCGAAGCCGAGCCGTTCGCCGCCCGCCGCGCCCGCCCGGTCCCAGCCGTGGGCGATCCGGCGAGCAGCGAGGGTCACCGGGCGGCGCCCGAACAGGCCGTCGCCGTCGGCCATGTGGTCACGGATCTTCGCGGCGGCGAGGACCAGCGACACCGTCGCCGCGAGCCGCGCGCCCTCGCCCTGCGCCACGTCCGCCGACCGCATCCCGCGCAGCGGGCACGGGCCCGCGCCGCGCCGCCAGTCACCGCTGCGCCGCGACTGCGCCTCGGTCAGCACCGAGACGATGAGCCCGTCGTAGTTGGTGGCGACCCGGGCGAACTGCCCGTACTCGCCGCGCAACGCGAGACAGAGCCCGCACAGATGGGCCATCCACTCGGTCCGCAGCCCCTCGCCGAGACGATGACGGCACGGCCTGATGATTCCGAACATCGACGTACTCCCCCGTAGATCCCCCGCAGCGGCGCATCGCACGCGCGAGCCGACATCCTAAGGGGTCGCTTCCACGCGCTGAAGTGGCGGCCGCCCCCGCACCCTGGCGGCGGGCCGCATGTGCCGGATCGGAACTATGGTGTCCCACCACATACGCCGTTGACCTGCGTATTTCTACGGTGTGGCGACACGCAAACCCGTCCCCCGTTCCTGCCTGGAAGTGGTGCACATGGTCGCCGCAACACCCTCCCCGACGCCACCCGGATCCCTCAAGCGCATCGTCGCCGCCAGCCTCATCGGCACCACCATCGAGTGGTACGACTTCTTCCTGTACGGGTCCGCGGCGGCGCTCGTGTTCAACAAGCTGTTCTTCCCCGAGTCGGACCCGCTCGTCGGCACACTGCTCTCGTTCCTGACGTACGCCGTCGGCTTCGCCGCCCGCCCGCTCGGGGCCCTGGTGTTCGGGCACTACGGGGACCGGCTCGGGCGGAAGAAGCTGCTGGTCCTGAGCCTGCTGCTGATGGGTGCGGCGACCTTCGCCATCGGTCTGCTGCCGACGCACGCGACCGTCGGCTCCGCGGCCCCGCTGCTGCTGACCGCGCTGCGGCTGGTGCAGGGCTTCGCGCTCGGCGGCGAGTGGGGCGGGGCCGTCCTCCTCGTGTCGGAGCACGGGGACGCGCGGCGGCGCGGCTTCTGGGCGTCGTGGCCGCAGACGGGGGCGCCCGCGGGGCAGTTGCTGGCGACCGGGGTGCTGTCCGCGCTCACCGCGCTCCTGTCGGACGAGGCGTTCCTCTCGTGGGGCTGGCGCGTGCCGTTCCTGCTCTCCGGCCTGCTGGTGGTCGTCGGCCTGTGGATCCGGCTCTCGGTCGACGAGTCGCCCGTCTTCAAGGCGGCGCTCGCCGCCGCGGAGGAGCGCAGGGCGGCCGCCGCGCAGGTCGAGAAGATGCCGCTGGTCGCCGTGGTGCGCCACCACTGGCGGGACGTGCTGATCGCCATGGGCGCCCGGATGGCGGAGAACATCTCGTACTACGTCATCACCGCGTTCATCCTCGTCTACGCGACGACGCAGGTCGGCCTCTCCAAGCAGACCGCCCTGAACGCCGTCCTCATCGGCTCGGCCGTGCACTTCGCCGTCATCCCGCTCTGGGGCGCGCTCTCCGACCGCATCGGCCGCCGTCCGGTGTACCTCATCGGGGCGGTCGGCGTCGGCGCCTGGATGTTCCCCTTCTTCGTGCTCATCGACCGGGCCACCTTCGGCAGCCTGCTCCTCGCCATCACCGTCGGTCTTGTCCTGCACGGGGCGATGTACGCGCCGCAGGCCGCGTTCTTCTCCGAGATGTTCGCGACGCGCATGCGCTACTCGGGTGCCTCGATCGGCGCCCAGTTCTCCTCCGTGGCGGCCGGCGCCCCCGCGCCCCTGATCGCGACGGCCCTGCTCGACGACTACGGCAGCTCCACCCCGATCGCCCTGTACGTGATCGCCGCCGCGCTGCTCACGGTCGTCGCGATCGCCTGCGCACGGGAGACCCGCAACAGCGACCTCGGCGACGTCGAGGACCGCTCACGGGAGAAGGCCGGGGCCGCCACCGGCGCCTGATCCGAACGCTCCCCCGGGCGGCCCCCCGGTCCCCCGTCCCCGCGGGCGGACCGGGGGGCCGCGTCACAGCCGCGTCACACCCGCGGCACGGCCGCCGCGAGGGCGTGCAGGCGCAGGGCGAGCTGGATCTCCAGGGCGCGGGACGGCGTCTGCCAGTCGGGACCGAGGAGCCGGCCGACGCGTTCCAGGCGCTGGGCGACCGTGTTGACGTGGACGTGCAGGGCGTCCTTGGTGCGGGCGGGGCTCATGCCGCTCGCGAAGTAGGCGTCGAGGGTCCGTACGAGGTCGGTGCCGCGGCGCCGGTCGTAGGCGACGACCTCGCCGACGGTGCGCTCGACGAAGCCGTCGACGTCCCGGCTGTCGGCGAGGAGCAGGCCGAGGAAGCCGAGGTCCTCGGCGGCCGCGCCCTGCCCGGAGCGGTGCAGCAGCCGGAGGGCGTCGAGGCAGCGCCGGGCCTCGGTGTACGCGGCGGCCACCCGCTCCGGGTGGTCGAGGAGGTCGCGTACGGGCGCGGAGGCGCCGACGGTCACGGGCTCCCGCAGGACGTCGCCGAGGTGCCGGGCGGTCCTGCGGGCCAGGTCGGCGGCGCTCCCGCCGGGCGGGAGCGGCAGCAGCAGGACCGTACCGCCGTCGCGGGCGGAGGCGAGGCCGTGCTGGGTGGAGGCCAGATGGGAGGCGGCGGACCGCAGGCGCCGGCGGTCGGCGCTGTCCCGGTCGCCGGACCGCGCGTCGGCGGCGTCGGGCCTGTCCACCCGGGCGGCGAGCACGACGTGCGGGGCGGATCCGTCGGTACGGAGCCGGGCGGCGCGCTCGCGCAGGAGGCGCCGGTCGCGGTCGGGGGCGTCCAGGAGGTCGTCGAGGAGTTCGCCGCGCACCCGCTGTTCGGCTTCGCCCGCGGAGCGGCGGGCGAGCAGGAGGAGGGAGGTGACGAGGGCGGCGCGCTCCAGGGTGCGCTGGTCGACGGGGTCGAGGTCCGGCTGTCCGCGCAGGACGAGGGCGCCGAGGCTCTCGCCTCCGGCGGAGACCGCGGCGACCCAGTCGTCGCCCTCGCGGACGGCGTGGCCGTCGGCCCGGCGGGCCGATCCGGCGCCGGTCTCGGTGAACTCGACGGTGCCGCCGAGGACCTGGGAGACGGCGTCGGCGACGTCGTGGACGCCGCCGCCGCGCAGGACGAGTTCGGAGAGCCGGTCGTGGACCTCCGAGGCCCGTTCGATGACGGCGCTGTGCTCGCGGATGATGTCGTTGGCGCGCTCCAGCTCGGCGAGGGCGGAGCGGGTCTCGGCGAGGAGGTTGGCCGTGTCGATCGCGACGGCGGCGTGCGCGGCGAAGGAGCCGAGCAGCGCGACCTGTTCGCGTTCGAAGACCCTGGCCCTGCGGTCGGCGGCGAAGAGGACGCCGATGACCTGGCTGCCGAGGCTGAGCGGCACGCCGAGGATGGCGACGAGGCCCTCGTCCCGTACCGCCGTGTCGATGGTGCGGGTGTGCTGGAAGCGGTCGTCGTCGAAGTAGTCGTCGGTGACGTACGGGCGGGCGGTCTGGGCGACGAGGCCGCCGAGTCCCTCGCCCATGCCGAGGCGGAGCTGCTGGAACCGGGCCGAGACGGAGCCCTCGGTGACGCGCATGTACGTGTCGCCGGCGGCCGGGTCGTTGAGGCTGAGGTAGGCGACCTCGGTGCCGAGGAGGGAGCGGGCGCGCTGGACGATGGCGCGCAGCACGGCGTCGAGGTCGCGGAGTCCCGCGAGGTCGTGGGCGGTGGCGAAGAGCGCGGACAGCTCGGCCTCGCGGCGGCGGCGTCCCTCCAGCTCGGCCCGGACGCGCAGGGCGAGCTGCTTGGCCTCTTCGAGCCCGGCCAGCGCCTCGGGGCCCGCGCCGCTCGCCCGGGCGAGGAGGACGGGCCTGTCGTAGGCCTCCGTGGCGGCTCCTCGGGCGAGGAGTTCCAGGTAGGAGACGTGTTCGTGGGACATGGAGACAGGGATACCTGCCGGACGTGCGGTCGCACCACCCCTGTGGACAGCCTTCGGCGGAACGTTCAGTGCGCGGTCCAGCCGCCGTCGAGCGTGAGGGAGGTGCCCGTGACGAAGGACGCCTGCGGGGTGCACAGGTAGGCGACGGCCTCGGCGACCTCGTCCGGCTCGACGAGCCGCTTGAGCGCCGAGTCCGCGAGCAGGACCTCGGAGAGGACCCGCTCCGGGGGGATGCCGTGGGCGGCGGCCTGGTCGGCGATCTGCCGTTCGACCAGGGGGGTGCGGACGTAGCCGGGGCTGACGCAGTTGGAGGTGACACCGTGCGGGGCGCCCTCCAGGGCGGCGGTCTTGGAGAGGCCCTCCAGGCCGTGCTTGGCGGCCACGTAGGCCGACTTGTAGGGGGAGGCGCGCAGCCCGTGGACGGAGGAGAGGTTCACGATCCTGCCCCAGCCCCGGGCGTACATGTGCGGAAGGGCGCCCCGGATCAGCCGGAACGGGGCCTCCAGCATGACGGTGAGCACGGTGTGGAAGACGTCCGGCGGGAACTCCTCGATCGGGCGGACCAGCTGGAGTCCGGCGTTGTTGACGAGGATGTCGGTGCCGCTGGCGGCCGCCTCCGCCGCGTCGAGGTCGGTGAGGTCGAGCAGCCGGGGCTCGACGGCGCCGGGCAGTCCGGCGGCTCGGTCGGCCAGTTCGGCGAGGCCCTCTGCGGCCCGGTCGACGGCTCTGACCCGGGCTCCAGCGGCGGCGAGCCGGAGGGCGCAGGCCCGCCCGATGCCTCCCGCGGCGCCGGTGACGAGCGCGGTGCGGCCGGTGAGGTCGAGGGCGAGGGCGGCGGCCCGGGGCGGGGAAGCGGGGTCCGGACCCGGGCCGGGGGCGGTGAGGGGGGCGCTCATGCTCCGCACCCTATGAACGGGCCCCTCCCCCACCGATGTGTGCCCGGCCCACAGTTCAGACCTCTGCTGTGGTGCGGAACCACGTCGGTTCGTCGGCGAGCGCCTTCTCGATCCTCAGGTGCGAGAAGCGCTTCATCTCCGGCAGGTCGTCCACCTCGAACCAGCCGACCTCCGTCGACTCGTCGTCGTTGACGCGCGGCTCGCCGCCGACCGCCCGGCAGCGGAAGGCGACGTCCATGTACTGGCAGATGTCGCCGTTGGGGTACGTCACGGGCTTGCTCAGGGTCTCGACGAGCACGATCCGCTCGGGCACGCAGCGCACGGCGGTCTCCTCGTACACCTCGCGCACCGCGCAGTCGGCGGGCTGCTCGCCCGGCTCGACGATGCCGCCGATGATCGCCCACAGGCCGTCGTCGGCCCGGCGGCCGAGCAGGACCCGGCCGCGGTCGTCGAAGACGACCGCGGTCACGCCGGGCAGGAAGAGGAGCTGGTGGCCGGCCGTCTTGCGGAGTTCGAGGAGGAAGTCAGGGGTACCCATGACCGCGACCCTAGATCATCCTCGACGGCGCCCGGGACGAACCGGTGGGTAGCCCCGGGGTCACTCCGCCGGGCCGCGGCGGGCGCGGAGGGCGCGGGTCGCCGCCCAGCCGATGCCCGCCGCCGCCAGGGCCGCGAGCAGGGCCTCGGGCAGGGTGCCGAGGCGGGTCGCCGGGGTCTGCGAGGAGCGCAGCGGCACGGTCTCGACCAGGACGTCCGGGGTGAACATCCTCGTCCGCGCGACGATCTCGCCGTCGGGCCGGATGACGGCGCTGACGCCGCTGGTGACGGGGACGACGACGGAGCGGCTGTGCTCGACGGCGCGGACCCGGGACATGGCGAGCTGCTGGTAGGTCATCTCGCTGCGGCCGAAGGTCGCGTTGTTGCTGGGGACGGTGAGGAGCTGGGCGCCGCGGGTGACGGTGTCGCGGACGGCCCAGTCGAAGGCCGCCTCGTAGCAGGTGGCCAGACCGACCTTCGTGCCGGCCAGGTCGAAGACGCCCACCTTCGTCCCGGGGCCGAAGTCGCGGCTGACCCGGTCGACGTTGCTGTTGAAGAGGCGGACGAGGGACCGCATCGGGATGTACTCGCCGAAGGGCTGGACGTGCCGCTTGTCGTAGGTGGCGACCGGGCCGCGGCCGGGTTCCCACTGGATCAGCGTGTTGCGCAGCTTGCCGGTCTCGGGGGCGACGACCGCGCCGATGACGGTGGGCGCGCCGATCGCCCGTACCGCGCCGTCGATGACGTCGGCCGCGTCGGAGTTGGCGTACGGGTCGATGTCGGAGGAGTTCTCCGGCCACAGGACGAAGTCGGGCCGCGGCTCGCGGCCCTCCTCGACGGCCCGGGCGAGTTCGCGGGTGCGGGCGGCGTGGTTGTCGAGGACCGCGCGGCGCTGGGCGTTGAAGTCGAGGCCGAGGCGGGGGACGTTGCCCTGGACGGCGGCGACGGTGGCGGTGCCGTCCTCGGCCGTGTCGTCGACGAGCGGCAGGGCGGCGACGGCGCCGGTGACGGGCAGGAGCACGGAGAGCGCCGCGGCGGTGAGCGGGCCGCGCGGGACGGTGCCGGTGGCGCGGCGGAGGCGGACCTGACGGACCGCCTCGTACAGGCCGAAGCCGCACAGGGCGACGGCGAAGCCGAGGACCGGGGTGCCGCCGACGGCGGCGAGGGGCAGGAAGACGCCGTCGGCCTGCCCGAAGGCGATCTTGCCCCAGGGGAAGCCGCCGAACGGCACCCGCGCGCGGGCCGCCTCGGCGAGGATCCAGACCCCGGCGGCGAAGAAGGGCCATCCCGGGAGGCGGGAGACGGCCGCGATGCCGAGTCCGGCGGCGGCGACGAAGAGCGCCTCGACGGCGGCGAGGGCGAGCCAGGGGCCGGGGCCGACCTCCTCGCCGGTCCAGACGAGCAGCGGGAGCAGGAACCCGAGCCCGGCGAGGTACCCGAGGCCGAAGCCGCCCCGGAGGCGGCGGCCCCGGAGGGTCCACCCGAGCAGGGCGAAGGCGGGCAGTGCGAGCCACCACAGGGGTCGGGGCGGGAAGCTCAGGTAGAGCAGGAACCCGGACAGCAGGGCCGCCCCGGGCCGCGCGAACCGCCGCAGCCGGCTCCACGGGCTGGGCTGCGGGCTGTCGGCTCCGGGCGCTTCGACGGGAGTGATGGTGGTGCTCACCCTGCGGAGTGTACGGGTCCCCCCTGTTGACGCGGAGGTCGGCACGAACCCCGCGAGGGGCAGGTCAGGCCCCCGTCGGGGCCGGCGGGACCGGGGGGCCGGGGCGGCGGAGGTGGTCGCGGATGACGCGGACCGCGGACTCGGCGTCGTCGACCGTGACCGTGAACGTACGGCCGTCCCCGAGGCGCAGGACCAGTCCCTCGCCGCGGCGGACGACGACGGCGGTGCCCTTCTCGGGGCGCCAGCGGTAGCCCCAGCCGCCCCACTGGCGCGGGGTGACGCGGGGGGCGAACTCCGCGCCCACGACGTGGGAGAGCGGGATGCGGCGGCGCGGGACGCCGATGTGGCCGCAGCGGACCTCCATCGCGCGCTCGTCGACCTTCACGGCGACGTGGACGAACGCGAGGGTGCCGAAGAGGACGAGCAGTCCCGCGGCGACGCAGCCGACCACGGCCATGAGGAGGGCGGCGACGCCGGAGTTCCATCGCGACTCGACGGCGATGACGATGCCGAGGGCCATGCAGGCGGCACCGGCCGCGGCCGCCACCCACTGGCAGCGGTTGGTGGCCCGGCCGGTCCAGACGGCCGGGGCGCGCCCGCGGGGCCGTCCGGTGACCGCGGTGGCCCCGGTGACGTGGGGCGGCGTGCCGGTCCGTTCGCCGGCCTCGACCGCACCGTCCGCGAAGCCCTCGGTCTCGGCTCCGTACGGGAGGCGACGGCCGGAGCGCGCGGACCGGTGGTGCCGGGGGTTCCGGTGGTGCTCCCTCATACAGCGAGGGTAATCAGGGCGGGCCCGTTCGGCGCGGCGGACCGGGGTCGCGCGGTCACACGCGGTGAGCGTCGGCCCCCGCGGTGAGGAGGCGGCCCTCGGCGTAGCCGAGCGCCTCGGCGGGCAGCGGGCCGGGGCGGCCGCTGAGGAGGACGGAGAGGCCGCCGGTCGGGGCCGCGTCGGGGGCGGGTTCGGCGCCGATGCGGCGCAGCGCCTGGGCGGCGACGGCGTCGGCGGAGCCGTGGAACACGATCGGCGGCAGGTCGCGGGAGCGGCCCCGGGCCTCCAGGGCGGCGACGATGCGGTCCTCGACCAGCTCGTAGTGGGTGCAGCCGAGGACGAGGGCCCGGACGTCGGGCGGGGTGAGCGCGGCCGCCGCGGCGACGGTCCGGTCGACGGCGTCCGGGTCGGCGTGCTCGACGGCGTCGGCGAGGCCGGGGCAGGGCACCTCGGTGACCTCGGCGCCGTCCGCGAAGTCGCGGATGAGCCCGCGCTGGTAGGCGCTGCCGGTGGTGGCCGGGGTGGCCCAGATGGCGACCTTGCCGCCGCCGAGGGCGGCGGGCTTGATGGCGGGGACGGTGCCGATGACCGGGATGTGCGGTTCGAGCGCGGCCCGCAGGGCGGGCAGGGCGTGGACGGTGGCGGTGTTGCAGGCCACGATCAGCGCCTCGGGGCCCTCGGCGGCGGCGGCACGGGCCACGGCGAGGGCGCGCTCCGTCAGGTCCTCGGGGGTGCGCGGGCCCCACGGCATGCCGTCGGGGTCGTTGGACAGGAGCAGGTCGGCGTCCGGGCGCAGGCGGCGCATCGCGGCCGCTGCCGGGAGGAGGCCGATTCCTGAGTCCATGAGCGCGATCTTCACCCGGTCACCCTAGCCGATGGGCCTCGTGGGGCCGCCGATCTGGGGCAGACTGCGGCGAATGAGCACGTTCGCGTGGTGTGCGTCGGCCTCGCTGGCCGTCTGGGTCTGGCTGCTGCTGTTCCAGGGCTTCTTCTGGCGTACGGACCAGCGCCTGCCGCCGGTGGCCGGGGAGCGGGGACGGGCCGACGGGGGAGGCGGGAGCGCGGCGGGGGGCGCGGCCGGGGAGTGGCCGCGGGTCGCCGTCGTCGTACCGGCGCGTGACGAGGCGGAGGTGCTGCCGACGAGCCTGCGGTCGCTGCTCGTCCAGGACTATCCGGGCGAGGCGGAGGTCTTCCTCGTCGACGACGGGAGTACGGACGGGACGGGGGCGCTCGCCGTCGAGCTCGCGGCCCGGCACGGGGGGCTGCCGCTCACGGTGGTCTCGCCGGGCGAGCCGGAGCCGGGGTGGACGGGGAAGCTGTGGGCGCTGCGGCACGGCATGGCCCGGGCACGCGCGCGTGGACCGGAGTTCCTGCTCCTGACGGACGCCGACATCGCGCACGCGCCGGACAGCCTCCGGCGGCTCGTGACGGCGGCGACCGGGCACGGTCTGGACCTGGTGTCGCAGATGGCGCGGCTGCGGGTGGCGAACGCGTCGGAGCGGCTCGTGGTGCCGGCGTTCGTCTACTTCTTCGCCCAGCTGTATCCGTTCCGCTGGATCAACCGGGCACGGCCGCGGGCGACGGCGGCGGCGGGCGGCTGTGTCCTGCTCCGGACGGAGACGGCGGTGGCGGCGGGGGTGCCGGAGGCGATCCGGCAGGCGGTGATCGACGACGTGTCGCTGGCGCGGGCGGTGCGGCGGGCGGGGGGACGGATCTGGCTGGGGCTCGCCGACGGCGTCACCAGCGTCCGCCCGTATCCGGGGCTCGGCGAGCTGTGGCGGATGGTCTCGCGCAGCGCGTACGCGCAGCTCCGGCACAGTCCGCTGCTGCTCGTGGGGACGGTGGCGGGTCTCGTCGTCGTCTACCTGGTCCCGCCGGTGGCGCTGGTGGCGGGCCTGGCGGCGGGGGACCCGGTGGCGGCGTGGGCGGGCGGGGCGGCATGGGCGGTGATGGCGGGGACGTACGTGCCGATGCTGCGGTACTACGGGCAGCCGGCCCCGGCGGCCGTGCTGCTGCCGTTCACGGCGCTGCTGTACCTGCTGATGACGGTGGACTCGGCGGTCCTGCACTACCGCGGGCGCGGGGCCGCGTGGAAGGGGCGGACGTACGCGGGGACGTACGCGGGGACGCCCGGGGAGTGAGGCACGCGAACGACCACCCCGCGGCCGTGCCTGCGTTTGCGCCTGTGCCTGCGCCTCCGCCTGCCGCAAACCTGCACAGCGTGGGGGTGGGGAGGGGCGGCGCCTTCACCGTTTCCCGACACGGCGGATCCCGGGGAGGACCGGAAAGCGCACTTCTGTCCCGTTGTGTTCCCCGAGCGGGGTGAGGTCCCGGAATCCGTTACTCCGATCCGGGGAGAAGGTGTCGTCATTCCGTGAAAGTGACCGCACGACCCCTTCCCGACGTGCAGAAACGTCCGCGCGGAGGCGTCAACGGAATTGGTCCCGTCATCCGTTCGCGTGCTTGGATCAAGCCCGCTGCGGCCGCAGAAGACGGATTCCCCCCATGAACGAAGGGTGCGCATCATGCGTCACGACCTTGAGACCGCCGAGATCTCCGACGCGGACCTCGACGCCGTTTCCGGTGGCCTCGTCACCGTCTCCGGCGGCCTCGCCGGCGCGCTGACCAACGACGTCACCAACCTCCTCGGCACCGTCGGCTCGCTGCAGACGGTCCAGGGCGTCGAGGGCGTCGCCGCCGGCGTCCCCGGCCTGGCCTCCGGCATCACCGGCGTCTCGGTGAACACCGCGGGCATCACCGGCCTCGCCGGTATCTGAGCCGAAGCTCGCCCGTAGCTCACCGGTAGCTCACCCGTGAACCCCGGAACCGCCCCGGTTCCGGGGTTCACGGCCGCCCCGCCCCGAGCCCGATCTCGCGGAAGCCTCGACAGAAAAGCAGCCGAAGGAATAGTCCGTGCAGTTCCGCCGCAATGCGCTTTCCAAGCTGCAGTCGCCCGAAGAACTCGACGTGCCGGTCCGTTTCGCGCGCCCCCAGGGCCGTCTGGTGCTCGCCGTCACCGTCGTCGTCATGGCCGCCGCGGGCTACTGGGCCCTCACCGGCACCGTGACGTCCAAGCTGACCGCCCCCGGTCTCCTCACCCGCGCCGAGGGCACCTATCTGCTCCAGAGCCCCCTCGCGGGACAGGTCACGGAGGTTCTCGTCGAGGAGGGCCGGACCGTCGCCGCCGGCGCGCCGCTGCTGACCGTGCGCACGGGCCGGGGCGACCTGCCCGTCCGCGCCGTCGCCGGCGGCCGGGTCACCACGCTGTACGCCGGGCTGGGCTCGGTCGTCGCCACCGGCGCCGACGTGGCGAGCGTCGAGCGCGTGACCGACCCCGACGCGCCCCTGGTGGCCGTCCTGTACGTGCCGGGCGACACCGCCGCCGCGGTCCGCGTGGGCGCCCGGGTCGACCTCGGCGTCGAGACCGCCCCGCACGACCGGTTCGGCACGCTCCGCGGACGGGTCACCGCCGTCGGCACGGCCGCCCGGGCCCGGGCCCGGCTCGGCGCCCCGACCGGCACCGCACAAGGCGGCGGCCCCGCCCCGGGTCAGGGCGAGCCGGTCGCGGTCCTCGTGGCCCTGGACCGCTCCGCCGCCACCGCCTCCGGATACGTCTGGTCCGGTTCGGACGGGCCGCCGGCCGCCCCCGGCTCCGGTACGCCCGTCACCGGCGCCGTCCACCTGGCCGCCCAGCGCCCCGTCGACTGGCTGCTCCCGTGAGCGCGCCCGGAAGGCAGGCCGACACCTCCGGCGCCCCGTCCGCGGCACCGACCGGCGGGAGGCCCGGCGCGAGGTCCGGCGCGCCCCGGGCCCGGTCGGGCGGCCGGGCGCGGACGTCCGCCCGCGGGCTGCCGCCCGCCGCCGGGCCCCGTCGTCGTACCCCCGCCATGAAGGGCCGCAGGCCCCGGACCGTCCGCACGCCCACCGTCCTCCAGATGGAGGCCGTGGAGTGCGGGGCGGCCGCGCTCGCCATGGTCCTCGGCCACCACGGCCGCTTCGTCCCGCTGGAGGAGCTCCGCATCGCCTGCGGCGTCTCCCGCGACGGTTCGCGGGCCGGCAACCTCCTGAAGGCGGCGCGCGGTTACGGGCTGCGGGCGAAGGGCATGCAGATGGACCTGGCCGCGCTCGCCGGGGTGCCGGGACCGGCCGTGCTGTTCTGGGAGTTCAACCACTACGTCGTCTACGAGGGCATGGGCCGCCGCTTCGGCCGCCCCGGCGCGTACGTCAACGACCCGGGCAGCGGACGCCGGTTCGTCCCCATGGAGCAGTTCGACACCAGCTTCACCGGGATCGTCCTCACCTTCGAGCCCGGCCCGGACTTCCGGCGCGGCGGCGGGCGGCCGGGCGTGCTCGCCGCCCTGCCCGGGCGCCTGCGCGGCACGTCCGGCACGATGGCCGCCGCGGTCGTCGCCAGCCTCCTGCTGGTGGCCGTCGGCGCCTGGGTGCCGGCCCTGAGCCGTACGTACATCGACACGTTCTTGATCGGCAATCAGACGTCCCTGCTCGGCGTGGTGTTCGCGGCGATGGCGACCGCGCTCGTCCTCACCGCGACCCTCACCGGCCTCCAGCAGGCCAATCTGCTGCGCGGGCGGATCATCGCCTCCACCCTGGGCGGCGCCCGCTTCCTGCGGCACCTGCTGCGGCTCCCGCTCGCCTTCTACGCGCAGCGGAGCCCGGCCGACCTCGTCCAGCGGCTGCGGTCCAACGACGCCGTGGCCGAGACCCTCGCCCGCGACCTGGCCGCCGCGGGGGTCGACGCCGTCGTCGTGCTGCTCTACGCGGTGCTGCTGTGGACCTACGACCCCCAACTCACCGTCGTCGGCGTGCTGATCGCGCTGCTCAACGTCGTCGCCCTGCGGGTCGTCGTCCAGCTGCGGGCCACCGGCACCCAGAAGCTGCGCGCCGAGAGCGCCCGGCTGACCAACACGGCGTACAGCGGGCTCCAGCTCATCGAGACCATGAAGGCCACGGGCGGCGAGGACGGCTTCTTCCGCCGCTGGGCCGGTCAGCACGCCACCACGCTCGACGTGCAGCAGCGGCTCGGCGTGCCGAGCGCCTGGCTGGCCGTGGTCGCGCCCACGCTCGCGGCGCTCAACAGCGCGCTGATCCTCATGATCGGCGGCCTGCGGGCCGTGGAGGGACACCTCACCGTCGGACTGCTGGTCGCCTTCCAGGCCCTCGTGACGGGCTTCACGGCGCCGATCACCCGGCTCAACGGCGTGGCGGGCCGCATCCAGGACTTCGCGGCCGACGTCGCCCGGCTCCGGGACGTCGAGGACTTCCCCGTCGACCCGGTCCACACGCGGCGCGCCCCGCACGCACCCGCCCGTCGCCTCACGGGCCACGTGGAGGTGGAGGGCGTCACCTTCGGGTACAGCCCCCTGGACGAGCCGCTCCTCAAGGACGTGTGGCTCTCCGTCGGGCCCGGGCAGCAGATCGCCCTGGTCGGCGGTTCGGGCAGCGGGAAGTCCACCGTCTCGCGGCTGATGGCCGGCCTCTACACCCCGTGGGAGGGCGCGATCCGCATCGACGGGATGCGCCTGGAGGACATCCCGCGCAGCGCGCTGGCGGCCTCGGTCTCCTTCGTCGACCAGGACGTCTTCCTCTTCGAGGGGACGGTCCGGGACAACATCGCGCTCTGGGACCCCTCGGTGCCCGACGAGGCGGTGGTCGCCGCACTGAAGGACGCCGCCGTGTACGACGTGGTCGCGCGCCGCCCCGGAGGCATCCGCAGCCGCGTCGAGCAGGACGGCCGCAACTTCTCCGGCGGACAGCGCCAGCGCCTGGAGATCGCCCGCGCCCTGGCGCGCCGCCCCAGCGTCCTGGTCCTCGACGAGGTGACGAGCGCCCTGGACGCGGCGACCGAGCAGCTCGTCATCGACAACCTGCGGCGGCGCGGCTGCGCCTGTGTGGTCATCGCCCACCGGCTGAGCACCGTGCGCGACAGCGACGAGATCGTGGTGCTCGACCGCGGCACGGTCGTGGAGCGAGGGCGCCACGAGCAGCTCGTCGCGGCGGGGGGCGCGTACGCCGCCCTGGTCCGGGAGCACTGACGTGACCTTTACCCACCCGACCGTCGGCCCACTCGGCCCCCTCGGCCCCGGCGGCGCGCCCGACCCGGTCGTCGCGGCCCTGGGCTCCCTCGGCACACCGGTCGACCACACCGGCCTCGGCAGCGTCGCCCTCGAAGGCCCGCACGTCCTCTGGCTCGTCGTCGACGGCGCCCTCGACCTGTTCGCCGTCGACGCGGCCCGGCTCGGCCCCTGGCACTTCCTGGGCCGCCTCACGGCGGGCACGCTGCTCCTCGGCCCCGTCGAGGGCCCCGCGCACACCCTGGTCGGCCGCCCCGCGCAGGGCTGTCTGCTGCGCCGCGTCGAGCTGCGCCGACTCCCGTACGCCACGGGGCGGACGCGTCCCGGTGAGGGGTACGAGGGGCAGGGGTACGCGGCGCAGGGGTACGGCCAGGAGTACGCGGGACAGTGGTACGAGGGCCAGTGGTACGAGGACCCGAGCGCGTACGGGACGCGGGCCGAGCCCCCGCTCAGCCCGCTGGAGCACGCCTTCGCGCTCGGCATCGGGCGCGGTCTGCGCGTCCTGTACCAGGCGGCCGTGGACGGCGGCCCCGGGGACGCCGCCCCCGGCGCGGCCGACGACGACGTCCTGTGGATGCGGCTCGCCGCGGGGAGCGTCGCGTACGGCGCCGCCTACGAGAGCCCGGAGGCCGGCGTGTACGCGGGCGCCGCGGCGGGGGCGGGCACCCTTCTCGTGGAGGCCGCGACGTGGCAGGGCATGGTCGACCAGCAGTACCGGCTGCTGCACGCCCTGGACGGCTGGATCGAGCAGCTCGAACGGGACCACGAGGACCGCGCGGCGGCCGGCGTCGAGGCGGGCCGGGCGGCACGTACGCGGGCCGACCGCACGCTGCTCGCGTCCATCGGACGCGCCGGGAGCGTGGGTGGCGCGAGCGGCGGGGCGGACGGCCCGGCCGACGCCGACGCGACGTACGCGGTGTGCCGGGTCGTCGCCGACGAGGCGGGCATCACCCTCGCGGAGCCGGCGGACATCGGCGCGGCCGACGGCGCCGGTCCCGGGCTCGCCGACCCCGTCGAACGCGTCGCGGTCGCCTCCCGGATCCGCACCCGCGGCGTACGGCTCGGCGAGCGCTGGTGGCGCGAGGACTGCGGCCCCCTGGTGGGTCACCGCGCGGCGGACGGGAGCCCGGTCGCGCTGCTGTGGCGGCGCGGCGGGTACGTCGCCGTCGACCCCGCCACCGGCCGGCGGGAGCGCGTCGGCCGGGCCGGTGCCGGGGCGTTCGCGCCGCGCGCCGTGATGCTCTACCGGCCGTTGCCCGACCGGCCGCTCGGCGTCGCGCGGTTGCTCCGGTTCAGCCTGCGGGGCACCCGCAGGGAGGTGCGCGACCTGCTCCTCGGCGGGCTCGTCGCGGTGGCCCTCGGCGCGCTCGTGCCCGTCGCCACCGGTACGGTGCTCGGCTCGTACGTGCCCGCGGGCGAGACGGGGCTGATCGTCCAGGCCGGTTTCGCCGTCATCGCGACGAGCATCGTGTCGGCGGCGTTCATGCTGCTCCAGAACACGGCGATCCTGCGCATGGAGGGGCGCGTCGAGGCGACCCTGCAACCGGCGGTCTGGGACCGGCTGCTGCGGCTGCCGACGACGTTCTTCACGGGCCGCTCGACCGGCGAACTGGCCGGTGCCGCGATGGGCGTCAGCGCCATCCGCCGCGTCCTGTCCGGCATCGGCCCCGTGGTCCTCCAGGCGGGCACCGTCGGCACGGTCAACCTCGTCCTGCTCCTCCTCCACAGCGTGCCCCTGGCGCTCGTGGCGCTCGCGCTGCTCCTCGCCACGGCGGGGGTCTTCCTGGGCCTGGGGTTCTGGCAGCTGCGGTACCAGCGCCGGCTGATCCGGCTGGGAAACAAGCTCGACAACCAGGCCTTCCAGACCCTGCGCGGCCTGGCCAAGCTGCGGGTCGCGGCGGCCGAGAGCTTCGCGTACGCCGCGTGGGCGCGGGAGTTCGCCCGGACCCGCGAGCTGCACCGGCGTGTCGGGCGGATCACGAACGTCCTCGCGGTGCTCGGCGCGGTCTGTCTGCCGCTGTGCACGCTGGTGATGTTCGCCCTCCTCGCCGGCCCGGCCCGGGGCACGCTCTCCCCGGCCGAGTTCCTCACCTTCAGCACCGCCGTCACGATGATGCTGTCCTCGGTGACACAGCTGACCGGCGCGCTCCTGTCGGCCGCGGCCGTCCAGCCGATGTTCGAGCAGATCGGGCCGGTGCTCCGGGAGACGCCCGAGGTCCGCGGCTCCAGTGTCCGGCCCGGCGTGCTGACCGGGGAGATCGAGGCCGAGAACCTGTCCTACCGCTACACCGAGGACGGCCCGCTCGTCCTCGACGGGGTCGATCTGCGGGTGCGGCCGGGCGAGTTCGTCGCGATCGTCGGGGCGAGCGGCTGCGGCAAGTCCACGCTCCTGCGGCTGCTCATCGGCTTCGACCGGCCGACCTCCGGCACGGTGCGGTACGACGGACAGGACCTCGCGGCCCTCGACCAGGCGGCCGTGCGCCGCCAGTGCGGGGTGGTGCTGCAGAACGCCCAGCCGTTCTCCGGCTCCGTCCTCGACTGCATCCGCGGCGCCGGGTCGTACCCGCTGGAGGACGTGTGGGCCGCCGCGGCGATGGCGGGCCTCGCCGAGGACATCAAGGCCATGCCGATGGGGATGCACACGATGCTGTCCGACGGCGGGGGCACGGTGTCGGGCGGCCAGCGCCAGCGGCTGATGATCGCCCAGGCGCTGGTCCGCAGGCCCCGCGTGCTCTTCTTCGACGAGGCGACCAGCGCCCTGGACAACGAGGCGCAGCGGACCGTCATCGAGTCGACCCGGGCCCTGAACGCGACGCGGGTCGTGATCGCCCACCGTCTGTCGACGATCATGGACGCGGACCGGGTGATCGCCCTCGCGGACGGACGTGTGGTGCAGGAAGGAACCCCCGCCGAACTCCTCGCCGACACCTCCGGCCTCTTCCACGAACTGGTCCGGCGCCAACTCAGCCGATAGGCCTGTGATTACTTTCGGTAATACGGCGATAATCCTGAGTTTCAGGCGCTCATGATCAACAGAAAAAGCCCCCGCCGTTTACACAGATTTTATCGATGTTTTGGCAGGTCAGGCCCCGAAAACCCGGGTAAATCGGATGACCCGAAGATGGGGGCTCCCCAACCGGCACATCGTGGGCTTAACTTATGGCCATGACCTCCCCCCGCTCCTCCTATGGAGGCGGTTACCACACCGCGCCGTCCTTCCCGGACACCCCGATCTACGACTCCCTGGTCGCGGAGCGGGGCACGCCTCAGATCGCCCCGATCCGAGTGCCCGCCGCCTACGACACCGGCAGCAGCTACGGCGGAGCGAGCACCGGCTCCCATCTGCCGGCCCTGGCCTCGTCGCTGCCCGCCCTCCCGGCGGCGCCGAGCCCGCACCCCGCCCCCGCCTACCAGGGCGGTGGCTACGGCTACCCGCAGCCCGCGCCGCAGATGGCCCCCGTGCCCCTGCAGCACGCCCCCGCGCCGTACATCCCGCAGCAGCAGGCCGCCCCGCGCGGCTACGGCTACCCGGGCCCGCAGGCCCCGCAGCCGCCGCGCCCGGCTCCGGCCGGCTACGAGGCGATGCGTCCCGCGGCCCCCCGGCCCGCTCCGGCGCCCGTCCCGGCACAGCCGATGTACCAGGACCCGTACAACCGCCCGTACCAGGGCGGCGGTTACTAGGAGCCGCCCGCCCGGGGCGGGGCGGCTGGCAGGATGACCGCATGTCGCATCCCGTCCTCCGCTCCGTCCACGTCCACCCGGTGAAGGCCCTGCGCGCGCTCGCGCCCCCGGAGGCCGCGGTGGAACCCTGGGGGCTCGCCGGCGACCGCCGCTGGGCGGTCGTCGACCGTACGGGGAAGGTCGTGACCCAGCGCCGTCACCCCCGGATGGCGCTGGCCGCGGCGGCTCCGCTGCCCGGCGGCGGGATCACGGTGTCCGCGCCGGACCTGGCACCGCTGGCCGTCGAGGTCCCGCACCCCTCGGCCACGGTCACGGTCGACATCTTCGACAAGCCCGTGGAGGCCGTCCCGGCCGACGCGGCCGCGCACGCCTGGTTCTCCGCCCATCTCTCGGACGACGTGCGCCTCGTGCACATGGACGCGCCGGAGCACCGGCGGCCGGTGGACCCGGAGTTCGCGCTGCCCGGCGAGACCGTCAGCTTCGCGGACGGCTTCCCGCTGCTCGTCACCACCACCGCCTCGCTCGACGCCCTCAACCAGCTGATCGCACGGGGCGACCACGCCGACGAGGGCCCGCTGCCGATGAGCCGGTTCCGGCCGAACCTGGTCGTCGAGGGCACGGAGCCCTGGGCGGAGGACGGCTGGACGCGGATCGCGGTCGGAGAGGTCACCTTCCGCGTCGCCAAACCGTGCGGCCGCTGCGTCGTCACCACCACCGACCAGACCACCACCGCGCGGGGCAGGGAGCCGCTGTGGACGCTGGCCCGCCACCGCAAGCGGGGCGGCAGGCTCGTCTTCGGCCAGAACCTCGTCCCCGAGCACACCGGCACGGTCCGCGTCGGCGACGGCGTCACCGTCCTCGGCTGAGCCCGACACCCCTCTCCCTCCTCCCCTCTCCCCCGCCGCCGTTCGACGGGCGGGGAAACCTCCCCGGGGGCAGACTCGTTGGAGGAGCGGTGAACAACGAGGGGGTTCCGACGTGCACGCAGCCATCGGACTCTGGCGCTGGCGGCACAATCCCCTGCGCCGGACCACCGATCTGATCGAGGCCTGGGTCGCCCTGGCCGCGGTCGTCCTGCTCTGCCTCGCCGTGCCCGCGACCGGCTGGGCCGCCGCGTCCTCCGCGCGGGCCTCGCTGGACCACGCGGTCCGCGCGCAGCAGGAGCACCGGCACCCGACGACGGCCCGCGTGGTGCGCCTCGCCGACGAGCCCGCGGGCGGGCCCCAGTCCGTCGAGGCGGGCGGGGAGCAGCGGCTGCGCCGCGCGGTGGTGGCCCGCTGGACCGCCCCGGACGGCACGGAGCGCACGGGCACGGTGTCGACGGCCCGGCGCAACTCCTCGCCGGGCGACGCGTTCCCGCTGTGGACGAACCGGGCGGGAGAGCCGGTGCCCGCGCCCATGCGGCCCGACACGGCCCGCGCCCACGCCATCGTCGCCGGGGTCACGGCGGCGGCCTTCGCCGGCATCGCCGTGGAGTCCCTGCGGCGGCTCGTCGTCCGCAGGCTCGTGCGGCGGCGGTACGCGCGCCTCGACCGCGCCTGGGCCGCCACGGGTCCCGACTGGGGCCGCGCGGGCACCGGCAGCTGAGAGGCGCACACCCCACGGGGGGTCCGTCGGCGACCCGTCAACCCCCCGGCGCCGCGCGCGCTACGGTGGGGCATCGGATCAGCGACGAGGCACCAGGCGGGGGCAGGACACACCCATGGCACAGGGCACGGTCCAGGTGACGCACACCGGCACATCGCGGTGGCGGCGCCGCACGGGCGAGTACGCCTCGCTCGCCGCGGCCCTGGAGGCCGCCGGGGACGGCGACGTCCTCACCGTCGCTCCCGGCACGTACCGGGAGAACCTCGTCCTCCGACGGGCCGTCACACTGCGGGGGCCGGAGGGCGGGCTCGGCTCGGTGCGGATCGCGCCGCCGGACGGCGTGCCCCTCACCGTACGGGCCTCGGTGACGCTCCAGGACCTGCACATCGAGGGGCAGGACGTGGCGGCGCCCGCGCTGCTCGTCGAGGACGGCACGCCCGAGCTGCTCGACCTGCGGATCATGACGCGGTCGGCCGCCGGGATCGAGGTGCGCGGCGAGGCGCGGCCGACGGTCCGGCGCTGCACGGTCGACAACCCGGCCGGGGTCGGCATCGCGCTCGTCGACGGCGCGGGCGGGGTGTTCGAGGAGTGCGAGGTCGTCGCGGCCGGGCAGGCCGGCGTCTCCGTGAACGGCGGGGCGCACCCCCGCTTCGAGCGCTGCCGGATCCACCACGCCTCGGGTGCGGGGATCGCGGTGACGGGTGACGGGAGTGCCTTCGAGGGCACCGGTTGCGAGGTGTACGAGATCAAGGGCGCCGGGCTGCGCATCGCGGCCCGCGCCACCGCCCACCTCACCGACTCGTCGGTGCACCGCACGACGGCGGACGGGATCACGCTCGACACCGACGCGGTGCTCACGCTCTCGGACTGCGACATCCACGACGTCCCGGAGAACGCGGTCGACCTGCGCTCGCGCTCGGTGCTGACGCTGACCCGGTCGTCCGTGCGGCGGTTCGGCCGCAACGGCCTCTCGGTGTGGGACCCGGGGACGCGGGTGGACGCCAACCAGTGCGAGATCCACGAGAGCACGGGCGACTATCCGGCGGTGTGGGTGAGCGACGGGGCGACCGCCGTCCTCGACTCCTGCCGGGTGCACGACGTGCCGGACGCGCTGTTCGTCCTCGACCGGGGTTCGCGGGTGGACGTGGTCGACAGCGATCTGTCGCAGGTGCGGAACACGGCGGTGTCGGTCAGCGACGGGGCGACCGCACAGCTCGACGACTGCCGCATCAGGGAGGCGTCCACGGGCGCCTGGTTCCGGGACCACGGCAGCGGCGGGACGCTCGCCGGCTGCACGATCGACGCCGTGCAGACCGGGGTGATCGTCACCAAGGGCGCCGACCCGACGATCGAGCGGTGCGTGGTCACCTCGCCCGCGGAGGCCGGGTTCTACGTCTCGGCGGAGGGCCGCGGGTCCTTCCACGGGTGCCGGGTGAGCGGCAGCGGCGGGTACGGCTTCCACGTGACGGACGGCTGCCGCACGACCCTGCGGGCGTGCCGTACGGAGCGGTGCGCGCGTGGCGGTTACGAGTTCCCGGAGGAGGGCGCGGTCGCCGTGGACTGTACGAGCGACGAGAGCGCGGTCCGCTCCTCCGTGCCGGACGGCTCGGGCGGCGGTGGGGGCGCGGGCGGCGGTGGCGCCTCGGTACTGACGGCGACGCAGCCGGCCGGGATCCTCGGGACGGTGCCGACGCCCCGTACGACCGCCGCCCCGGCGGTGACCGCCCCGGCCGCCCCGCTCGTCGGCGCGGAGACCGTGGCGGCCCGCTCCTCGCAGGAGGTCCTCGGCGAACTGGACGCGCTGGTGGGCCTGGAGAGCGTCAAGCACGAGGTGCGGTCGCTCACCAACATGATCGAGGTGGGGCGGCGACGGCAGGAGGCCGGTCTCAAGGCGGCCTCGGTCCGCCGCCACCTCGTCTTCACCGGCAACCCGGGCACGGGCAAGACGACGGTGGCGCGGCTCTACGGCGAGATCCTCGCCTCGCTCGGTGTCCTGGAGCGCGGCCACCTGGTGGAGGTGTCCCGGGTGGACCTGGTCGGCGAGCACATCGGCTCGACCGCGATCCGCACGCAGGAGGCCTTCGACCGGGCGCGCGGCGGCGTGCTGTTCGTGGACGAGGCGTACGCGCTGTCGCCGGAGGACTCGGGCCGGGACTTCGGCCGCGAGGCGATCGACACGCTGGTGAAGCTGATGGAGGACCACCGGGACGCGGTGGTGGTGATCGTCGCCGGGTACACGGCGGAGATGGAGCGGTTCCTCACGGTCAACCCCGGTGTGGCGTCGCGCTTCTCCCGGACCATCACCTTCGGCGACTACGAGCCGGAGGAGCTGCTGCGGATCGTCGGGCAGCAGGCGGACGAGCACGAGTACCGGCTCGCCCCGGGCACGGACGAGGCCCTCCTCGCGTACTTCGCGAAGCTGCCGAAGGGCCCCGCGTTCGGCAACGGGCGCACGGCGCGGCAGACGTTCGAGTCGATGGTGGAGCGGCACGCGGGCCGGGTCGCCGCGCTCGCCGAGCCGAGCACGGACGACCTGACGCTGCTCTACCCGGACGACCTGCCCGAACTCCCCTGACCCTCCCACCGCTCGTCGGTCTCCCGAGGGTGGGGCAGGCCGGGCGGCAGCCGGTCGAGGAGCGCGGCGCGGCAGCGGGCGAAGGCCGGGTCGGCCTGGTAGTCGGAGTGACCCAGGATCGGTTCCGGCAGGGGGTGTTCGCGGGTGCGTCCGTACGCCACGGGATCGAGCAGGGCGGGCCTGTCGACGGCGGGCCTGCCGTCCTCCGCGGGGACGCGCACGGGGCCGCCGATGGGGTCGGTGGGGCGGTGGAGGTTGCTCCAGCAGTGGACGGTGCGGTGGAGGCCGCGCAGCGCCTCGGGGCCGAAGTAGGCGGGGAACCAGCGGCCGTAGAGCCGCTCCAGCGGTGAGCCGTAGGTGAGCAGCGCGACCCGGCCCCGGTGGGCGGGCGGCAGCTGCCAGACGGCGGCCGCGGCCAGGACGCTGCCCTGCGAGTGGCCGGAGATCACGAGCCGGCCACCGGTGCGGCGGGTCCAGGAGCTCATCCGCCAGGTCAGGTCGGGGACCGCGCGCTCGGCGTAGCAGGGCGGGGCGAAGGGGTGGGCGGCGCGCGGCCAGAACGTGCCGACGTCCCACAGGATGCCGATGGTGCGGCGCGCGGACACGTCCTTGTAGGCGCGGCGGCCCCAGGTGACGAAGAGCAGGAAGCCGAAGCCGACCATCCAGGAGCCGAGGGCCTGGGTGGCCGAGGCGAGGGAGGCGACGGCGGGGTGGGCGCCGTCGAAGGCCCGGCCCGGGACGTTGCCGCTGGCCCAGGCGCCGACGACGGACGCGGCCCCGAGGAGCAGGGCGGTGGCGGAGACGACGCCGACGAGGGCGGGGGCCGCGTCGGTGAGCGAGGCGCGGGCGCGGCTCGTCGCGATGTGGCCGGTACGGACCGGGTCGGGGTCCTCGCCCGCGCGTTCGCCGGCGTAGTCGGCCTCCACGGCGGGCCGCAGGCGCCGGGCGGCGAGCGCCGTCCGTACGACGAGGAGGGCGGTGGGCGCGAGGAGCAGCAGGAGCAGGACCGGGATGACGGAGGCCTGCCAGCTCAGCAGGACGGGCGGGCCGATCAGCGGCCCCTCGCCCATGCCGGGGGTGGCTCCGCCGTCGAGCCAGTCGGCGACGCGCTGGGCGACTCCGCCGGACATCACGCCGGCGAGCGCGCAGGCCAGCATGGCGGTGGCGGGGCCGCCGAGCCCGCGCAGGGCGGTCCTGGGGTCGCGCCGGGACCGCTGGAGGAGCAGGGCGACCACGCCGAGGGCGACGACAAGGCCGCCCTGGACGAGGGTGAGCGCCCCGAAGGCGGCGTCGCCGGGGAGGGTGCCGGTGGAGACGCGGCCCGGTCGTGACCAGCCGGAGTGCAGGGCGGTCAGGGCCAGCAGGGCGAGGGCGGTGCCGGGCAGCCAGGTGACCAGGGCGGCTTCGAGGCGCACGTCGAGCCGGTGCTCGCTGCGGCCCCGGCGGCAGACGACCCAGAGGACGACGGCCGCGAGCGCGACGAGCGCGGCCCTGAGGACCACCCCGAGGGCGGCGGCGGTTCCGGTGTCGGCGCGGGCGCCCGCCGTGGCGAGGGCGGCGGCGACGGTGAGGAGGCCGGCTGCGGTGTGGGCGGCGCGGAGTCGGGCGACCAGCCGGCGCCCGTACCAGAAGCCGGGGCGGCCGAGGGCGGGGCGGAGGTCCTCGGGGTCGGGTTCCGGCCGCGCGGGTTCGGCCGCCGGCCCCGGGGGTTCGGCTCCCGCCTCGGGGGCCGGGGCGGGGGCGGGGATCAGCGGCAGCGGTGCGGTGGAGCGGCCGACGACGACGTCCGGGTGGTCGGTGGGCGGGCGCTGCGCCTCGTACGCGCTCCAGGTGCGCGTGGAGAGGTACCAGAGCAGGCCGACGAGCGCGGTCGGCAGCACGGCGGCGAGGGCGAGGCGGCGGCCGGGCTGCGACCACCAGCCGCCGCGGTCCGCGGAGAGGAAGCCGAGCCACGCGTGCCCGTCGGCGCAGGCGGCGGCGCCCGCGCACTGCCAGGCCGTCAGATCGAGCGCGACCTCGCAGGCGGCCGCGGTGAGGAGCACGGTGAGGGTGAGGGCGACGAGCCGGACGAGGACTCCGTACAGGCGGACGAGTCCGGGCCTGCCCTGGGCGGGCGGCCGCATCCAGTGCGCGAGGTTGACCACCATGAAGGGCAGGAGCAGCAGCCACAGGGCGCGCGTTCCGTCGCCGGAGGTGAGGTTGGACCAGCAGTACGCCTCGGGGACGGGGCCCGCCGCGTACCGTTCGGGATGTCGCTCGGCGTCCACGTCCTCGGTGCGCCGGTGCACGGCGGCGGTCCGGTCGCCGGTCACCCGGACGGTCCTGGGGTCGTCGAGCATGTCCTGCGGGGTGGCTCCGCCGACCCCGTGGACGAGGAGTTCGAGGGCCGCGCCCCCGCTCTCGGAGGCCGATGTGGCAGGGGACACTTAGGGGTCTTCCTCTCGTGGGTGGGAGGATGCGACGTCGGCACCAGGATCGCGGACGGTCGTGCGCCCGTGCACGCCCTCTCACCGAATCCGACACATCCCCTTGTCTCCTGCGGAAGGACCGGCCCCGGCGGTGAGTGACAACCAGAACCTCCTCGCGGAGCAGCGGCGCGCCCTGATCCTCGACGAGGTACGGCGGCGCGGCGGCGTGCGGGTCAACGAACTGACCCGGCGGCTGAACGTCTCGGACATGACGATCCGCCGCGACCTGGACGCGCTGGCGCGGCAGGGCGTGCTGGCCAAGGTGCACGGCGGGGCCGTGCCGGTGGTCGAGGCGAGCACGCACGAACCGGGTTTCGAGGCCAAGTCCGTTCTGGAGCTCAGCGCCAAGGACGAGATCGCCCGCGCGGCGGCGGCGCTGGTGACGCCGGGGTCGGCGATCGCCCTGTCCGGCGGCACCACCACCTACGCCCTGGCCCGGCACCTGCTCGACGTGCCGGAGCTGACGGTGGTGACGAACTCGGTGCGGGTGGCCGACGTGTTCCACGAGGCGCAGCTGGTGGGCGGGGGCACGGCGGAGGTGCGGCGCGGGGCGCCGACGGTGGTGCTCACGGGCGGGATGCGGACGCCGTCGGACGCGCTGGTGGGCCCGGTGGCCGACCGGGCGATCCGCTCGCTCCACTTCGACCTGCTCTTCCTCGGGGTGCACGGCATCTCGGTGGCGGCCGGTCTGTCGACGCCGAACCTGGCGGAGGCGGAGACGAACCGCGGTCTGATCCGCTCGGCGCGCCGGGTGGTCGTGGTGGCCGACCACACCAAGTGGGGGACGGTGGGCCTGAGTTCGTTCGCGGGGCTCGACGAGGTGGACACCTGGGTGACGGACCGGGGGCTCGCGTCGGGCGTGCGGACCGAGGTGGCGGAGCACGTGCCGGGTCTCGTGGTGGCGGGCGAGGAGGCGGAGTGAGCCTGTTCCGGGTCGAGCGGACCGTGGCGCTGGCGCCGGAGGAGGTGTGGCGGCGGCTCACGGACTGGCCGGCGCACGGCCGTCAGGTGCCGCTGACGCGGACGACGGTGCTGACGCCGGGACCGTACGGGCTGGGGACGCGGTTCACGGCCCGGACGGGGATCGGCCGGCTGGCCTTCGACGACCCGATGGAGGTGACGCGCTGGGAGCCGCCCGAGGGGGTGGCGCGTCCCGGCGTGTGCCGGCTGGAGAAGAGCGGCCGGGTGGTGCGGGGCTGGGCGGTCGTGGAGGTGGCCGGCGCGCCGGGCGGGGGGTGCCGGGTGCGGTGGACCGAGGAGGTCGCGGTCCGGGGGCTGCCCGGGTTCTGCGATCCGCTGCTCGCGCGGGCCGGGCGCGTGGTGTTCGGCCGGGCGGTGGACGGGCTGCTGCGCGGCTGAACCTCCCGTCGCGTGCTCCCTCTCGCGTACGGCGTCGGACCGGGACGGCGCGGTGCGGGCGCGGCTGACCAGGTGGGACAGGGCGTCTCCTGTCCCGGACGGCCGGGATCGGTGTCACTCCCCCCTCGCGGCCGCCCATACTTCGAGGGCCTTCGCGGCGGGTTGGCCGCCGGGGGCTTTCCGTGCAGCATCCGACGCATTTTTCCCTGAGGGGGATCGCACATGTCGAAGGGTTACCGCTCCCTGGTCGCCGGTGTCGCGCTGGCCGTGGGCCTCGCTCTGTCCACGGCGAGCGAGGCCGCCGCCGCGGACGGGTGGCAGGCGACGGCGGACGTCTCGGACGGCAGCTACAGCAACGGGTACGCCAAGGAGTGCACCTACTCCGGCGACCAGGTCCTGTTCGACACCGGCCAGGGCTGCTTCCAGCCGTACGGCGACTGGGTCTGGATCCGCGACCTGGACGCGAACGGCATCCCGGTCGGCATCAGCTGGTCGTACTACCCGCCGGCCGGCTCCGGCGGGTCCTACCGCAGCGGCGTGATCTACAACAGCGCGGGCAAGGACAGCGGTTGGGGCAACCTGAACAAGAACTTCGTCGAGGGAGGCACGTTCAGCTGGCAGACCTGCGAGGTCAACGTCTCGACGGGCCGCGTCTACTCGGGGACGTGCAGCGAGAGCAACTCCATGCGGTCCTGAACGCGCGCCGCCCGGACCGGCGGCTCGCTCCGCTCACTCCGGCCAGACGCCGGTCGTCAGGAAGCTCTCGACAGCGGCGGTGTACGGGGCGATGTCGAGCCCTTGTCCGGCGAGCCACGCGTCGGAGTAGTACTTGTCGAGGTACCGCTCGCCGGGGTCGCAGATGAGCGTCACGACACTGCCGGTGCGCTGCTGGGCGACCATCTCGGCCACGATCTTGAAGGCGCTCCACAGGCCGGTGCCGGTGGAGCCGCCCGCCTTGCGGCCGATGGCCGTCTCCAGGGCGCGGACGGCGGCGACGCTGGCCGCGTCCGGCACCTTCATCATCCGGTCGATCGCCCCCGGCACGAAGCTCGGCTCCATGCGGGGCCTGCCGATGCCCTCGATGCGCGAGCCGCAGTCGGCCGTGGCGTCCGGGTCACCGTGCGTCCAGCCGTCGAAGAAACAGGAGTTCTCGGGGTCGGCGACGCAGATGCGGGTGTCGTGCTGCATGTAGTGGACGTAGCGGGCGATGGTGGCGGAGGTGCCGCCGGTGCCCGCCGTGGCGACGATCCACGCCGGCTCCGGGTACCTCTCCAGGCGCAGCTGCTGGTAGACCGACTCGGCGATGTTGTTGTTGCCGCGCCAGTCCGTGGCCCGCTCCGCGTACGTGAACTGGTCCATGTAGTGGCCGCCGGTGCGTTCGGCGAGCGCCGCCGCCTCCTCGTACATCGTGCGCGAGTCGTCGACGAAGTGGCACTGGCCGCCGTGGAACTCGATCAGCCGGCACTTCTCGTGGCTGGTGGTCCGCGGCATGACGGCGATGAAGGGGACGCCGATCAGCTTGGCGAAGTACGCCTCGGAGACGGCGGTCGAGCCGCTGGACGCCTCGATGACCGGCTTGCCGGGCCGCACCCAGCCGTTGCACAGGCCGTAGAGGAAGAGCGAGCGGGCCAGTCGGTGCTTGAGGCTGCCGGTGGGGTGGGTGGACTCGTCCTTGAGGTACAGGTCGATGCCCCACCGCTCGGGCAGCGGGAAGCGCAGCAGGTGGGTGTCGGCCGAGCGGTTGGCGTCGGCCTGGACCTTGCGCACGGCCTCCTTGAGCCAGGCCCGGTACGCCGGATCGCTGCGGTCGACGTCGACGGTCGCCGTGGCGGTGGCGTTGGCCGCGGCGGTGGCCGCGCTGTTCTCCGTGGTGCTCATCCGGCGCACGCTCCTCGTCATTCGTGTCGTCCGTGCCGTTCGTGACGTCCGCGTCATGACGCCGTGTCGGCGCCGCGGTCCCCAGGGGTCTCCCACTGCCGACGATACCGCCCCCACCTGGACAAACGTTCGCTTTGGGCGTCCATAGGAATGCCTTGGGATCAGCGCGTGGACGGGACGTCGCGGAGGCACTGGTGCGGGCGTCCGCGGTTCGGCACACTGGGTGGGACAACCGGGTGAAAGGGGCGGATCGACATGTCAGAACCCGAGTTCAGCGCGCGGGGGGTGCGGATCGCCCGCTGGCCCCGTTCGCTGACGCGCGCCGGAGAGGTCAGGATCGAGGACGGTCGCCTCGCCCTCCTGACGAGTTACGGCAGCGAGATCGACAGCGCCCCGGTGTCGGCGGTGCGTGCGGGACGCCCGTGGTTCGCGAAGGCGGACGAAGCGGTGGCGACCGTGAACGGCACCCGCTACCGGCTGACGATGGACCGTCCCGACGGGGACGACGGGCACGAGGGGGAGGCCGAGCAGTCGGGGCGTTTCCTCGCCGCGCTGAAGCGGGCGGCCGGGCGTCGCTGAAGCGGGAGGCCTGGCATTGCTGAACCGGGAGGCCGGGCGTCGCTGAACCGGGTGGGCGGGGCGGCGCTGCCCCGCCCCGCCCATCGACCACCCTCACGCCGTTCACCTGCGACGGGTCGCCGCGAGTTGCGGCGCGCTCACCGCTGGCTCACGCTGGTAACACCTCACCGAGGGTTCACCGGCGGTGACGCTGTGCTCCGGTCGCCGCCTGCTGTACCGCAAGACAGATCCGAATCTTCGTCTTCTCACGACAACTTCGGGGAGTCGCAGCCGTGATCAGCGAGCCGAGCAGGTACTACGCGGTGGAGCTTGAGGCCCTGCCGTCGCGGATCGGACAGATCCGCCGCATCATCTCCGCCCATCTCCGACATTGGCATCTCGACACCCTGGTCGACCAGGCCGCGCTCGGCGTCACCGAGCTGCTGACCAACGTCCATCGTCACGTCGAGCCGGACAAGACGTGCACGGTCGAGATCGAGCTGTTGCTCGACCGCCTCACCGTCTCCGTCCGGGACCGCGATCCGCGACTGCCCGAGCCCGCCAGGGCCACCAGTGCGGCAACGGCCGCCGGGTCCGTGGAGACCGCAGGGGCGACCGCCGTCGGTGCCGTCCGCGCCGCCCTCGATCCCCTCGCCGCCTTCACCGGGTTCGGGGACGCCGAGTCCTGCGACGCCCTGGCCACGTCCGGCCGCGGCCTCGCCCTCGTCGACGCGCTCAGCGACGTCTGGGGCGTCCGCCCCTGCGGGGCCGACGGGAAGGTCGTCTGGTTCACCCTGACGGCCCCCGCACCCCCCGCCCCGGTCGAGCCGCGCGTCGAGGTCGTCCCGCTGGCCGACAGCACGTTCGTGTCGTACGGCCGACTGCCGGGCCTGCCGCTCAGCACCCCGGCCGACCCGCTCAGCGTCCCCGCCGAGCCGGTCCGTACCCCGGCCGCGGCCCGCTAGGGCGACGGCCGGGGGCGGGAGGGCAGAGGGGGCCGGCTCCCGAGCCGCCCCGAACCCCCTCGGTCGCTCACTACGGTCCGCCCGACACGGCCGGCCCTGGGGCGCGGGGCGGCGGGGCCGTCCAGGGCGTAGGGGGCCGGACGGGCGCGGGCCGTACAGGCGTACGGGACCGACAGGGCGTACGTCCGGCGTCAGCGCACGGCGACGAGGGTGAGGTAGGCGATGCCGAGCACCGTGCGGTAGCCCGACAGCCAGCTCGCACGCTGGCGGTCCACGCGCTCGCGGATCTCGGCGGCACGCGGGTGGTCGGGGTGGGCGGCGAGCCAGACCTCGGTCTCGTGGCGGTAGCCCGACTCGAACTCCTCCCACTCCTCGCGGCTCGCCGTCTCGATCCACGCGGGCCGGAAACCCGCCTCGATCGCGAGGTCGACGAGGGCGTCGAGCGTGAGGTGGTCCCCGGTGTGCGCACCGGGCCACATGCGGGCCAACTCGTCCTCGGTGGGCGTACGTTCCCAGAAGCCCTCGCCGAGGACGACGCGGCCGCCGGGGCGGACGAGGCGGCGCAGCTCGCGCAGGGCGGCGGCCGGGTCGTGCGGGCCCGACGGGTCGCAGAGTGCCTGGCTGGAGCCGAGGCACAGGACCGCGTCGACGGGCCCGCGGTCGGTGCCGAGCGCCGACTCCTCGACGAACAGGGCCCGTTCGGCGAGTCCCCGCTGTTCGGCGAGGGCACGGCCGCGCGCGATGTCCTCGGTGTTGATGTCGATCCCGGTCCCCTTGGCACCGGGCGCCGCTTCGAGGAGGCGCAGGAGCAACTCGCCCCATCCGCAGCCGATGTCGAGGACGTCGGCGGGCCCGGCGGCGGCCAGCCGGTCGATCATGCGAGTGGCGCGGGTCTCGGAGAGCGGGCCGTGGAAGGTGAGGTTGCCGAGGCGGGGCGGCAGGTCGGCCTCGCTGCCGACGCCGGAGGCGGCAGCGGCGCCGGAAGCAGAGGCAGGGGCAGGGGCAGAAGCGGAGGCAGAAGGAGACACGGAAGCGGTATCGGGTGAGGTCACGGCCGAACGCTACGTCCCGGGCCGCCCGCCGCCCACCGTTTTTCGGGGACGAGCGAGCGACCGCTTCGACTCCTCCGCCCCACTTCCCTTACGCAGCAAGGGTGTTGGAGGATCAACGCATGAACCAGCATGCGACCGGACCGACCGCCGAGGCGGCGGCCGCGTACCTCTCAGCGCTCCAGCGACGACTGACGGCCGACGGCTGCGCGGTGACCGAGCCCCAGTGGAACGGCCGCCGCGTGGTGGCCGGTTTCCGCGCGGACCGCAAGGTCCGCTGGTTCGGCACGAAGGTCGAACTGTCCGTCTTCGCGACCGCGGTCCCCGAGGCCGACCTGGCCACCCTCGGGGAGTTCACCACCTGGGCCATGGCCTACGCCAAGAGCCTGCGCAGCGGCATACCGGGCGCCCGCAACGCGGCCATGGTGCTTCCCGCCCTGGTGAGCGACCGCGTCCGGCCCGACGCGGCGCGGTGGGCGGCGGAGGACGCCCGCATCCTGGGCACGACGCTGATCGGCCGTCCCCTCACGGTCGAGACCGCCCCGGGCGCCGTCCGGACCACGATGTACCGCGGTCAGGTCGCCTGGGGCGGCATGTTCACCGGCCACGTCCTGGAGAAGGCCGCCCTCTACTTCCCGTGAGCCGGGCCGGTGAGCCGGGCCGGGCCCCACGCCCCAAGGGGCCGCGGCCCCGGGTCCGTCGCGGGTCAGGCCGCCTCGCGGCCGAGAGCGGACAGGGGGTCGTCGAGGACCGGCTGCCAGGCGAGTTCCGCGGCGCCGACCAGGCTGTTGTGGTCGAGGGTGCAGGGCAGGATCGGAACGCCGCCGCTGCGCCCCCACAGGCTGCGGTCGGCGACGACGGCACGGAGGCGCTCGGGGTCGGCGTCGAGGAGCTCGCGGTGGAGGCCGCCGAGGATGATCCGGTCCGGGTTGAGGATGTTCACGAGGTTGGCGAGGCCGAGCCCGAGGCGGTCGATCAGCTCCTCGGTGGCGGCCCGCACCCCCGGCTCGTCCGGGCTGGTGCGCAGGAGGTCGCGGGCCTGCTGGAGCAGGGACACCTCGGGCCCGGGCGCCCGGCCCGCGACCGTGAGGAAGGCGAGCGGGTCGGTCTCGACGTCCAGGCAGCCGCGACTGCCGCAGTGACAGGGGCGCCCCTCGGGGTTCACCGTGACGTGGCCGACCTCCAGGGCCAGGCCTGAGCTGCCCGTGTGCAGGCGGCCGTCGAGCACGAGGGCGCCGCCGACGCCCCGGTGGCCGGTGGCCACGCAGAGCAGGTCGCGGGCGCCGCGCCCGGCGCCGTGCCGGTGTTCGGCGAGGGCGGCGAGGTTGACGTCGTTGCCGGTGAAGGCGGGTCCCCGGATCCCGGCGTCCCGTACGCACTCGGCGAAGATCTCCCGGACGGGCGCCCCGGCGGGCCACGCCAGGTGGAGCGGGTTCAGCGCCGTGCCCTCCGGCTCGGCCACGGCGGAGGGGGCGGCGAGCCCGGCGCCGACGCAGCGGCGGCCGCTCTCGCGGAGCAGGGCCGCGCCCGCCTCGACGACGGCGCGGAGCACCTGCGCGGGGTCGGCGGAGACGGTGACGCATCCGGGCGCGGTGGCGACGATGGTGCCGCCGAGGCCGACGAGCGCGGCCCGGAAGCCGTCGGCGTGGACCTGGGCGGCGAGGGCGACGGGGCCCCGCTCGTCGACGGCCAGCCGGTGCGACGGCCGCCCCTGGGAGCCCGCGGCGGCACCGGGGTTGGAGTCGACGCGGATGAGTCCGAGGGCCTCCAGTTCGGCGGCGACGGCTCCGGCGGTGGCCCGGGTCACCCCGAGCTCGGCGGTGAGGACGGCCCGCGTCGGCGCCCTGCCGGTGTGCACCAGTTCCAGCGCGGGGCCGAGCGCGCTGCGCCCCCTGTCCAGCCGTGTCCGGGTCGTCGTCGCCTTGCCGTTCATGGGGGCGAGTCTCCCATGATCGGGCCGCCACCAGGCACCGGGACCCCGACCGACGGCCGGTGGGCGCCGACCGCCCGAATGGTGCCGACCAGGCGCCCACCCGGGGGCTGCTGCCGGGCCGGGGTCGGCGCCGGGTCGCTGCCGGGTCGGTGCCGGGGTCGGTGCCGGCGCCGGGTCGGTGCCGGGTGCCGGCCCCAGTGGTTGCCCGCCGCGTCGCCGCGGGGCGCCCGGCGGGTCGATGCCGGGATGGTGCCGGCCACCCGCCGTTTCCCTGCCCCGCGTCCGCCCGGTTGAAGTCGGGGGGCCGTCGCCCCTATCCTGAGTTTGTGCCGCTACTAAACAAAGTACGGACGGCCGCATCGGGGGGCCACGGCGGAGACACCGCCACCCGCTCCCTGTCCCGCCTCCGCTCCGCCCTGACCCTGTTCTTCGCCCTCGACGGATTCCTCTTCGCCGGCTGGGTCGTCCGCATCCCCGCCGTCAAGCAGCAGACCGGCGCCTCCGCCGGCGACCTCGGTCTCGCCCTGCTCGGCGTCTCCGCGGGCGCCGTGGTGACCATGACGCTCACCGGCCGGCTCTGCCGCCGCCACGGCAGCCACGCCGTCACCGTCGCCACCGCCGTCCTCCTCTCCCTCTCCGTCGCCCTGCCCGCCCTGACCCGGTCCCCGCTCGCGCTCGGACTGGTCCTGCTCGTCTTCGGCGCCGCCTACGGCGGCATCAACGTCGCCATGAACAGCGCCGCCGTGGACCTCGTCACCGCCCTGCGGCGGCCGGTGATGCCGAGCTTCCACGCCGCGTTCAGCCTCGGCGGCATGCTCGGCGCCGGGCTCGGCGGCCTCCTGGCCGGAAGCCTCTCCCCCACCGCGCACCTCCTCGGCCTCACGCTCGTCGGCCTCGCCCTGACCGCCGCCGCCGGACCCGTACTGCTGCGCCACCCCGCCCCCGTACCGCCCGAATCGCTCCCGGCGGCCGCGGACCCCTCCGGGGCGGCGGCCGGAAAGCCGTCGCGGGCGACGCGCCGCACCGTCGTCGTCTTCGGGGTGATCGCGCTCTGCACGGCGTACGGCGAAGGGGCCCTGGCCGACTGGGGAGCGCTGCACCTCGCCCAGGACCTCCACGCCCACCCGGGCGTCGCCGCCGCCGGATACTCCGTCTTCGCGCTCACGATGACGGCCGGCCGCCTCTCCGGCACGCTCCTCCTGGAACGGCTCGGCCAGACCCGCACCCTCGTCGCCGGCGGACTCACGGCCGCCGTCGGCATGCTGCTCGGCGCGCTCGCCCCGACCGTGTGGGGCGCGCTCCTCGGCTTCGCCGTGACCGGGCTCGGCCTGGCCAACATCTTCCCCGTCGCCGTGGCCCGCGCCGGAGCGCTCGCCGGCTCCAGCGGGGTGGCGACCGCCTCCACCCTCGGATACGGGGGGATGCTGCTCGGCCCGCCGTCCATCGGGTTCCTCGCCGACTGGTTCTCGCTGCCGGTCGCCCTCACCACCGTCGCCGTCCTCGCCGCCGGGGCCGCCGCCATGGGCTACGGCGCCCGCAAGGCCGGTCCGGAAAAGGCGCGTTGACACCGCGGCCGCCTGCGAGAATCCGCCCCATGGAGACGATCAACGGGGACGCCGTGAAGACCACCGACCACATCGAGGCGCTGGAGGCGGCGGGGCTCGCCCTCGCGGAGGCCGCGGCCGCCGCGGGGCCCGGCGCCGAGGTGCCGACCTGTCCGGACTGGCGCGTGCGCGACCTGCTGCGGCACACCACGACCGTGCACCGCTGGGCCACCGCCTTCGTCGTCGAGGGGCTCACCTCGCCCCGCCCCATGGGCGACGATCCCGACCTCGACGGCGACGCGCTCCTCGCGCACTACCGCGAGGGACTCGCCGCGCTGGTCACCGCCCTGCGCGATGCGCCCGAGACGCTGGACTGCTGGGCCTTCCTGCCCGCGCCCTCCCCGCGCGCCTTCTGGGCGCGGCGGCAGGCCCACGAGACGACCGTGCACCGCGCCGACGCCGAAGCGGCGCTCGCCGCCACGACCGGCGGCGGAAACGGCCCGGTGGTTGCCCCGGCCCTCGCGGCCGACGGCATCGACGAGCTGCTGCGAGGTTTCCACGCCCGCGACCGGAGCCGGGTGCGGACACCGGAGCCCCGGACCCTGCGGGTGCGGACGACGGACACCGGCGACGTCTGGACCGTACGGCTCTCGGCGGACGCCCCGCGCACCGGACCCCACGCCAGGGCGGCCGAGGCGACGGCGGACACCGTGGACACGGAGCTGAGCGGCACCGCCGAAACGCTGTACCTGGCCCTGTGGAACAGGCTTCCCGAGGACGCCGTCACCGTGACGGGCGACGCCTCCCTGGCGCGCCTCTGGCGCGAGGCCTCGGCCATCGTCTGAGGCTCGGCCCGCCCCCGGGTCGCCTTCACCGAGGACCGGGCGCCCGCGCCAGGGGCTCGCCCGTCGCCGAAGACCACCGGCACCGGCGCGCTCGCCCCGCCGCCCGCCGTTCGTCCATGCCGCCACACCGGCCGCGCCCGCCGCACGGCGGCGTCAGCCGGGCGTGGTGGTCGCGTCCACTCCCCCCGGGAGTACGGGGCGGGTGCGCCGGGCCGGGGTTCTGGTGACCTCGGCCCGGCATCCGCTCAGGAGCCTGTCCAGGCATCCGTTCAGAAGCCTGTGTCCAGGCAACCGTTCAGGCGGCGATGGTGAGCTTCACCGGTTCGATGCCGGCCGCGCTGTGCCGCTCCGCCCAGTTCTCCAGCGCCGTACGGCAGGCGTGGTCGAGGTGGTGCAGGTGCGACAGGTCCAGTTCGACCGGGCGGTCCTGCGGGAGGGACTCCAGGCTGTCGAGGATCTTCGGCAGCCGGAGGAAGGTCGCGTTGCCCGCCAGGTGCGCCTGGACGGGGCCGGCGCCCTTGTCGACGACCTCCAGCCTGACGTGCGAGGCCTCCCAGGCCGTCTTGGCGACCGCGAGGGCGAGGCCGATCAGAACGCCCTCGAACATGTTCACCGCGACGATGGCCACGGCCGTGACCACCAGGATGACCACTTCGCCCCGGTGGTCCCGCCACAACTCCGCGACCTGGCGGAACGGGATCAGCTTCCACCCCGCGTGCACGAGGATGCCCGCGAGGGCGGGCAGCGGGATCAGGGCGAGGGCGAACGGCAGCGCGGCGGCGAACAGCAGCAGCCATACGCCGTGCAGGACCCGCGACGCCTTGGTCTTGGCTCCGGCGTGGACGTTGGCGGAGCTGCGGACGATCACCGCGGTCATCGGCAGGGCGCCGAGCAGGCCGCACACCGTGTTGCCCGCGCCCTGGGCGACCATCTCCTTGTCGTACTCGGTGCGGGGACCGTCGTGCAGCCGGTCCACGGCCGCGGCGCTGAACAGGCTCTCCGCCGAGGCGATCAGCGCGAACGCGATGATCGTTCCCCAGACGGCCGGGGACGCCAGCTCGGCGAACGCCTCGGAGCCGGGCGGCTGGACGACGTCGAGCAGGCCCTCGACCTCGACCGTGGCGACGGGCAGGCCGAGGCCGAGCGAGGCGGCCGTCGCCAGCACCACCGCGGCGAGGGCGCCGGGCACGGCCCGCACCCGCTTCGGCAGCCTCGTCCAGAGCACGATGACGGCGACCGTACCGGCCCCGATGGCGAGGGAGGCCACGCCCTCCGCGCTCCCGAGCGCGTCCGCCAGCGCCCCGGGCAGACCGGTGATCTTCCCGATGCCGGTCTCCGGAGCCTTCAGGCCGGCCGCGGCGTAGAGCTGACCGGCGATGATCACCAGGCCGATGCCACAGAGCATGCCCTCCACGACGGAGACGGATATCGCCCGGAACCAGCGGCCGATCCGGAGGAAGCCCATCGCGAGCTGGAGCAGACCGGCGACGAGCACGATCACTCCGAGCGTGCCCACGCCGAACTCGCTGACCGCCTCGAAGACGATCACGGTCAGACCGGCGGCCGGACCGGACACCTGGAGGCTGCTGCCGGGCATCAGACCGGTGAGGATGCCGCCCACGATGCCGGTGACGAGCCCGAGTTCGGCAGGGACGCCGGACGCGACCGCCACGCCGACGCAGAGCGGAACGGCGACGAGGAAGACGACGACGGAGGCGAGGAAGTCCTGGCGGAGGTGGGGTAACGCGCGCGTTCGAGCCATGGCGCCGCTCCTCACAGCGCCTCGAAGGAGTCCGACTCCCTGCGGTGTTCCCGCACGGCGCCGGTGCCCACCTCGTAGTACCAGCCGCGCAGCCGGATCCGCTCCTCCGTCAGCCGCTTCTCGACGCAGGGGTACGAGCGCAGGCGCAGCAACTGCGTCAGGACGTGGTTCTGCACGGCCTCGGCGACCGCCGGGTCGGCCGGGTCGGAACAACGCGGCTCGTCCGCCGCGTGGGCGAGCCAGTTCCGTACGGCCGGTACGCCGGTCAGGTCGTCGCCGCGGACCAGGGCGCCCACGGCGCCGCAGTGGGAGTGCCCGCAGACGACGATGTCCTTGACGCCGAGGACTTCCACGGCGTACTCGATGGTGGCCGCCTCGCCGGTGGGGGTGCCGGAGGCGTACGGGGGAACGATGTTGCCCGCGGTGCGCAGCTCGAAGAGCTGTCCGGGGCGGGCCCCGGTGATCAGGGCCGGGACGACCCGGGAGTCGGAGCAGGTGATGAACAGGACCTCGGGGGACTGACCCGCGGCGAGGCCGGTGAACTCCTCGGGGCGCTGTCCGAACGTACGCGCGTGGTCGATGAGGGGCTGCATGGCGTGGTGATTCCTCCTGGCGCGCTGCCAAGCGCGTCGGGTGTGCATGACGGAGATGTGGGGGGAGCGCTCCGCCGCCTCAGCAGCGGAACACCTGAAGTGCCACGGGGGTGGGAACGCTGGGACCTCTCACCGCACGGCTCGGCACCCGCGGCAGCGGCTCCGGCGCCCTCCCTCTCGTCGCGGTTCGTAACACGCTGGTCTCTCCCTGTGAGCGCATATGCATAGCGCAACCCAATGGCTGGTCAAGAGAAGGTCAAGAAGATGGTATTCCAGCAAAGCCCAGCGCTGGGTTAACTCCGTGTGTCGATCCGCCGAGAGCCCTAAAACCGAGGTCGATTGGCCGAATCGGGCAACCTCAGCGCATCGGTGGCGGTCCGATCATCTGATCAACGGCCGGGCCGGGCGCCGCGGGTCCCGACGACGTCCGGCGACGGAGCGGTTCCGGCCCTTGCGCTCACCGGTGGAACGATCAGGTCGGAACGGATCTGCTCGGCAGGGCCCGCAGGCCGCGTGGCGCCGCGGAACGTGTGGATCATGTCGTCGGTGATGACCGGGGGCCGGCCTCCTTCGCACTTCGGGCGGGCCGGTGCGCGGGTGCTGATGTTCTCGCCGAAGAGCGTGTCGCGGGGAACGCCGTGTTTGCCGGGCGCGTCGAGCCGGGAGTCGGGTTCCCGCCCGAGGGTCGAGCAAGGGGCGTGGTCGGTGCGGATGTCCGCGCCCGGCGGGCCCGTCGATGGGCGCGGGCGGCGGGGTGGGTGACCGGCCCCCACGGCCGGCCCGGACCGCGGTCGGCCGGGGTGGGCACCCGCAGCGCCTTCTTCAGCCGGGGCACCAGGGTGAAGCGGCGGGCGCGGCGGGCGGAGGTGACCGCACCCGCCGCGCGAGCGGCAGGGCGAGCCGGGCTGGGCGTCACACTACGGACAGGCGTGCTGTTCGACGTCGTCCGCGTCCGACCGGCCGGGCGACCCGTTGCCGGTCTTGTTCGCGCCGGGGGCGGGGGCAAGGCCCTTGAGGATGATGTCGACGGTGTCGGCGATCCCGGGGAGGGCGGGGACGGCATTCCGATCGGGTGCCGGGAGCGGGTTCATGGCCATGCCGAACAGCAGGGCGAGCAGGACGACGGCGCCGTGGTCGGGGTCGGCGTCGGCTCGCAGGCGGCCGAGTTCCTGTTCGGCGCGCAGGTACTCGGCGAGCCGTCCCGGGGGGCCGGGCAGGGCGCCGGGGGGCGGTGCCACCCGGGCGAGTTCGGGGTCGGTGAGGATGGCCAGTTCGAGGGGGAGGATGTCGGCGCGCAGGGTGGCGAGGTGGGTGAGGCAGTCGGTGAGGTTGGCCTTGACGGTTGCGGTGCCGGCGCGTGCGGGCAGGGTGTCGATCCAGTCGACGACGTGCTGGTTCTGCTGCAGGACGGCTTCGGCGAAGAGGGTGGCCTTGTCGGGGAAGTGCCGGTAGAGGGTGCCTTCGGCGACGCCGGCCGCCTGCGCGATGGCGCGGGTGGTGGTCTTGGCGTAGCCGAGTTCGCCGACGAGCCGGATGGTGGTGTCGACGAGTTTGGTCCGGGTGGCGCTGCCGCGTGGGGTCATGGCACTTCCCCTTCGAGGTGTGTGACGGGCTGGGGTCAGTCGGTGATGTCGCGGCGCTTGAAGACGGTGAGCGCGACGCCCAAGCCTAGAAGGGTGTAGAGAGCTCCGAGGGTCAGGGCGGTGCCGTAGGGGATGGCGCTGGTGCCGCCCTGGGCGAGCGCCGTGAGGGTTGCTCCGGGTGTCCAGTCGGCGATGGCGTCGAGGGCGGCGGTGATGACCGCTTCGACGACCAGGACGTAACCGACGCCGACGGAGATGGAGATGGCCGCGGAGCGGGTGACCAGCGCCAGTACGAGTCCGATGACACCCCAGACAAGCAGGGTGCAGAGCAGGTTGAACCACGCACCCGTCAGGGTCGGCAGGACGTCCTGGCCCCAGGCGGAGACGTCGAGGTCCGCGCTCCGGGCAGCCACGGGAGCGATGAGCAGGTTGGCGATGAGTGCCACCGTCGTGACGGCGGCCGTCCACAGGGACAGCGCGGCGACCTTGCCGAGCAGCAGCCGGACGCGGTCGGGCTGCGCGGAGACGGTGAGCCGGATCAGGCCGCTGCTGTAGTCACCGGCCGTCGCGATCGCCCAGAACGACAGGGCGACGACCCCGTACATACTGGCGGCCGAGGACAGGCCCGCCGTGATGCCGTCGGCTGCCTGCCACTGGTCGAGCGTAGGGAAGGACACCCCGGGTCCGCCTTCCGGCTGCGCCCGGGAGGAGCCGACGACCTGCGCCATCACCATGTTGATCATGGCGGTGAAGAGGATGGTCAGGCCGAACCAGCCCAGCACGACGCCTTTGCGGCGGGTCCGCAGGAGCTCGCTGCGCACTGCGTTGATCATGACGCCTTCCGTTCCGCGGCCGCGGCGCGGTCCGCAGTGAGGTCCTGGTCGCTGCTGCCGGTCATCTCCAGGAAGATCTCCTCCAGACTGCCGCGCACCGGGGTCATCGACGTGAGGGTGATGCCCCCGCGGGCGGCCAGCCGGTTCAGCTCGGCGCCCTGGTGCTCGCCTGCGGCGACACAGAGCCGGCCCTCGGACGTGAGCTCGACTTCCCATCCGTCGGCCGACAACAGCGTGAGCAGCGCCGAGGTATCCCCCGCGTGTTCTGCCGCGATCTCGATCCGTTGCCGCGCGCGAGTGAGCAGATCGGTGACGGGACCGGAATATACGAGGTGGCCGAAGCGGATGACGACCAGGAAATCGCAGACCGTCTCGATCTCGGCCAGGAGGTGCGAGGAGACGACGACGGTCCGGCCTGCCCGGGCCAGGTCCGCCAGCAGGCCCCGGATCTCGACGATGCCCGAGGGGTCGAGACCGTTGGTGGGCTCGTCCAGGATCAGCAGTTCCGGATCGGGCAGCAGGGCCGCGGCAATGCCCAGGCGCTGCTTCATGCCCAGCGAGAAACGCTTGACGGGTTCGGCGTCCCGACCGGTCAGGCCGACGGTCCCGAGCACCTCGTTCACCCGGGACGCGGGCAGGCCCCGCAACCTGGCCAGCGACATGAGGTTCGCTCTGGCCGACAGGCCGGGCACGAACGCCGGGTTCTCCACCAGAGCGCCGACCCGGTGCAGGTAGCGGCTGGGCTCGCTGACCGGCTCATCCAGTACTTCGGCCGTTCCCGACGTCGGCGCGATCAGGCCGAGCAGCATACGGATGAGGGTCGACTTACCCGACCCGTTCGGGCCCACCAGGCCGATCACCCCCGCCCGCGGGAGCTCCAACGTCAGTCCTTCCAGGGCTGTGACCCCGCCGAAACGGCGGGTGAGCCCAGCCGTCTTGATCACACTCATCATTCCTCCAAAGCGTGTGAGCGCTCACTCACATAGTGGGACGGAGGAACCCTCCTGTCAAACAGCGGAAAGAGCGGGGTCGAGTGCAGGGAAAGGCAGATCGAGGAGGACTGCCGGCCCCACCCGGACAGCAGCGGCCCAGCGCGGTCCCGTCGCGTGTGCCGCCCCCGGCCGGGAAGCCGGCCGGACGCGCGAAGGGCGTCATCAGCCCCAACCGGTTCGCACCGACGCGTTCCGCAGCCGCTCACGGCCCTTCTCCAGCAGCGCCCGGACCTCGATCAGGTCCTCTCGGCTCCCCTGCCTGCCGCACCGGGGAGCGGCTGGCCCGCGAAGGCTCCGTTGCGCCTGGCGTGCGTGCTCCCGCGGAGCCGGGAGACCCGTCTCGGCGCCGGGGTCGTGGCGGCGCTCGGCAACGAGCCGCACGTGTCGGTCGCGAGACCCCCGCCGAAGTGGAGGGCGCGAATCCGCGTGCTCCGGACCGTGCCTGTCGAGCGCGATCGACATCGTCGACGGCGCGCCCGCTCCCCCGCACCCGAGCACACCGCAGCCCGTCGAGAGGGACTTCGCGGTCGCTCTGGCGGGACCGGGCCTCAGCCGCGCGGGAGGAGGCCGACCTCGCGGCCGAGGCGTTCGGCGGCGTGGGCGAAGAAGGCGTCGCGGGCCTCGACGACGCGGTGGAACTGTCCGAACACCTCGAAGGAGACGAGCCCGAAGAGCTGGGACCAGGCGGCGACCAGGGCGGCGGCGACGGCCGGGGGGAGGTCGGGGGCGAGGTCGGCGGCCATGCGGGTCGCCTCGGGGCCGAGCTCCTCGGGGAGGGGCGGCAGGGCGAGACCCTCACCGGCGTGGGCCTCGCGGACGATGCCGACGAGGAGGAGGCCGACGCGGGAGGCGGGGACGATCGTGTCCTGCGGGGCCCGGTAGCCGGGGACCGGGGAGCCGTAGATCAGGGCGTACTCGTGGGGGTGGGCGACGGCCCAGGCGCGGACGGCGCGGCAGACGGCGGTCCAGCGGTGGAGCGGCGACCTGTCGGTGGTGTCGGCGGCCGCCTGCTCGGCGGTGGCGCCGAGGCTGTCGTACGCATCGACGATGAGGGCCGTGAGGAGGTCGTCGCGGCTCGGGAAGTAGCGGTAGAGCGCGGAGGACACCATGCCCAGCTCCCGGGCGACGGCGCGCAGGGACAGCTTCGCGGCGCCTTCGGCGGCGAGCTGGGCACGGGCCTCGTCCTTGATGGCGGCGGTGATCTCGATGCGGGCGCGGGCGCGGGCTCCCTGGGCGGTCGTCATGAAGATCAGTGTGCCACTGACAGAGCGGCGATCTAAAGAGAGAGCATCGCTCTTGTTTCGGAGCGCCGATCCGTGCACACTGTTCTCAATCGAGAGCACTGCTCACACTTTCCGCCAGGAGGCTCCCCATGTCCGCCGCCCCCGCTCACGTCATGAAGCCCGGCTGGTTCACGGTGAACGTCCTCAATCCCACCGTCGCGTGGCTCACCCGGCGCGGGCTCAGCGTCTGGGGCTCGCGCGTCCTCGCCGTGCGCGGCCGCAAGAGCGGCGAGTGGCGCCGCACCCCGGTGAACCTGCTGACCGTGGACGGTGCGCAGTACCTGGTCGCCCCGCGCGGTCACGTCCAGTGGACGTACAACATGCGCGCCGCCGGCGGGGGGCAGCTGCTGCTCGGGAGGCGGGCGGAGGAGTTCACCGCCGTCGAAGTCCCCGACGACGAGAAGCCCGCCCTGCTCCGCGCCTATCTCAAGCGCTGGAAGGCCGAGGTCGGTGTCTTCTTCGGCGGGGTCGGGCCGAACTCCTCCGACGAGGAGCTCCGCACCGTCGCGCCGCGGCACCCCGTCTTCCGCATCACGACGCACGGCCCCGCCGCCACGGCCGCGTGACGCGGTCGCGAGGGCAGGGGCGTGGCGGCGGGGCCGTGGCGGGGGACGGTCGCCCCGGGTGCGGCACTCAGCGCGGCTCCGGCGCCCCGTTGGCGTCCGCCCGGTTGGCGTCCGGCGCCCCGTCGTCGGGGCCGGCGTTCTCCTCCGGATCCGACGCGCGCGCGCTCACGCCGCGCCCCGCGGGGCCGACGCCCGTCGCGGTGTCCATCCTGCGGTCGAGCAGCTCCAGCGCCCGTCGCGCCATCCCGTTCGAGCGGACCATGCCGCCGAGGGTCGCCGAGCCGCGGGTGATGTCGGCGAACGCGTTCCACGCCGGCCGTACGCCGGTGAGCACCGCGTGCAGCAGCCCCGGGCGCCGTTCGAAGACCGCGAGCATCCGCCGGCCGACCGCCATCTCCACGCCGAGACCCGCCTTGATGGCGAAGGCGTAGTTGAGCGCCTGGCGACGGGCGTCGACCGCGTCGTTCGCCTCGGCGACGCGCACGGCCCACTCCCCCGCGAGCCGGCCCGAGCGGAGCGCGTACGAGATGCCCTCGCGGGTCCACGGTTCGAGCAGACCGGCCGCGTCGCCGCAGACGAGGACCCGGCCGCGGGAGAGCGGCGAGTCGTCGGTGCGGCAGCGCGTGAGGTGGCCGGAGGAGAGGGCCGGTTCGAAGCCGGACAGGCCGAGGCGGGCGACGAAGTCCTCCATGTACCGCTTGGTGGCGGCGCCCTCGCCGCGCGCCGAGATGACGCCGACGGTCAGCGTGTCGCCCTTGGGGAACACCCAGCCGTAACTGCCGGGCATCGGACCCCAGTCGATGAGGACGCGGCCCTTCCAGTCCTCCGCCACGGACGGCGGCACGGGAATCTCCGCCTCCAGGCCGAGGTCGACCTGGCCGAGCTTCACGCCGACATGAGCCCCTATCCGGCCCGCGCTTCCGTCGGCGCCGACCACGGCGCGGGCGAGGACGGTCTCGCCGCCCGCGAGGACGACGGCGACCGTACGCCGGTCCGGCACTGCGGGGCCGTGCTGCTCCACCCGGGTCACGGCGACACCCGTACGCAGCTCGGCGCCCGCCTTCTGCGCGTGCTCGACCAGCCGGGCGTCGAACTCGGGACGGTTGATGAGCCCGAACAGCATGCGGCGCGAGCGGCGGGTGCGGGCGAACCGGCCGCCCAGCGAGAACGTGACCGCGTGCACCCGGTCCTGGAGGGGCAGCTCGAAGCCGGGCGGCAGGGAGTCGCGGGAGGGGCCGATGATGCCGCCGCCGCACGTCTTGTAGCGGGGCAGTTCGGCCTTCTCCAGGAGCAGCACCCGGCGTCCGGCGACCGCGGCCGCGTACGCGGCGGAGGCACCGGCGGGCCCGGCGCCGACGACGACCACGTCCCACACGTCCGCCGCCCCGTCCTCCCGGCCGGTCCCCTCCTCGGCGGCCCCGGGGTCGCCGGCGACACCGGGCTCGTCGGCCTCGTGCTCGACAGCACCGTGCGCCTCGGCACCGCGCGCGTCAGGACCGTCCGCGACGGCCTCCGTCTCCCGGGCGGCCTCGGTGTTCTCCGGAACGGCGTTCTCTGTGTGCTCGCTGCTCACGTGTGCTTCTGCTCCTGATCCGACCGGTGGTCTGCTCCTGACGCATCCTACGGCTCGGTAGTGGCGGGCCCGGCCGTAGGATCGGCGATGCGTTCGCCGTACCACGACATACGGCGAACGCCCTCCTTTTGTCGTAACGTCGCACCCACCAGGAGCGTGCCCATGACCGCCAATCCGATCGCCGAGACCGTCCGGTCGCTGATGCCCCGGGCCCAGGTCGAGCTGGCCGAGCTCGTGGCCTTCGAGTCGGTGGCGGACGAGGCCGTGGCACCCCGCAGCGAGTGCGAGGCGGCCGCGAACTGGGTGGCGGACACGCTGCGCACCGAGGGTTTCCAGGACGTGGCGCTGCTCGACACCCCCGACGGTTCGCAGTCGGTGTACGGCGTGCTGCCGGGCCCCGCCGGCGCCCCGACGGTCCTCCTCTACGCCCACTACGACGTGCAGCCGAAGCTCGACGAGTCCGCCTGGCTCACCCCGCCGTTCGAGCTGACCGAGCGGAACGGCCGCTGGTACGGGCGCGGCGCCGCCGACTGCAAGGGCGGAGTGGTCATGCACCTGCTCGCGCTGCGCGCCCTCAAGGCCAACGGCGGCGTGCCCGTCACGGTCAAGATGATCGTCGAGGGCTCGGAGGAGCAGGGCACCGGCGGTCTTGAGCGGTACGCGGAGCAGCACCCCGAGCTGCTGACCGCCGACGCGATCGTCATCGGCGACGCCGGCAACTTCCGGGTCGGGCTGCCGACGGTCACCGCCACGCTGCGCGGCATGACCATGATCCGGGTCCGGATCGACACGCTGGAAGGCAACCTCCACTCCGGCCAGTTCGGCGGCGCCGCGCCGGACGCGCTCGCCGCGCTCATCCGCGTACTCGACTCGCTGCGGGACGAGACCGGTGCGACGGTCATCGACGGGCTGCCGCACGACACGGCGTGGGAGGGACTGCAGTACCCGGAGGAGGACTTCCGCCAGGACGCGAAGGTGCTGCCGGGCGTGGAGCTGCCCGGCACGGGCACGGTCGCGGACCGGATCTGGGCGCGCCCGGCCGTGACGGTCATCGGCATCGACTGCCACCCCGTCGCCGGTGCCACCCCGTCGATCCCGTCCTCGGCCCGCGCGCAGCTCAGCCTGCGGGTGCCGCCCGGCCAGGACGCGGCCGAGGCGACGAAGCTGCTGTTCGCGCACATCGAGCAGCACACGCCGTGGAACGCGCGCGTGAGCCTGGAGCAGGTCGGTCAGGGGCAGGCCTTCCAGGCGGACACGTCGAGCCCGGCGTACGCGGCGATGGCCGACGCGATGCGGGTCGCCTACCCGGGCCAGGAGATGCAGGCGGCCGGCATGGGCGGCTCCATCCCGCTGTGCAACACGCTGGCCTCGCTCTACCCGCAGGCCGAGATCCTGCTGATCGGCCTGAGCGAGCCGGAGGCTCAGATCCACGCGCCGAACGAGTCGGTGTCGCCGGAGGAGCTGGAGCGGCTGTCCGTGGCCGAGGCGCACTTCCTCGTCAACTACGCCCGGTCCAAGCAGAACTGACGCCCCGGACGGGACCGGCCTCCGCAGCGGCGGGCCGGTCCCGTTCAGCGTTCGGCGAAGCTCGCGGAGAGCGTAGAACCGCCCGGCGAGGGCGGGCACCGCCTACGTTCGGCGCATGGAACTCATCGCGGTCACCCCTCGGTTGTTCATGCTCGACCACTCCATCGGACAGGCCTACCTCTGGCTCGACGAGGACGGGCGGGACCTCACGCTCGTCGACGCCGGCTGGGCGGACACGGCCGACGCGACGGCTGCCGCGATCCGCACGGCGGGCCTGGACCCGGACCGGCTGCGCCGCATCGTGCTCACCCACTGCCACCGGGACCACGTGGGCTCGGCGCAGGAGCTGGCGGACCGGCACGGCGCCGAGATCGTCGCCCACCGGCTCGACGCCCCGGTGATCCGCGGCGAGGCGCCGGTGCCCGATCCCGTGCTGCTCGACTGGGAGGTTCCGCTGCACGAGAACGGTCTCAGGACGCCGGAGGCGCCGCCCACCCGGGTGGACCGCGAGGTGGAGGACGGCGAGGAGCTGGGCTTCGGGGACGGCGCGGTCGCCGTGCACGTCCCGGGGCACACGCCCGGCTCGCTGGCCGTCCATCTCCCCCGCCACGGCGTGCTGTTCGCGGGCGACACGGTGGCGTCCGTGGGCGGTGTGACGTTCGGCGTCATGCATGTGGACCGCGCGCTCGCCGCGGAGTCGATGCGGAGGCTCGCCGGGCTCCGCCCGTCGGTGCTGTGTTGCGGGCACGGCGCCCCGGTGACGACCGACACCGCGGAGCAGCTGGCCGCGGCGGCGGCGTTGAGCGCGTAGGGAGCCGGCCTTGGCGGGCCCGGGTGGTCAGCCCACCGGGACGCCCGCCTCCAGGTTGAGCACCGTGCCGCGTTCGCGGGCGCGCAGGGCCCAGCGCAGGCGCTCGTAGCGGACGGGCGGCAGCAGGTCGGCGGCCTCCTCCTCGGTGACGAAGCGCCAGTCGCGCAGTTCGGCGCGGGGAAGGCGGAGGCCGGCGGCGGTCGCCGCGTCGAGGCGGCCGCCGTCGAAGAGGAGGCGCAGTCCGCCGTGGCCGGGCGGCTGGGGGCGTTCCCAGTCGACGACCAGCAGGCGCGGTACGGCGTCGAGTTCGAGTCCGATCTCCTCGGCGACCTCGCGCATGCCCGCGCGGGCGGGCGGCTCGCCGGACTCGACGACGCCGCCGGGGAACTCCCAGCCCGGCTTGTAGGTGGGGTCGACGAGCAGGACCCTGTCGCGCTCGTCGAAGAGCAGCACTCCGGCGGCGAGGGTCTCGCGGGTCGGTTCGGGTGTCTGCACGATGCCGCAGGGCTCTGCCCGCCCGGTCCGGACCGCGTCGGCGACGGTCCGGGCCGTCTCGGCGGGGGTGAGCACGGAGTTGTCGACGGTGTAGGCGTCGGCGGCGAGCCAGCCGTCGGCGGCGGCGCGGTACGGGGCGAGGTGGTCGTGGCTCCAGCGCCGGACGCGGGCGTCGGCCTCGGGTTCGCCGTGCTCCGCGCGGCCGTCGATCCGCTGCCGCAGGATCGTTTCCTCCGGGGCCAGGTGGATGTGCCGCACCTCGATGCGGCGGGCGGCGAGGCCGCCGAAGATCTCGTCCCGGTACTCCTGGCGGAGCAGGGTCATCGGTACGACGAGGACGCCGCCGACCTCGGCGAGCAGGGCGGCGGCCGTGTCGACGACCATCCGCCGCCAGACGGGCAGGTCCTGGAAGTCGTCGACCTCGGCGAGCCGCTTGGCCGGGAGCAGGGCGCTCAGGGCGCCGCCGGTCAGCTCGGGGTCGTAGACGGTGCTGTGCGGGATCAGATCGACCAGTTCGCGCGCGGTGGTGGTCTTTCCCGCGCCGAACGCACCGTTGATCCAGACGATCACGATTCCCCCTCATCGGTAGCCCCCTGTGGCTTGCCCGCACCACCCTGCCACGGAAACCCACGAACACACGTCCGAGCGCCGGACGGGCGGCCGGAGCCTGGCGCGGACCGGCCGTCCCCGCAGACGGCACCGTCCCCGCAGAGGGCCACGCCGGGCCACGGCGACCTCCGCCGCCGGGACCGCGCCGGGCCTCACCCCCGCGGCCACCCCCGCCGGCCCGCGGCGGCCCCCGTCGTCGGGGCCCGGGCCGCCGCGGCCGCGCCGAGCAGGCCCGCGTCGGTGCCCGTCTCGGCCGGGACGACGGTCAGGTCCCGTACGAAGGAGAGCGTCGCGTACGTGGCGAGGGCGCGGCGCAACGGGCCGAAGAGGACCTCACCCGCGCCCGCCACGCCGCCGCCGACCACGGCGATGTCGACCTCGACGAGCGTGGCGGTGGCGGGCGTTTACGCCCCCCGCGCCCCCCCAAAAGAAGAAGGGGTGGGAAGGTGAAAATGGTTAAATAGGGGGGTAGG
>NZ_JBSFSA010000039.1:0-64785 GCF_053589515.1 Streptomyces sp. NPDC003327 | reverse complement strand
CGGCTGGCTACGAGGGTGGGGGCGGGTGTGGTGGCCGGGCTGCATCAGATTGATGCAGCATGTAGCTTTGGCAGATGAGCAGGGCACCCCCGGGCAGGGGTGCCCTGCTTCCTTCTGGCCCGTGGATATTCTCTGGAATCAGGCCCGTATTCGGACCATAAACCCACACGCGCGGCGGTGGAGTTGCTCATTTTCCTGTGGGCCGATGTGACGCCCAGTCAGAAAATATCGCTTCGTGGAGGTGGTAGACAGTAGCTTCAATGATTCAAGTGCGGTATCTTATTCATGTCAGGGGTTAGCGGCCCCCGACACCACGGAAAGCACCAACGAAAGGAAACCCAAGAATGGGAACCGAGATTCAGGTCGCAACGCGCGATCCGAAGTCTTTCGTCGCGCCCGAGGTATGGGCAAAGGAAATCGCCCTCCTCATGCGTGACTACCCCTTCGACATCGTCATGGCCGAGCGCGTCTTCGGGCAGGCTGTTGCCTACCTGATCACGGCCATGGAAATGCGCGGACGGGGGCTCGGAATGGGACCGGGTGAGCTGGTGGACATCGGTGTCCACGTGTTCATCCTGGACACGAAGAACTACCGTGAGTTCTGCGCCAAGCACATGGAGGGCGGCTTCCTGGACCACATTCCGGAGGTGGAGCGCAAGGGTGACGGTTCCGTCTTCAGCACGGCCAAGATCATCGAAGCGAACGGCTTTCCGGTGGACTGGCCGCTGTGGGAGAAGGACGCGATGCAGTGCACGCCGTGCCGCCCGGGGGAGGACGGCCACTAGGTCTCACTCCGTAGCAACACCGTGAGCGCCCCCGGGCCGTCACCAAGAGTGACGGCCCGGGGGTCGGCGTGCTTGGCGGGGCGCTGCGCGCCCTGTGCCGCGCATCCCCTGACGCGCAGCGTCAGGGCAAGGTGTAGGGCGGTGCGCAGCGGCGCCCTACACCGCAGCGCGTGAGGGTGCGCAGCACCCGGCCGGGTAGGACGCGCAGCGGACTGCCCGGCACGCGGAAGGCGGGGACGGAGCGCAGCGAAGGCCCCGCCTGGCGAAGCGCAGCGGAGCCGCGCGGCGGCACAGGGCGCGCAGCGCCCCGCCAAGCACGCGGGCAACGAGGCGACGTCGCAGCGCCCTGGACGACTGCAGGTGCCCTGTATCGCGTGTCTCCGTGGGAGGCCGCGCCCGGGCAGTCTCCGCTTGTTTTCTTGGAGGACGGGGCTGCGGCGGTGAGGTGGCTGTGGCGGGGTGGTGGGTCCGGTGGGGCGCTGGCCGGGATCTCGGGCGTGGGGATGGTGGGGTCTGCCGTTCGGCCAGGGCCTCGCCGGACCCACCACCCCGCCACAGCCACCGGCGTTTGGCAGGTGCGCCGAGTGCTGTGGGTGTCTGGGTGGGCTGGCCAGCTGGTCTGTTCCTGTGGTTCTCGGGGTGAGTCACACCCGGTTCTGTCAGGGGGGTCGGGCAGGGTATGCGCTGGTCAGAGCATGTGACAGGTTGTCATGTGACGTCTTCTGTGACAGGTCATGTGACACGGTGCTGCGCCCGTTTGGTGCCGCTCTGAAAGCCAGGGCGGGGTGGCGTTCTGGGGAGGGTGTCTGGAGGGTTCGACTTCCGCCCGGCGCTGAGAGCGTTGGAAGTCGCCGGATGGGCGGTGTAACAGGCTCGGGGCCCCATGGGCTACGTGGCGCTCCTTCGCCGCACGCTACTTGCTTCGCTCGCGCCACCACTTGGTAGCTCCTACGGCAAGGGCGGTGAGTGCCGCGGTGAGCAGGCTGGCGGGGAGCTGGGTCAGCAGGCCCTCTACGACCGTGGTCAGCATCTTGTTGCGCATCGTTCCCCCTGGGTGAGTTGGGCTTGTCTCACCAGGTTCGAGGTGGCCGGCGGCGTGCTGACGTGAACGGACGGAGGTCTACAACTCATGACGCTGTCGCACGGGTTCGGACGCTGTACGTTGACCGTAGGACGCTGTCGGACACTTCTGGACACTTCGAGGACGCCCATGGCCAAGCTCACCGCTCCCGCGCTCGAACCGGGAGCGCGTTTGACGCTGAGCAACGAACTGCACGCCCTGCACCGGCAGGCGGGATGGCCTTCGGTGCGCGCCTTGGCGCGAGCGCTGGGGGCTGGGGTGTCCAGCTCGAGCCGGATCCATGACGTGTTCACCAAGCCTCGGCTGCCCGACTGGGGTGTAGTTGAGCTGATCGTGCATGAACTTGCATCTCGCGTGCCTGGGTTCGAGGCCGATACCGAGATTAAGCGTTTTCATCGTTTGTGGGATAACGCGGCTGCAGCTGGTGACGCAACGCTTAAACAAGATTCCATTAGCCAAAAGAGCGGCAGCCCTGAAACCGCGATAACTCCTCGCAAGAGGCTCTACCTCCACAGCTCACAGTTTCCAACCCTTAGCACCTTAACTGCCCCTTTGCATCCGATTGAACTGTTGAACAGGAAGGCAAAGAGTTCCCTTGCAGAAATGCCAGAGATGGCCAGGGTCTCCATGGCTGGCCAGTTGTACGCATCCCTCTGGTTCGATCGCTCATATCTTGCATATGATGTAGAGCGGATCGCCGGACGCCACGCGGAAATCCCCGATCAAATAAAGATTGACCTGTACAATTTTTGCTACAAGCTCTCTGGGGTGGGGAGGAGTAATAAGGCCAACCTGAAGGCTGCGGAGGGCTTCTCTTATCGGCTTGAGGCGTGCTTCGTCAAAGCAGCTTTGTCCGAATCCGACGCATCAATCCAGCGCGTCGATATCAGAGGCAATCAATAATTTCCGCACCGCAGGAATAATGGATGTCGCTTGATTAGCACATGCGCCTGTCGATGCGAGAAGCGCATTCCTTGATCATGAAAGATATGAGGGGTGGCGGCCGGTCCGCCGCTGATGTGGCGGAGGGGTTAGCGGCCCGCAGCCGGCCGCCACTGGCGTCCGGCCCCACGCGGCAACACCTGCCTTGGCCGTACGCCGGTTCGATCGTAGCGCTGGGGCGCCGTTCAGCGGGTCAGGGTGTAGGCCGTGTGCTGTGCGTCGAGTGCGTCTTGCTCCACCGTGGTCCATCCGTCGTGGAGCTCTTCGATCTCTTGCGGCGTGATCCCGGTTTCACGCCTTTGAGCGGGGAGGGTGTCTGCCAGGGGGGTCATGACGTAGAGCATGCCGCCGCTCGTGAGGTGGTTTCCTACGTTGTGCAGAAACTTTTGCTTGTTCTGGATGAATGCGTAGCTTAGGCGGCAGGTGATCAGGTCGAAGGGGGGAAGGTCCGCCCAGGGGTCGGTTTCCGCGTTTCGCTGCTCGAAGGTGATGCCGGGGGTGTCCGCGCTTCGGGCGGTGGCCAGGTCGATGGCGGCTTCGGCGTAGTCGATTGCGTGGACCGTGTAGTGGCGGGTGTGTAGGAACCGGGCGAATCCTCCTGTTCCGCATCCGACGTCGAGGGCACAGCGGTTCTGGCCCGGTCCTACGCGGTGGTCGAAGACGGTCTCTTCTTCGTCGAGCACGGGGCGGAAGTCCCGACCGGCGGCGTAGTGGGCGTCCCACCGGTCGACGGGTACAAGCGTGCGCATGGTTATGCCGCCTTCTGCGGGTTCTGCGCTGCATGGCGTGCGGCGCGGCGTACGGCGGGCGGATAGCCGAGTTGCTCGGCGGCCTGGTCGAAGGTGAGTTGCGGCCGGATGTGTCTGAGGGCGTTGATTCGTTCGGCGCGGAGCTGGGCGAGGACTCGCTGGGCGGTGGCCGGGGCGATGCCGAGTGCTTCGCGGACGGCGGTGATGGTGATGGCCGGCGTGGCATCGAGGAGGGCGGCCACCCGGATGGGGACCTCTCCGCGGGGGACGGCGTTGGTGCTGCCCTTGGGCCGGCCGGAGGCGGCGGATTTGCCGGGTCGGCTGTCGCGGAAGGCGTGCACGGCGGCGCGTGGCCAGTGCTCGACGCTGTGGACGTCGGTCTTGTACGGGGCGATGGCAGGGTCAGTGGCGTAGCTGTCCCAGGTTCGGGGTGTTACGCCGAGTTCGGCGGCGGCCTCGTTGCGGTCCAGGAGCATGGCTGGGTCATTGGCGGGCGGGAGGTCCGGGAGGGGTTCGCCGGCGAGGTAGGCGGCGGTCTGGCCGCCGTCCCACAGCAAGGTGCGGGCACCGGCGGAGCTGATGGGGGCAGGAAAACCGGGCTGGGTGTGAGGCTTTTTGTTGGCGAACGTGCCCTTGGCCATGCCCATGTCTGCGGCCAGCATCTCGCGGGTGCGTACGAGGTGCCTGCGGCTCGGGTGGATCATCGCGGGGTGCTCCTTCGGGGCGTATTCGGCAGAGGCACGTAGGCGGCGGCCGGTCGCGGTCGCCGACGGCGGAGCAGGCTTCACAAAAAGATACCGCATACATGTCATTGTCGTGTGCGATCCGCGGGCAGGCACGCCCGCGACAGCCCACCTTCCCCGCGGTGGGTGTGCGTCGGCAGCGGATCGGTCAACTCGCGACAGCCATGAGCGCCGCGCGTGCTAGGGGAAGTAGGGACTCCCGACCCCACCCCTACTGATAACCACACGGTGCCACGGCCGTATCCATTCGCGCATCAGGTCGTAATGCCCAGCGGGTGAATCCCTGGCCGGATGAAGCTCCGGGAGGAAGGTATGCAGACCGCCTCCCGGAGTTCGACATCACAGGCGCTTCGGCCGATTACGACTATGCGGCATTTTTGGCACTCTCAACACCTCTTGAAACCTCGCCCCGATAATCGGAAATATTGACATTTCCGTATTCTGTTCTACGGAACCCAATCTGAACGACCAAGAGCTGATGGGCTCTAGCCCACGGGATTTCAGGCAGCACTCGCGCCGCCGCATTGAGCCAGGGTTCAAGGTCTACAGGCTCTTCTACATAGCAGGCCTTCAGGAAAGCGATGGCCTGCTGGGGATCGACGGGCAGAGTGTCACCAGTGATGATGCGGCGAGTAGTACTTTTCGGGAGGGCCCAGGACCCAGATGCCCGCTCCATCTCTCCGGGCGTGGGGCAGCCGGCCCAGATGTGCTGGTGACGGAGGGCTCTGCTGAGGTCTGCTCTTGAGGAGATGAGGGTGGGGTCGGGCGCTTTGTGTACGTAGTACGGCGCTCGGGTCGCGCGACGGGCCCGGATCCACAGCTCCTTGCCGTGGTCCATGGAGTCACTGAAGCGCATCTTGAGGATCTCGTCGGCAGTGGCAGTGAGAATGATGAATGACCGGACTGTGTCCCAGGCAGGGACCGTGCTGCCGGAGGCAGCCCGTTCGAGCGTTGCTTTTGAAACTACACCCCTCCCTCCGGAGGGAAGAGTTGCCGCCATTTGCTGATAGGTGATCTCGGCCACGGCTTTGCGATGGCGTAGAAAGTCCGCGAGTTTTGCGCATGCCGGGGTCGTTCGGTCCACCAGCTTTTCGGGTCGCCCCATGATGCGCGTCTCAGCTTCCGGAGGTGAAGTAGGCACTCATGAAGCGGCTGATTCGGCCACTGTTCCGGCGTCCACCGGCTGCGGCCACGACGATGATCGTTGTGCCGATGCCGCCCGCGCCCGCGATGAGGAACAGGGCATCCTGGACAGTCATGCCGAGCTTGGTGAGGATCGCCGCGGTGGCGATGCACGCGACGATGACGAGCGCGTGCGGCATACCGAATCGGGCTGTGGCGCTCGAGGAGAGCTCGTCGCGGGTGACCGCGAGAGTGGTGTCGCTGCCGGCCGTCGTCGGCTCGGTGGCCGCGGCGCGTGCCGCGGCGGAGGGCTTGCTGCCCATGAGGGGTCCCCTAACTACCGTCCGGCGATCCGAGGATCGCCGGACGGTATGGCTTGGCTCCAACCGATGTCTTGGTCCTTCCGTGTGCTCAGCGGGAGTTGGCGCTCCCAGCACACAGAAAAAACCTGCTGCCTCACAGGATCCCAGCGACTAAGCCACGAATGACAGCCCGTCAAAACGTTGCCTCACCAACGCACCAAAGCATCGCCATAGAACACCGAGCACGACTCGCAGCTGGTTACGGCGGCCCGTACGGTGTGACGCAAAAGAAAAAACCACAGGTCAGGGCGTCGCGGAGGCCCCTAGCATGAACCGCCTACAACCAGCTCGACGTTCTAGGCCCCCCCAACAAGAGCATCATTCACGGAAAACTGCTGTTCAGAGACTTGCAAGGTATGCCGATGAGGGGAAAGTGACGCCGTGTTCCCCCGTGCCCGCTTCCGCTGAAGCCTCCGGCATCCACAGCGTCTCTGACCTGGGTTGATTCAATATCGCACCGCTTGCTTCAGCACAGTACTAAGCGGCCTAGGCCATCCTGAGAACCACGGATCCGGAACTGCGCAGATCCGGGACCGGCCCCTGATTGCTACTGGCTCCAACCGGCGCACAGGGATCCGGGTGGGTGTTGGCGCGCCCGCCCCCGCGTGAAGCCGATCGTCAGCCCTAGCGGCGCGACGTCGGCTTCACCTGCACACACGAGGAGGGCCATGCCGGACTACCGGCATGGCCCTCCTCGCGTTCCATAGCCCATGACCTGACCGAGGCAGCGGCCCCGGCCCAGACGGAAGGCCGTTACGGAGGCGTACAGACACCTCCTCGGCCTGTGTAACCCGACTCGCAGATAAGGACCCCTGGCAGGACTACAGCTCGAACTGGATCTGCTCGATGTCGGTCAGCTCCACGAGGAGGTCGTGGGCGCGGTGGCCGCCGTCGCGGAAGTAGACCTCGCCGAGCACGTCGGCGGTGGCCTGCCGGAGTTCTTGGTCGGTGGCGCCGGCGGCCTGGGCGTCGAGGAGGCGGGCGGCGTGGTGGGGCGGGAGGGCGAGGGTGAGGTGGCGCATGCGGGCGTCGTCGGTGGTGCCGGGAGCGGCGGTGAAGCCGAACCGGGCGCGTACGTCGACCATCAGGCCGTCCGTCGTCGCCGCGGCCTCACGAGCCCTCGCGCGGATCTGCGGCTGCCAGCGGCGCCGGACCTCGGAAGCCATCCGGTCCGCCAGGTCCGCCCGCGGGCGCTTGATCTGATCGCGGACGTACCGCTCGATGGTGCGCTGGGAGACACCGAGGAGAGCCGCAACATCCCGGGTGCTGCCCTTGTGCTGCCGGACGAGGTAGCGGACCTGGGCGCCAGCGGACTTCGGGATGGGCCGGGTGAACGCGCCCGCGAGCGCACCGTGCAGGGCAGCGTCGATGGTCATGCGTGGTCCTTCGGTGGATGGTCGGGGCCGCGTCGTCAGTCGGGATGATCTGGGTCTGAGGGCCCGCCACTCAGGCGGACCGCCACATGGCGATCTGAGGGCCGATCAGCAGGCTGGATTACCCATGTGACTCGGGAAGGGGTGACGCGCCCGGAGATCGCCACACAGGCGCCTTTGCGGGTCAGGCTTGAGCCATATCCACGAACCGGGAGTAGTGGCCCTGGAACGCGACGGTAATCGTGGCGGTAGGGCCGTTGCGGTGCTTGCCCACGATCAGGTCGGCCTCGCCGGCGCGGGGGCTCTCCTTCTCGTAGGCGTCCTCGCGGTGAATCAAGATCACCATGTCCGCGTCCTGCTCGATGGCTCCAGACTCGCGTAGATCCGACACCACCGGCTTCTTGTCGGTGCGCTGCTCGGGGCCGCGGTTGAGCTGGGCGACGACGACCACAGGTACGTCCAGTTCCTTAGCCATGAGCTTGAGCTGGCGGCTCATCTCCGAGACCTCGGTCTGGCGGTTCTCGCTGCGCCGACCGCCGTGCTGAAGCAGCTGGAGGTAGTCGACCACGACCAGGTGGAGACCGTGGCGCTGCTGGAGGCGGCGGGCCTGCGCCTTGATCTGCAAGACGGTCTGGCCGGGCTCGTCGACGATGTGGATCGGCGCGGCGTCGATCGCGGGGAGGCGGCGGCTGATGCGGTTCCAGTCGTCCTCGGTCAGGGTGCCGCTGCGCATATGGTGCAGGGCTACGCGCGCCTCGGCGGACAGGAGGCGCTCGTGGACCTCGTCCCCGCTCATCTCCAGCGTGAACAGGGCCGACACCTTGCCGTGCTTGACCGAGGCGGCGCGGACGAAGTCGACGGCAAGCGTGGACTTGCCCATGGCCGGCCGGGCAGCAACAACGATCATCTGCCCGCCGTGCAGACCGTTCGTCAGGTTGTCGAGGTCGGTGAATCCGGTCGGCACACCCTTCGTGATCTCGCCGCGGGCGCGGGCCTCCAGGCGGTCGAGGAGAGCGGCGGACCGATCGCCGGGACGGAAGCTTTCCGTTTCGCGGCGGACGGCAACGGCGGCGTTGAACTCGGCGCCGGCCGCGTCGGCGATGGCGTCGGCGTCGCCCTCACCGGCGTAGGCCATGTTCGCGATCTTCGTTCCGGCCTCGGCGAGGCGGCGCAGCTTCGCGGTACCGGCGACGATCTCGGCGTAGTACGAGGCGTTGGAGGCGGTGGGCACGGCCTGGACGAGGGTGTGCAGGTAGGACGCGCCGCCGACGCGGGTGATCTCACCGCGCTTGGTGAGCTCGGCCCCGACGGTGACCGGGTCGACCGGCTCGCCCCTGCCGAACATGTCGACGATGACGGCCTGGATGGTCTCGTGGGCGGGCTTGTAGAAGTCGACGGGGTTCAGGATCTCGACGACGTCGCCGATCGCGTCCTTCGACAGGAGCTGTCCGCCGAGCACGGACTGTTCGGCGTCGTGGTCGTTCGGCGGTGTCCGGTCGAATCGGGGCGTGTGGGGGGCGGGGGCCTGCTCGTCGTCGAACGGGTGGGGCTCGAAGGCGTCTACGGTGGTCACAAGGCACTCCAGACAGCTCAAGGCATGGATGGGTGTCCGCGGGCCGCCCCCGGCATGGGGCGGCCCGCATCACGTTGCGGGGTTAGAACCGCGGGTCGGCGAAGACGTCGCCGTCGGCCTCGGCCGGGAAAGCGCTGCCCAGGAGAGCGTTCGCCAGCTCCCGGTTCCTGTCCGCCTCGGCGTCCAGCTCGATGGCGCGGGCCTCGGCCTGCTGCTGGCGCATACGGGCCTCGCGGCGCTCCGGGTGCTTCACGCTGCGCTTCGGGGCTTGAGCGCGCCGCTGGATTTCGTCAACCCGTGCGCGGGCGGCGGCGATCTGATCACCGGTCAAGGGCACGGCCGGGGGGGCGGGTGCACCCTCGGCGTCCCCGGACCGGCACGGCAGGCATTCGGCGGCCCGCTTGTGCGGGTGCTGCGGGCATGCGTCATCCGCCGGGGCAGCAGCGGCAGGGGTGCCGGTAGCGGGGGCCTGGTAGGGCCGCAGGTTCTCGATCCGGCTTCGGACCACGGACGCCGGGTTCTTGACCGGGGCATTGTCCCGGGCCACGGACAGGGCTCGCAGCAGCTCCGGGCCCATCGTCCAGCCGTCGCAGTCAACCGCGTCCAGCACCAGCGGGGCGAGGCCAGCGCGCTGCTTCGAGTTCAGCGCCACATCGCCCGTGAGACCGCGCAGGAAGTCGGCAGCGGCGGCGAGCCGTTCCCGGGTGTGCTTTTGGGGCGCGTGCGCCTGGTCCTCCCCCTCCTTCGTCACGGTCTCAGCCGACCCGGCGGGACGCGTGTGGGGGTAGGGGGTGGTGTTACCACCACCAAGGGGGGGTGTGGGGGGGGAAACGTGCCATCCGGCAGATTCGACCGGATGGGTCTGACCTGCGGAAACGTCCTCCGGTCCATCCGGTAGATCCGACCGGATGGCGGCCCATCCGGCAGATTCGACCGGATGGGTCTGACCTGCGGAAAGAGTCGAATCTACCGGATGGATAGAACGCTTGTTCGGTCCATCCGGTAGATTCTGCCGCCTGGCCCTGACCTGCGGATTGTTGGCCGGGTTCCGGTACACCCGGAACAGCCACACCATCTGTCCCGTCTCCGGGTCATTGCCCTTCAGGCGCTCGATGTGGCCGGCCGAGATGAGGCGCCGCAGCGACTCGCGCAACGGCTTGTCACTGACCCCCTTCCACCCGTACGCCTTCAGCTCCTCGGCGAGCGCCACGACGCTGCACGGCAAGTTCGGGTCACGGATCAGAAGGTGGTAGAGGATTCCGAGATCCTGCGGCTGGAGCGAGGCCGGGGCGATCTGGTCGGTGCGGAAGACAACTTCTTCCGGCGGCTCGTAGGCGCGCTCGATGAACGACCTGCCGAAGGTGTCCGGCTCCTCGTGCGGCTCGCTCTGGCGCGGGATGCTCACCGGGAACCCCCGGCGGGGCGCTGATTCGAGTTGTGGCCGGCGGTTGCGCCGATCTTCGTCGTACGGGGGGACACGGGGTCTGACTCTCCGATCCTGCTGTGACAGAGCCGTCGCCCGAACGCTCACTAGTCGGGGGTGACCTCTTCCGGCCGTGCCCGTTACAGTGAATGTGCGGACGGCGGTCTAAGACCGCACAGCTGCTTGGTAGGGCCCTCCCGGGATCTTTGGCGAGACGATCGGGGGGGTCCTTCGCTATGTACGGCTCAGGACGGGTGTCCTGGGCCTTTGTCGTTATGCGGTGGCTTGCCGTTCCAGGTGGGCCCCACGCGGGGCCGTGGTGGCGACACCAGAGCATTCAACCCCCGGGTGGCCCATGGGGTCACTCCACGCCGCGCAGGATCAGCGCAGCGGCATAAGGTGCCGCAGGATGGTCGACCCGTTGGCGACCTTGACCGCTACCTCAACGATTCGCTCGTCCGCCAGGTAGACCGTGCGGACTTCCTGCGACACGGGAAGTGGACCGCCGGCCGTGATGCCCAACGTTTCCTTCTCGGCCTCAGTAGCGTGCCGGGACATGAACTCGTACAGAACGCGGTCCTGGGCGATGCCCAGCCTCTCGGCCGCAAGTTCGCGGGATGCTCCGGTGGAGACCGGCTGCGCGAGTTCAGGTGTGACCGCCATGACGTACGCGGGGTAGTAGCTGGTGCTCATGTGGACCGGCACACCGCCGCGGCTGACGACCCGGCGCCGCATGTGCACAGGCGTGCCTGGGGTGACGTCGAGGCGGGACGCGACCAGTTCGTCTGCACCGATGGTGCCGACTTCCAGAATGCGGGAACTCTCGCCGCCACCCAGGGCTGAGCCTGTGGTCGCGTGCAGCGCAACCCTGGCGCTGATGTTGTTGCTGATCGGGCCCGCGACCACTGTCCCAACGCCGGCCTTCGGCAGGGTCAGGCCCTCGGCCTTGAGCACACGAAATGCCCTGTTAACCGTGGTCTGCGCCACACCATAACGCTCGCTGACCTCTCGCATGGAGGGCATCGTGTCGCCCGGCTGTAGGACGCCGTCCTGAATCTGCTGGCGGAAGTGCGCGGCGATCTCGGCATATCCCTGGGCCATCTCAGTCCTCTCCTCTCGGATGACGCGTGCTGCTTCGACGTTGAGTGCAGCGCTACACGTAGAAGCCTATGCCAAGTACTCATGTAGCGCTAGCACTAGCGCTACATGGCGCTAGTGGTCTACCTTGCTTCTCGGGACGCCCGGCTGCTCCAGCGGAGAGCCAGGGGTTTCAAGCGCTGACCTGCGAAAACGCAGCAGCCCGCCTAGTGCTGCACTAGGCGGGCTGGTGCTCGGAGCGTTGCACCGCCTCGAGCACTGTCGGCCACATCCAGGGTGGTTGGAGGACCGACATGTCGAGTGTGACTGATCAGTTGGCCGGCACCGGGCAGCGGGAGGGAGGAGTGGTCACGCACTTCTACCTCGGGCTGGCCCCGAAGGCGCGGTACGAGTGCGACCTGGCCGAGAAGGCCGCGTACCTGGTGATCGGTGCGAGCGTGGTGGCCGGCTTCGAGTCCGTCGTGTTCACGCACGGCGCCGAGGGCCGGGAGCTGACCACGCCGGACGGCACGCTGCTGAAGGTCGTGACCCTGTTCGGGTCCTGTGGCGTCGTGGCGGCCCTGGCGTTCGTCGGAGGTGCTCGATGAGCGAGGAGGAGTGCCACCAGGCGGCCGCCGAGATGGAGGCCGCGCGCCAGCAGGCGCAGAACGCGCTGGCCGCGGCGAGCGAGGCCGCGGGACGGCTCGCGGAGACGCTGGCCCAGGCGGCGCAGCAGGCGGGGGGTGCCCGGTGAAGCGCGGGCTGTGGGCGGTGCGGGTGTTGTTCGCCGTGGCCGTCGCGGTGGAGATCTGGAGCGCGGTGACGGGGGACCGGACGGTCCTTTCCGTGTCGGCGCTGGTGGCGGTGGCGCTGGCGGCCATCAATCACGCGATCGTCGCGTCGGGGGGTGCCCGGTGAGGACGATCACGTACACCTACTTCGGGTTCGACCCGCAGAACCGGTACTCGGCCGAAATCGACGAGACCCATGCCTATCTGACGATCGGCGCGAACGCCCTCGCGGGCTTTGACCCGGTCCTCTACACGTGCGACAGCGCCGGCTGGTGGCCGATGACCACGCCGGACGGCGAGGAGATGCGGGTGGTGGCCCTGACGGACAGCTCCGGCGTGATCACCGTCCTCGCGTTCGTGGGGAGGGCCGGCTGATGTACGGACAGATTCGCGTGCTCCTGGTCGACCGGGCGGTGGCCGCGGTGGCGACGGCGGCCCGGGTCGCCCGGCTCGCGGTCCGCCTCGCGACGCGGACGTCGATGGGGCCGGCAGACCTGTACGCCGCCGTCGCCACCGCGAAGTTCATGGCGGCGCACGAGCTGATCGAGAAGGCCGCCGACGCGGTCGAGGAGTCCGGCGACCCGGACGTCGAGGTGACCGACCTCCGTACGCCGATCTGGTTCGGCAAGATCACGATTCACGAGGAGACCCAGGGATGAGCACGACGAGCAGCGGCCCGTACGACTGGGCCTCCGACAGTGCCGCGGGCTTCGACTCGCGTACGGACCGGCCGTACAGGCCGCGGACGACGACGCCTCCGCCGCGTACGTCGGACGGGTTCGCCGACTGGCCCGACGACGGGCCCGCCGCCCGTCCGACCCGGCCCCGTCCCGCCCGCCCGGCTCCGTCCCGCGCCGCCAACGTCGCCGAGGCCGCCGGCGCGGCGGCCGGCGCCTTCGTCGGCGGCATCGGCGGCTCGGTCCTCCCGCCGGTGAACGTCACGGTCAACCGCGGCGGCGGACAGGGCGGTTCCGGCAACGGTGGCTCGGGCGGCGGCCGGGGCGCGGCCCCCGCCGACGGCGCGGACCGGCACCAGGGCGACCGGATGATCTACGCGATCGAGAAGATCGAGATCCGTTCCGACCGCGACATCCTCGCCCTCGCGAAGGCGATCAACCACCTCGGCCGCGAGCTCCACCTGATCCTGGGGATGCGCGCCGAGGAGATCAACGGGGTGCTCAGCACCTACAAGGGCAAGTGGTACACCTTCGGCGCCTCCTCCCGGGTCAAGGCCCGCTTGGTCTCCGCGCACCTGAAAGTCAGCGCGGAGGCCGCGAAGGCCTTGGGCGTGGGCGCGCTGAAGATGGCCGCCGCGTTCAACAGGCACTTCGTCGTCCCGGAGCAGGAGGCCAAGCGCGCCCGGTCCGGCAAGACCGCCCCGAAGACGTTCACGATCGGGGGCGAGTGATGGCCCGCGCGAAGAAGGCCGCCGAGACGGCGGCCCCGGCCGGGGCCGGCTCCGAGGTGGTCGCGGTCGGCAAGTCCGTGGGCAAGGCGGTCTGCGGATACATCCTGGCGAAGTCCCTGCCCTACACCCCGCCGTGGATCGCTGCGGCGACCCTGCCCCCCGCGGCAGGCGCAGCGGTGAACCTTATGTGGGGCGACGAGGCGATGTCGGCCGGCCTCGCCTCCGCCGGGATCGCCCTCGGCGGCGCCGCCCTGGCGGCCGTGACCTGGAAGACCAGCGGCGCGAACACCAAGTTCCGCAAATTCCGGCGGGCGCAGGCGACCGCGACGGTGGCGGCCGGGATGGGCTGGCTCACCTGCGCCGTGTCCGCCGGGCCTTTCGGCCGACCGATGCTGGACCTGTGGCTCATGGGTGGTGCGCTCATCGCGGCGTCCTGGAACGCCCGGCAGATCATGGCCGCCGGCCAGGGCGCAGACCCCGAGGAGACCAACGAGGGCGGGACGCTGGCTAAGCTGACCGAGGCGATCGGCTGGGAGAAGGTCACCGTCAAGGACGCCAAGGGCACCGGCAAGGGCACGGTGAAAGCCGCGCTCGAGGTCGCCCCGGGCACGACGATCGACGCGGTGCAGTCCACGGCCTCCAAGGTCGCGGCCGCGCTCCAGGTCCCGCCGTCCGGGGTGATCGTCACCCCGGACCCGGAGAACGCGGCGCGCGGCATGATCTCGATGCGCGTCGCCGACCTGCTGAAGGACGGCGTGGCCTTCCTGATGCCGGAGGCCTTCGGGCTGATGCCGACGGAGCCGATCCCGCTTGGCATGTACGCCGACGGTGAGATCTGGGCGATCGGCCCCTTCGCGGCGGCGATCCTTCAGCACGTCCTCGTGATGGGCGTGACCGGCGCGGGGAAGTCGGAGCTGCTGCGCACGCTCCTGGCGCACCTGGCCACCCGCCAGAAGATGACCGTCTTCCTGATCGACCTCTCCAAGGGCCGTCAGACCGTCGGGCACATGGCCGACGGGATCGACTGGCTCGTCCAGGACGCCAAGGAGGCCAAGCGGCTGCTGAAGAGCCTTCCGGCCGCGATCAAGGCGCGCGGCAGCGTCCTGGCAGACGAGGGCCTTGACCAGTGGTCCCCCGCCTCGTCGCTCTCCGCGATGCTCGTGTGGGTCGAGGAGGCCGCCGACGTCGCCGACTTCGACGAGCTGGAGAAGATCGCACGGGCCGCCCGCTCGGTCGGCATCTGGCTCGGCATCAGCCTCCAGCGCGCCACCTGGACCAACATCTCCACCGACGTGCGCGCCAACTTGCAGGGCTCGATCTGCATGGGCGTCGACGACGCGGGCGACGCCGGGTTCTGCCTGCCGGACTCCGTCGTCGCCGCCGGCGCCGTTCCCGCCTGGGGCTCGGGTCGGCCCGGCTACGGCTTCGCGACCGGCATGGGCATCGAGCAGGAGCGCTGGACGATGGAGGCCCGCTCCTCCCTCACCAACCGGGAGGTCCTCGCCGCCCTCGTGGCCGCCGCCGCCCCGTACCGCGACCCGCTCGACGCCGCGACCGCCGGCGCGCTCGGCCAGGCCTACGCCCAGCGCACCCACAAGGGCACCAACAAGACCACTCCCGGCATCGAGCAGTCGGCCGCGGCAGCGAGGGAAGCGCTCCGCGCCGCCATCGCCGCCGCTCCGCCTGGAGCCGTTGCGATCCCGGACACCCCCGATGCCCTTGCGGTCCTGGCCCCGGCCGCACCGGCCGCCGCTCCGCCCGCCGTGGCGGCTGCTCCGCCTGCCGCGGCGATCGCTCCGCCCGCTGCGGCTGCGGCTCCGTCCGCGGTCCCCGCCCCCTCCGCTCAGGACGACACCGACATGGACGAGATCGACATGGACGACATCGAGGAGGCCGCCGCCGTGGAGATTCAGGACGCCCACGACGAGATCATGGGCGCCATCCCCGGCGACCCCGAGCCGGACGCCGACTACGCCGGTCTCCGCCTGGAGGACGACGTCGTCGAGCCCGACCCCGACAGCGACATGGAGTTCGAGCAGCCCGAGCGCATGTCCACCGAGGACGCCCGCCACACCCTCTACGCCGAACTCGACCTGTGGGCCGCCCAGGGCCGCCTGGAGTTCGAGCCCGCCGACCTCATCCCGGCCACCGTCGCGACCGGCCGCAAGCGCCCGTGGATGCAGGGCGAGCTGAAGCGCCTCGTCGAGGCCGGGATCCTTCAGCGCGACGGCCACGGCACCTACGTGATCCTCCACTCCCCTCTCCAGCCCGCGTAACGGCTACACACCGTAACGATCTGACAGTCACGGTCGGGCCTGACTTCTGACAGTCAGGCCCGACGGGGGCCTAAAGAGAAGTCACTGATTTTCCCTGGTGAAACCCCCTGGTAGTCCGCTCTGACTGTCAAAGTCACCGTCCCTGACACCCGCCTGACGATTACTCAGAGTGAGGAACGCTATGTACGCCGGACGCCCCGAAGACCTGCGCCGCAAGGAGCAGCAGGCCGCCGCCATCGCCGCCGAGATCGCCGAACTGATGAACCGGATCACCGCCCTCGGCATCGGCCCCCTGCTGCCCGCCGCCGGCCGGATCGTCGGCCCCAGCTTCGACATCCGCCGCACCGAGCGCGGCTGGACCGTACGCGCCTGACCGCCCCGACACCGCCGAGGAGGACCCCATGGATTCGCAGCCTGACCCCAAGACCACCGCCCTCGCCGCCGACCTGATCGCGGCCGTCGAGGACGCCGTGGCACCCGCCGTGGCGCCCACCGCACCGATCCCGACCTCGTACCGCGACACCACCCCGGTGCCCGTCGTCGGCACCGCCGCCCCGGTCGACCAGCCCGGCCGCCCGCCGATGTCGCAGAAGGCCACCGACGCCTCGGTCGTGATGCTCGCGGCTGGCGCCGGAACCCTGATGGCCGGCACCGGCGCGGGCATCGCCCTGTGGGCCTTGGCCGGAGTCGATCCGCTCACCCTCGCACTCGCCGTCGGCGCGCCCGTCACCATCGTCGCCGCCCTCGCTGGCCTGGTCCGCCGCGCGGGCCAGGCCGCGCAGCAGGCCGCCCCGGTCACGCACCACCACCACTACACCGGCCCCGTCCGCCAGACCCACACCCACAAGACCCACACGCAGGCGCGCGGCATGTTCGCCCGCAGCACGACCGACGCCCGCCACTGACCCCGTGAGGGAGAAGCTCGTGACGATCCATCCGATGCCCTCCACCACCCTGGACGTCGTCCTCGCCGCCCACGGCGAGCGGTGCGGCTGCGAGGGCGTCTGCGGCAGCCACCAGGGAGACCGCTGCGAAAGCCAGCTCAACGAGCGGCCCTTGCACGCCGCCCCCTACCCGCCCCGCCTGACCGACACCGCCAACGCCGCCGTACCCGCCGCCAACCTGCGGTCCTGGTGCCCGCGGTGCTGGCACAGGGCCCTGAAGATCCAGCGGGAACACGCCGCCGCCGAACGCCTGCGACAGCTGCACGACGCCCAAGAAGCGCTGTTCGACCCGGCTACCCTCACCGCCAGCTGACCCCGGACACACGAGTGGGGCCAGGAGATTGCACCTCCCGGCCCCACCCTTACGACCACGGAGAACGCCCGTGACGCACATGGAAACCTACCCGCCCCGGCTCAACGGCCACGCCTACCCGGCCGCTCCGCCCACCACCGACTCCGCTCCGCACACCGGGGCCGGTGCTCCGCCCGCCCGAGGCGCGGGGGAGACTGCCCGGATGCATGACCTGAAGACGCCCGCCACGATCCCGGCCCCGAGCGGCCCCGCCGAGGCCTCCCATGCGCCCGCCCCGGCGACCGAGGAGACGGCTCCGCCCGCGAGCCAGAGTGCTCCGCCGCGCGAGGAGACGGCTCCGCCCGCCCCCCGGGCATGGTCGGTCAAGGCGATGCGAGGGGTCATCCTCGCCTCCGCGCTCTGCGCGGCCGTGGTCGCCGCCATCGGCTTCATCGGCTCCTACGACGCGCTGCGCGGCCTCGCCGAGGCCCACGGATTCGCCTGGTACTCGTGGATCTTCCCGGTCGGCATCGACGCCGGCATCGTCGCCATGTACGGGCTGGACCTCGTCATGGTCTGGCGCCGGATGCCCAAGCCCCTGCTGCGCATGGTCGCCCACCTCCTCACCGCGGCGACGATCGTCTTCAACGCGGCCTCGGGTGACAAACCGATCCTCGTCGACCCGCTCGGCGCCCTCATGCATGGCGTGCTGCCGCTGCTCTTCGTCGCCGTGGTCGAAGCCGTACGGCACCTGATCATCCGCACCAACCGCCTGGTCCTGGGCGTCGAATCGGACCAGGTCCCGCTGCACCGCTGGCTCCTGTCCCCCTTCGCCGCCTGGGGCATCTACCGCCGGATGAAGCTGCGCGGCATCACCTCCTACAACCGCGTCGTCGAGATGGACAAGGAACTCGACGTCTACGAGGCGTGGCTCAAGCACAAGCACGGACGCAACTGGAAGAAGAAGGCCGACGCCACCGCCCTGCTGCCTTTCACCATGGCCCGGTACGGCATGAGCGTGGACGACTCCCTGGACCTGCCCCGCAAGCAGCAGGAGGCCGACGACGCCCGCGCGGCCGCCGAGGCCGAGCGGATTGCGGCCGCCGCGGCCGGCGAGGAACAGCGCGCCCTGGACGCCGAGGAGCGGGACGCCGACGCGAAGGTCCGGCGCATGCGCATCGGGGCCAAGGTCGAGACCGCAGAACACCTGATCGCGGCGGAGACCTCCGCAGCGGAGGCGGAGGCCCGCGCGGCCGAGGCCGCTGCCAAGGCCGGCGCGAAGGTCGCGGAGGCGGCCGCGGCCGCCGAGGCGGACACCGCCGCGCACCACGCCCGCATCGCGGCGGAGGCGGCCAAGCGCGAGGCGGAGCGCTCCGCCCAGGCGGCGGAGCGGATCGCCGCGCGGGAGGAGGAGGCAGAAAAGACGGCCGCCGAGGCCGAGGCCGAGGCCCGCGCCCTGGCCGCGAAGCGACAGGCGAAGGCCGACGAACTGGCGATCGCCGAGGCCGAGGCCGAGACCGCCAGGAAGCTGGAGGAGGCCCGCCGCCGCCATGCGGAGGCCTTCCGCCTGGAGGAGGAGCAAGCCGCCGCCGAGGCCCGCCAGCAGGCGGAGCTCGCCGAGTTCGCCGCGCGCAAGGCGGCCGCGGAGCAGCAAGCGGCGGAGGCGACCGCCGCCGCCGCCCTCGCCCGCGCGGAGGCAGCCCGCGCCGAGGTCGCGGCCCTGGAGGCCGAGGACATCGCCCGCCTGTCACCCCGCGAGCGCGCCGAACGCAAGGTCGCCCGCATGATCCTCGCGGCCCACGCTGCCCTCCCCGCCGACCAGCGGCCCCAGACGCCCGACATGTACGCGATCACGCTGGAGCAGGTCATGGAGGCGCTCGGCGTCTCCCAGACCGTCGCCGGACAGCGCCGCCAGGCTGCTGCCGACCTCATCGTCGGCGGGTACACCGGCTGACTCGTACCGCGCTGTACGCCAAGGGCGGCACCCCCACCGGGGTGCCGCCCTTCGTTGCCTACGTCCTGCACGAGCACCCGGCCGTACGGGAGACGGCCACCGCCATGGCGACTGTGGCCGCCGTGGTCGCAGCCGTCGCCGCACTCGCCTACACCCGCCGCCGATGACCGGCCTCCCTCTCGGGGCAGCGCGGCCGCCCCGTTCCAAAAATTTGGAACGACCACCACCTCTCCCCATCATGAGACCCGGGTGCCGTCGAGTAGGAGGGCGGCGCCCCCGCCCCGGCGCCGCCCTCCGGCATCGGGCAGGGGGAGTGGGGGCTCATTCCCAAATTTGGGAATGAGCCCCCACCGGGCGATGAGACAGAATCAGATGATTGATCACATCGCCCGTGGGGGGTCCTGTGCAGGAACTTCGCTTTGACGACATCCGGTTCACCCTGGCGGTGAGCAGCGACCAGACGTCGCTCCGGCCCACTCTCGGCGGTCACGAACTGCACGTCCAGCTCTCCATCGGGATGTCGTCCTTTGAAAAAGCGGGACGCATCCTCGCTCTCGAAGCGGACCTGTTCGGCTTCGGCAAGGTGCCGGCGCAGCGCTCCCGCCTTGCCCGCGTGACGACGAACCTGGCGTACACCCCGGTGGTCACGGTCCACCCGGTGAGCCTGGATTTCCCGCTGTCCTCGCGACAGCTGCACGCAATGGAGGAAGCCAGGAACGGCGACATCCGGTTCGAGCTGGATGTCCGCGCGACTCTCCCCCGAGCCGCGGGGTTCCCCGGAAGCACCCAGGCCACGGAGTACATCAGCATCGCGAAGAGCCGCTGGGAGCAGCAGCTCGCCCAGCTCGGTACGTCGGCCGCCTTCGAGATGGCTGTCCCCTACCCGCTCGGCGACCCGGACCGGGACGAAGTCGGCCGGACACTGCGCGAGGCGCAACGACTGCTGACGGCCGGAGAGCCCCGGGCAGCGATCCTGGAGATCAGGCGGGCACTGGAGTGGATCCAGGAAAACGCCGGCTGGGACAAACCCGGCCCCAAGAAGGAAGCGCGCCAGTGCTCGCAGACCGAGCGGTGGTGGCGGATCCTGGACGCCCTCTACAGCCAGACCAGCGGCGCCATGCACAACGACGCGATCACGCGGGACTTCAAGTACTGCCGGGCCGAGGCCGAGACGCTGCTGGCGATGACGGCCGCACTGCTGCGCAACGTGCCGACAGAGCTGAGCCAGCAGCCAGTCCAGACCACGACGGAAGACTGAGAGTGTCCCGACGGAGCTTCCTCCCGGACGAGCCGAAGAAGAGACGTCGCCGCCGATTCATGATCTGGGAGTCGATGTGCGTGCTGTCCGCGAACAATGGACAGTGCGCCTACTGGTGCTCACGCAAGGCAGAGACCATGGACCACGTCATACCGTTCGCCAACGGCGGGTCCGACGACCTCGACAACCTTCTTCCTGCCTGCCGTCCCTGCAACTACCAGAAGCAGGGGCGCGACCCCGTCCGTTGGTACATCGCCACATACATGAACGAGGACTGGCATGGCAGAGGGTCGCTCACTTCACGGGCACCCGGTGGTGAAGCAGGCCTGAGAGGGCGCTACCTCACCTTCCACGAAGAGATCCTTGAGGGTCTCGAAGAGCTCGAGAGGGTAGCGGCCGAGATTCGAGACCCTGCCCGAGAGACATGGTTCCTGTACCACTTCTCCCCCCATGGATACGACATGGGGCTGGGGAACGTCGGAAGCGCGGAGCTCTTGCTCCACTGGTCGAAAGACTCAATCGACAAGGCTCGCGAAGCCGGATTCCCGGATCCGTGGTCACCTGAGGAGCGAGCGAGGATCGACGGTCACCGAGCAGACTGAGGCCACGACCTGATCCGAGACAGCCGCCCGGCGCAGCCTCCAGTGCTGAACGCTGTTGATCAACCCAGACGAGAAGGGCGGCACCCAACAGGGTTCCGCCCTTCTCGTCATGGCCGTTCGTCACCGACGTCCTTCAGCCTCCATGACAGAGGCTTACCTGCTGGCTTCTGTTCGCTCACGGATTGCCGCAGCGACATCGAGCAGGGCATAGGCGACGGCGGCCAAGCCCTCCCCGAGCGCATCGGTCTGGCTTTCCGCACCCTGCCGGCCCGCCGCCGCGTCCGCCCGACGCTCGGCCCAATCGCCGTACACGCTCTTGTCTGACACCCTCGCCCCCACTTTCCACGCCGTCGGCCTGCCCAACGGGCCACTGCACCCTCCCCCACCGAGGCGACGACGAACCACGCAGGCCGACAAGGCCGTCAAGTCCACCTCGTTCCGCCCTCCCGGTCCCGGGCGGCTGCCCTGAAGCGGGCTCCAAGATCAGATGGATCTGCTGCGCCCGACCTGCCCCGACATCTACGGTGTCCACATCGCTCTGACCACAAGTCAGGTTCTGAATATGGGGTGGTTGCAGATGGATGTTCCTCTGGCGGACGCGGTGGCCGCGGTACGCGACGAGCTGATCGAAGCAGCAGGCCGGGCGGGAGAGAACCCCGAGGTCGTGTTTGCGGTGGGGCCGGTGGAGATGGAGTTCGAGGTCGAGGTACGCGCCGATGTGAAAGCCAAGGCCGGGTTCAAGCTGTGGGCGGTGAACGCAGAGACCCAGGCCAGCCTCGCGCGCGGCCGTACCCACCGCGTCTCCTTCACTCTCACCCCGAAGCGCCCCGACGGCACGGACCTGCTCGTCAGCTCCACCCAGGAGCGCCCGGAAGGACCCGGTGACGTGTCAGGGCGTATCCCGGACTGACGGCGCGGCCCGGTCGGCACCGCCATACCTGCGGCAGGACGGCAGGAGGTGAGGAAAGGACGGAAGTGGAAAAGCTCAGGATCGCCGCCGTAACTGGCCCGAAGGGCCCAGGGCGCAGCTCAGGTTCGGGATATGCGGTCGGGAGCCGCCTGGTCCTGACCTCCGCGCACGTCACCGGCCCGAACGGCACCCGAGTCCACGTGTTCCACCCCGGCGGCGACGGCAGCGCGGGCGGAACGGTCGTGTGGGCCGGCGAGCCGGGCGGGCGCGACGATGCGGCGCTGGTACTCGTCGATGATTCTCCCTATTGGAGGCCGCCGATAGTGCCGGTCCTGTGGGGACGCCCGGACACCACCCGTCCCGGTGCGCCATGCGAGACGTGGGGCGTTCCAGACGAAGCCCAGCGCCCAGGCCGACCCATCGAGGCCGCGCACCTGCACGGGGAGGTGAACCCCGGCAGCGGCTTCGTCGGCAACCAATACGTAATGGACCTGCGCACCTCCGCTGCCGGGTGGCCGGGCAGCGGAACCTCGCCATGGTCGGGCCTGTCAGGAGCGGCGGTGTTCTGTGACCGATACCTGACCGGCGTCGTCGCCTCCGACCGCCAGCACTCCGACCACGGCCGGCTCAACGTCGTCCCCTCCTACGTCCTCCACCACGACCCCGCCTTCCGTGCAGCCCTAGCCGATCATGGCGTCAGCCCGCAGGTCGGGCTGGAAGCGGTGGAGTTCCAAGACCTCTCCGACCCCGCAGCCAGGCCCACCCTTCGACTAGCTCCGGCAACACCGGCGGCCCTGCTGGAAGCCGGACGCCAGACGGTCCCCTTCCACGGCCGCGAGAACCTCGTCGCCCAGCTGAAAGCATGGTGTGACCAGGGGGGATTCGGGGCGTGGCTGCTCCATGGTCCGGGCGGACAGGGCAAGACCCGCCTGGCCCACCGCCTCACCCACCTACTCACGACCGAAGGCTGGACGGTTTTGTGGCCGCGCGCCAGCGCCCGCCCCGACCAGCTGCTGGAGGTCCGCCGGGCGGCGAAGCCGCTGCTGGTCATCCTCGACTACGCCGAGACCCGCCCCGACCAGCTCACCGCCCTCGTCGAAGCCGCCGCCGAACATCCCGGCACCAGCCCATTCAAACTCCTGCTCCTGGCCCGCACCGCCGGCGACTGGTGGCAACAGGCCGCCACCGCCACCCGTCAGGCCGAAGAACACCTCACCACCGCCCGTACCACCCTCCTCACCCCCCTGGAAGACAAGCCCGAACGGCGCGCTAGCCACTACCTCGACGCCGCACGCGCCCTAGCCGTCGCCCTTCCAGCTGTCCCAGGCCTCGTCAGCCACGACTGGACTGCGACCGCCGCAGCCCTACAGCCGCCACGACACCTTGAAGAAGACGACGCCTACGGCAACGCGCTCACTCTCCACATGACCGCTCTCGCCGACCTCCTCGACACCGCACGGACCGAACCCGCGGACAGCAGCGGAGGAGAACAGGACGTTCAGGACGTCGAGGACCGGCTACTCGGCCACGAAGCCCGGTACTGGCAGGGCAGCGCCACCGCCTGCGGCCTCTGCCCCAGCCTGAGTATGGACACGCTGCGGACCGCCCTTGCAGCAGCTCACCTCACCGGTGCCTCCGACCGCGAACACGCCGACCTCCTATGGCGGCGTCTGCCCCCGCTCGCGGACCAGCCCCGCGACCGCCGCAACCAGGTCACCGCCTGGCTCGCTGCCCTCTACCCCGCCACCACCTCGCGGAACGGCCCACCGTGGGGCACCCTTCAACCCGACCGCCTCGCCGAACGCCACACCGGCCGCGCCCTCGACGCCGACCCATACCTCGCCGACCACCTTCTCGACGGAGCCGACGGCACCCAGGCAGACCAACTCCTCACCGTCTACAGCCGTGCTGCCGCCCACCCCGCCTTCCAAGGCAGGCTCGACACCCACCTCACCGACCTCTGCATTCGTCACCACAAGCAACTCGGCCCGCACATCGTCACCACCGCCACCCGCACCGACTACCCCACCCCCCTCACCACCGCCCTTGACACCATCACTACCGACCCCACAACCACCTTCGAAACCCTCAACGCGCTGTACAGCCAATTTCCCCGCGCCAGCCACCGCCTCGCCACCACCTCCGCCCGCCTCGCCACCACGATCACCCGCCGATACCGAGTTCTGGCCGAAGCGAATCCCGACGCCCACCTGCCCAACCTCGCCAGTGCACTCAACAATCTCTCCAACCACTTAAGTGAGGTGGGGCGGCATGAGGAGGGTCTGGCTGCCGTCCAGGAGGCCGTAGCCATCCGCCGTTCTCTGGCCGAAGCGAATCCCGACGCCCACCTGCCCAGCCTCGCCGGCTCCCTCAACAATCTTTCGAACCGTTTGGGTGCGGTGGGGCGGCGGGAGGAGGGTCTGGCTGCCGTCCAGGAGGCCGTAGCCATCCGCCGTTCTCTGGCTGAAGCGAATCCCGACGCCCACCTGCCCGACCTCGCCGGCTCCCTCAGTAATCTTTCGAACCGTTTGGGTGCGGTGGGGCGGCGGGAGAAGGGTCTGGCTGCCGCCCATGAAGCCGTGGCAACCCACCGTTCTCTGGCTGAAGCGAATCCCGACGCCCACCTGCCCGACCTCGCCACCTCCCTCAGTAATCTTTCGAACCGTTTGGGTGCGGTGGGGCGGCATGAGGAGGGTCTGGCTGCCGCCCATGAAGCCGTAGCCATCCGCCGTTCTCTGGCTGAAGCGAATCCCGACGCCCACCTGCCCAACCTCGCCGGCGCGCTCAACAATCTTTCGAACCGTTTGGGTGCGGTGGGGCGGCGGGAGAAGGGTCTGGCTGCCGCCCATGAAGCCGTAGCCATCCGCCGTTCTCTGGCTGAAGCGAATCCCGACGCCCACCTGCCCAACCTCGCCGGCTCCCTCAGTAATCTTTCGAACCGTTTGGGTGCGGTGGGGCGGCATGAGGACGGTCTGGCTGCCGTCCAGGAGGCCGTAGCCATCCGCCGTTCTCTGGCTGAAGCGAATCCCGACGCCCACCTGCCCGACCTCGCCGGCGCGCTCAACAATCTCTCCAACCACCTAAGTGCCGTGGGGCGGCGGGAGGAGAGTATGGCTGGCGTCCAGGAGGCCGTCGGTCTTTACCGGTCCCTGGTGGAGACGAACCCCGATGCTTATCTGCCCAACCTCGCCAGCGCGCTCCACAATCTCTCTGCCCGCTTGAATGCGGTGGGGCGGCGGGAGGAGGGTCTGGGTGCTGTCCAGGAGGCCGTCGGTCTTTACCGGTCCCTGGTGGAGACGAACCCCGATGCCCACCTACCTGACCTCGCCGGGGCACTGGTTGCTCTTACTAACCGTTTGAATGTGGTGGGGCGGCGGGAGGAGGGTCTGGGTGCTGTCCAGGAGGCCGTCGGTCTTTACCGGTCCCTGGTGGAGACGAACCCCGATGCCCACCTACCTGACCTCGCGACAGCAATCCACAATCTCTCTATCTGCTTGAGCACGGTGGGGCGGCATGAGGAGGGCCTGGCTGCCGCCGAGGAGGCCGTTGTCATCCACCGCTCTTTGGAGGAGGCGAACTCTGACGCTTATCTGCCCGACCTCGCTGGCGCGCTCAACAATCTTTCTCTCCGTTTGGGTGCGGTGGGGCGGCGGGAGGAGGGTCTGGGTGCTGTCCAGGAGGCCGTGGCCATTTACCGTTCTCTGGCGGAGATGGACCCCGTGGCCCACCTGCCCAATCTCACCGACGCGCTCCACAATCTCTCTGTTCGCTTGGGTGATTTGGGGCGGCATGAGAGGGGTCTGACTGCCGTCCAGGAGGCCGTGGCCATCCGTCGCTCTCTGTTGGAGGCGAGCCCCGACGCCCACCTCCCTAACCTCGCCAGATCCCTCACCAATCTCTCCAAACACCTAAGTGAGTTGGGGCGGTGGGAGGAAAGTCTGGCTGTCGTTCAGGAGGCCGTGGCCATCCGCCGTTCTCTGGCTGAAGCGAATCCCGACGCCCACTTGCCCGACCTCGCTGGCTCCCTCCACGCTCTCTCTGTCCGTTTCGGTGTGGTGGGGCGGCGGGAGGAGGGCCTAGCCGCCATCCAGGATGCCCTCACAATCCACCGTGCCCTGGCTGAGGTAAACCCCAGCCTTTTTGGGCCCCCCCTGCAACAGTCCCTGGACGTGGCTGCCTGGTTGAACGGGCTTGAACCGTAAGCCCAGGCTGGGTTTCCGCCTGAGGACCGGAATACCGCACCTCAGGTGTGCCGATGGGCCGAAGGCTGCCCGGACCTCTCACCTGCTCGACTCACTTCGCCAAGAAGTGCGTCCAGCAGCACTGCTGCTCTCGGTGATGGTGTCGGCCTTCAGTCGGCGTCAACGCCCTCTGCGGCTCCTAGATGTGCCACGTTTGCCACGGTCACATAAGCAGGCCCGATGCCCCCATCCCTCGGATGACACACGGCCGAGACGCACCTTGGCCCTGCCCCTTCTGCCACTGGAGGGGGCCTGGGTGGCATGCTTTCTGGCCGAGACACAGCACAGCAGCAGGAGGTCGGTATGGCGCGGCGTGTGGCGTTCGTGAACAACAAGGGGGGTGTCGGGAAGACAACCACTACGGTCCGTCTCGCCGAGGCCCTGGCCAAGGAGGGCAAGCGGGTCCTCGTGGTGGATATGGACCCGCAGGGCAACGCCTCCACCTTCCTGGGCTGGTCCTGGGATCCCACCCAGGATCAGCCGACTATCAGCGAGGCCATCCAGGTTGCGACCGAGGGCGCCGCCCGAGCCGTGGTCCAGCCGATCGGCTGGGAGGCCCCCTACGCCGAGCGGATCGCGCTCGCCCCCGCCACGCTCGACCTGGAGAGCCGGATGTCCGAGGCCGGTCTCTCCGGAGCCTGGCGCCGCCTCGACATGGCGCTTGAGGGCGTGGACGACACCTTCGACTACACCCTGATCGACTGCCAGCCCAGCGTCTTCCACCTGACCCAGCTGGCCCTTGCCGCCGCCCATGACGTCGTCATCGTCACCGAAGCCGACATCTACTCCGTCGAAGCCGCCAAGCGTATCCACACCTTCGTCACCCAGCGCGCGCCCAAGGACCTCGCCAACCCGACCCTCGCGGTCAGGGGCGTCATCATCAGTGGTCTCACGAACACGCTGCTGCAGGCCGAGCAGCGCGACTCGATCCGCCGGATCTTCGGTGATCTGGTCTGGGAGCCCTCGGTGAAGCTGCGGACGACCCTTGCTGAAGCCAACACGGATGCCCTCCCGCTCACGGACTCCCGCGTGGCGGACTCCCGCGCGACCTACGAACTTCTCGCCCAGGCCTTCCTCAAGGCGGTGCCTACGCCGTGAGCCGCCGCCGATCTAGCCGCACAGCCGACAGCACCCCCATCCAGGCAGGCCCCTCCATCACCTCCGGGGTGGCTGTGGGGGACCAGGTCTCTGAAGCCGCCAGTAACGCCGTCGCCTTGGCTGGCGGCATTGCTGTCGATTCGTTCATTCCGACCCCGCTCGACCCCGAGACCGTCACTGGTACGCCGGCTGAACGTCTGGCCAAGGTGGAAGCCGCACTGCGTGCCGCCGACGAGCACGCCGCCCGCAGCGTCCGCGCCGCCAAGATCCGCTGGACGATCGAGTCCGGCGCCGCGTTGAAAATCTTGGTCGACGACGACCTCTACACCGCCCGGGGCTACACCTCGCTCGACGCCTATGCCGACGAAATCCTGCACATCAGCCGGACCAACGTCTACAAGACGATTGAGGCAGGCGTCGCGCTCCAGGCCGTCCTGGCCGCCCGCCAAGTGTCGAAAATTTTCGACACTCCCCCGAACGCCTCCCAGGCCCGCGCGCTTCTACCCGTCCTCGCCCTCACCGACGGCGAGGACAAGGCCGTCAACGTCATCGCCGACGTCAAGGCCAGTGGCAAGAAGCTCACCGCGGCCGCCATCAAGGCCGCCGCCCAGCGACTCGGCTACACCGCGGCCATCCCATCCCCAGCCAGCGGCGCCGACGCGGACGACGCCGCGCGACGGACAGAAGCCGGCCGCAGGCTCACGGCCGCCGCCGACGCCGCCGAGCGTGCTCTGGCCCTGTACGAGGAGGTGCTCACCGCAGACGTTCCGCCAGCCGATGCTGACCGCGCTGCCGCCGACCTCGCACGCCTCGCCAAGGCAGGTCGAGTGCTCGCCAAGCAGACGCGTATCCCTGGAAGCCCCCCGACTTTCGTGTAGCCATGCTTCCTCAGCCCAGAGAGGGGTGCTCTCGGAGGTAAATCCCGCTCGCTCGGTCATTGCCGCGGCTACCGCAGCTCAGTGTGCTGCCCCTTGGAACAGCTTGTCGTGATCAGTTTGCCGGCTGTCGGTCGCTCGTCTGCTCCTGCCCCTGGGGGTCTGCAAGGTCTGGGAGTGGGGGCAGAAAGAGGCGCCCCGTCAGCTTGAGGATTGGGGAAATGCCGGGGATATCCCTCCGGATGACCCACATAGCGAAGCGCCAGTACACGAGCAAGGCCGGCGGGACGAGCGCACCGAGAATGAGCATGACGAAACCGGCTGTCGCGATCTTTGTGACGTACTGGGCCATGGCAGGGGCTTCGGGGCGCTCCGTTGTAGCGAGCCACTGAATCAGGCGGAACTCTGCGTAGACGTGAAGGCACGCGAGGGTGAGCCATGCAGTGTTCGTCCAGAACCGAACTCCCTTATGCAGCAGGCTTCCCAACCGTTCGAGCACCAACGGCTCCTCTGGCTGGGGAGGCGTAGCCACCTCCTGCTGACGCCCCAGGAGCTTGTGCGTTGCCTCCAGACCTTCGCGGTCAAGGGTCGGGATGAGGCGTTCCATGAACGTGCCGGAGACCTTCAGGAACTCAGCGCTCCCCAGCAGCAGAATGATCGGAATGACCGTTACCATCGCCCCGGCGAATTCCTCGGTCATCTTGTACGTGTGCAAGCGTCCCCCCAATCAGTGCGTGATCGCACAGGCAACCTAGTGGCTCAGCGCTGTGCCGGTGACCGGAGAGGTTCAATCGCACCTGACGGCCGTCAGAGGATCAAGCCACCATGCGTGACCGCCTCCGGCCTTCCTCCCTGTTGACGAGCAAGGCTGGCGGATAGGGACAGCGGCAGCCCACGCCGATATGGCGTGCGTGGGTGAGGCCCGGCGCCCAGGGGCATCCCCGGGGGCAGTACCGTCGGGCCGCCCTTCCTCTCCCGGTCAGGATCTCTATGTACGCCGTCACTCTCCGGTTCGTCCCCGGGAGGCCCCGCGACATGGGGGAGTGGGAGAAAGAGGCCGTCCTAGACACGTCAGCATGATGCTGGGCAGAGGGACCGTCTGTGCACCGCCGACCCCTCGATTTGAGCTCGGCACCTCATGCTGGATCGAGCCAGTCCGGCGGTGAGTCGACGGAGAAGCTGACCTCATCTTCCGGTACGTCTTCCAGAGGTGCCGCTAGCACCCGCCCGTCGGGGAGATGGATCTCAAGGTCATAGTGCGAGACGCCACTGACTGCCGCACGCGCCCGCTGATGGATGCTGCGAAAGTCGATCGTCAGTTCGTTGGGCGATCGACGGACGACGACACGGGGGATCAGACCTTGTGCGGCTGTGGCTCCGAACGGTGGCTGCCCATGGTGCGAGGTCAGCTGGTCGAGCACCCAGCTGAGTTGATTAGCCCGGCGACTTGGCAGTGAATTCTTGATGACCGCCTCCCCGACCCCCACGGCGACCTGGCAGAAGGCTGACTGTTCATTGCTGGTCAGCTGCATGGCCAACGGCGTTCCGGACTTTGAAACCCCGTGCAGCACGCCTTGCCTCACAGGCAGCTGTCTGTGAGTGAACGAGTGTCGAAGCTCCTCCGTCGAGGCATAGACCTTCATGACCCGCGTCCAAACGTCAGGATGGTTATCGAATGGCGGGACTGGCGCGACGCTCCCCGCTTGGGCCTTGTCTGCCTTCGCCCTGATCTCGTAGCGATTGCCTCGGGCAGGGCGAACGCCAGCACTCTCCAAGGCGAATTCGACCAACTGATCGAGGACCTTCCATGCGGCCCCGAAGAGAAGCACACGGATGTCGTCGGTACTCAGCTGGCCCTGGGCAGACCCAGTCGCATCGGCTGCTCCCACTGTGACCGTCGTTGTTTCCACCACACCAGCCCCGAGACTGATCGAGTCGTCTGGCCCCAGTTCGATGACCGAGGTGGTCTTCGACGGCGGCATCAACGGAGTAGCTCGGTCGAGGACGTATCGCTCGAACTCCGTGGCGTCCTCGAACTCTGCTCGTGTGGCAGGCATCCAGATCTCCTCATGCGGTCGCGACTCCCTTCATCGTCATCCGCGACCTGTCGTGCTGCACTTTGGCTGATCAGCACGCCCGCTCCGACCACGCCCCCGCGCGCCGGGTCGCCTCCAGCGTGGGCTCGGTGTCTGCACTCCACACCACTCCAGCCGGCGCAACCTCCCCGCCCGGCCCCCAGGCGTGACGCGTCTACGTGACGCTATTTGGGTCCTCTGGAGCCGCGAGGAATTCGTGCTGTCGGCTCCCGTGAACATCGTCCTTGCCCCGAACTCAGTGCTGCCCAACGAGCTGAATATCTGTGCTCGATCGATCTCGTGGACAAAGCCAGGGCTGGGTGCCCCCTTTAAGACGTCGTTTCTTATGGCTGTCGGAGCGGCATGAGAGTCTCCGGTCATGAGCTATGACCTTGCTGTCTGGGAAGGCGAGAGGCCGGCGGATGACAAGACCGCCGGCCAGGTCTTCAGCGATCTGTACGAGCGATACATCTGCAGCGAGACGGAGGAGCCTCCGTCCGAACGCATCGCGGCGTATGTCGCCGTGCTGCTTGAGCGGTGGTGCGACCTCGCCGAGGACGATGAGGACACCTCGCCCTGGTCGACCGGCCCGCTGATCGACGAAGCCAGTGGGCCCCTGATCTACTTCCCCATGCGATTCAGCATGGCTGAGGAGGCGTCGGCCTATGCGGCGGCCGTGGCGGAGAGCATGGGGCTGGTCTGCTTCGACGTGCAGCAGGACCGGCTCAGGCCATGAGCAAGGGGCTCAGGCGGCGGTAACCGATCAGGGTCGCTGCTATGCCCACGAAGGCGAGGAAGTGCTCGGCCTTGCGTTCGTAGCGGCGGTGCAGCCTTCGGCAGCCGGCCAGCCAGGACACGGTCCTCTCGACCACCCAGCGGTGCCGGCCCAGCCGCTTCGAGGATTCGATGCCCTTGCGGGCGATGCGGTGGCGGATGCCGCGTTTGCGGAGCCATTGGCGCAGGTGGTCGTAGTCGTAGCCTTTGTCGGCGTGCAGTTTCGCCGGCCGTCGGCGGCGGGGGCCGCGGCGGGAGCGGATGGGCGGGATGCCGCGGACGAGCGGCTCCAGGCCCTGACTGTCGTGCATGTTCGCCCCGGAGATCCCCAGGGACAGGGGCAGTCCGTTGCGGTTGGTGATCAGATGGATCTTCGATCCGAGTTTGCCGCGGTCGGTCGGATTCGGTCCTGTCAAAGGCCCCCTTTTGCCGCTCGCAGACTGACCGAGTCGATCGCACACCGCGACCAGTCCAGCTCACCCCGAGCCCCGAGCTCGTCGAGGATCACACGGCAGAGCCGGGCCCAGACCCGGTCCCGGCTCCACTGGGCGAACCTGCGGTAGACCGTCTGCCAGGCCGGCCCGAAGACCGGCGGCAACTGCCGCCAGGTGCACCCCGACGTCGCCACGAAGATGATCGCGGCCAGGGCCTCGCGGTCACCCGCCCGGCGTCGGCCGCCACCCTGCGGACGTATCACCTCAGTGGGCGGCACCACCCGCCGAAACAGCACCCACAACTCCTCCGGCACCAACCGCTCAACTAAGGGCTGTCCCGCAAGTGCGACCGATCCGTGACACGAGACCGGATCGGTAGGGTCAGGGCTCAGCCGATGGAAGAGAATCGTTCGATGCCGACGTACGACCAGCTGACCGAATGGGCCGGCCTGGGGCATGTCACACGAGCCGGACAGGACGTTGTGGCCGGCTGGCGGATCCCTGGCTCCATGAAGGCACAGCTCGTCGAGGTGGGCGTCCCGGTAGCCCCGCGCCTCATTGAACGAGTCGTGATGCAGAGCGAGGCTGATCCGGTCCTGCTCACGTCCCGGGGTCCGCTCTACCGTCTCACCGAGCAGGCGGACCCCGATGATCAGGCCGAGCGGTCATCGTTCGGCGTCGAGCCGGAGACCGGGGCGATCTACTTCGTCATGCCGAACGGGGAGGCATGGTTCGCCAACTCGGGTGTCGACGTGTGGCTCGACGTCCTTCACCGCTACGGCAGTCGCGTCACCGCCTCTGGGCTTCTCAGCGAGCCGGACGGCCCCGAGGAGTACCTCTCTGAAGAGGAGGAAGAGCGGGCCTTTGCCGAGCTGAACCGGCTGGCCGAGGAGCTGAAGGAGATCGATCCGGCGGCCTTCAACGGCTACGAGGGGTTTCTCTGGCCAGGGCTCCTGGACCGCTGGCTCTACTGAGCTCGGCCGACAGATCCAGGGCCCGTAGGCCCGAGCCGTGCAGGGATGCCAGGCCAGCGACTGGCATGATCTTCATGTGGGGGCTGTGGTCACGGCGTCAGAGCCGTCATGGATAGCGCCGTACTCCGGTCTTACCCCGAAGCAGTTCGGGAAACTGATCACCATGCTGCGGCGTGGAGGCCCGCCCCTTGCTTGCAGGGGCCGTCCATGGAGCCTGCCGCTGGAAGACCGGGTGTTGCTGGTTGCCGCGTACTGGCGGACCAACCTGACCTTGCGGCAGTTGGCCCCCTTGTTCGGGATCTCGAAGTCGGCCGCAGGCCGGATCGTGAGCCAGCTCGGCCCCTTGCTCGCACTGCGCCCACGCAGCCGCTTCCGCAGAGACACAGTGCTGATCGTGGATGGCACCCTGGTGCCGACACGGGACCACAGCGTGGCGGAGCAGTCCAAGAACTACCGCTACTCGACCAACCACCAGGTCGTCATCGACGCCGACTCACGCCTTGTTGTCTCCGTCGGCCGGCCGGTGCCCGGCAACCGCAACGACTGCAAGGCGTGGGAACTGTCCGGCGCCAAGGACTCGGTCGGCAACACCACCGTGATTGCCGACGGCGGCTACCGCGGCACCGGCCTGATCATCCCGCACCGCCGAAAACCCGGCCAGACCGAGCTATCGGCCTGGAAGGAGGCCCACAACACCTCCCATCGCAAGGTCCGTGCCCGAGTCGAGCACACTTTCGCTCGCATGAAAACCTGGAAGATCCTCCGCGACTGTCGTCTGAAAGGCGACGGCGTCCACCACGCCATGCTCGGCATCGCCCGCCTTCACAACCTTGCCCTGACCGGATAGCGGATCTATGCCTACAGGACCGCGTCTGCGACCGCGTTTGGGATCTCAGTGCGCACTGCTGGCGTGGTGGGAAATCCGGTTGACCCAATGTGGATGATGAAGGCGTGATCTCCAAGGAGCGTGCCGTCGAACGGGTGGAGTCGTTGCTGGCAACCATGCAGCTGGCACACGAGCTGGTCGTCCACGAGGTGAAGGAACACGCGTTGGGCTGGCTCGTCTTCTGGAACTCGGCGGAGTACGCCCGCACCCGCGATCTGCGCGATCGCCTCGTCGGCGGCGGCCCCTACCTGGTGGACCGGTACGACGGGAGCGTCCACCACATTCCTGTCACCACGTGGGTGGGCGAGGGCTGGGAGGAGCTCTACCTCCGGCAGATCAAGGGAGTGCGGGCGCACGACCCCCTGGCCGCCTCCGTGCTCGCGCTGATGAACTCCGCCGGGACGGTGGCCGCCATGCATCACCTCCGCAAGCAGGCTCCGCGCTTGAGCCTGCAGGAGGCGAGGACCTACGTCATGGCCGTCCGAAACGGAGCCGAGCCGCCACACGAACTGGCGGACCTCACCAGGGAAGAAGAGGTCTGCCCACCTCTGGCGATCGAAACAGTGGCCGGCCCGGACCGCCTGCAGTCCCCTTGTGAGGGCGAGTCCCAGATCGTGTGGGTACGGCAGACCTCAAACGCAGCCCGAGATTACTTGCGGGACAACCCTTAGATCCGTCATGCACGGAACAACGAACGATCGCACCAAAGGAAACGACGTCTAAGTGAGGCGACCGATCTGCCCCCGCTCCGGTTGATCCGCTTGTGAGGCAGGACCGAGCCGACTGGTCAAATCGTGCTCCCTGTCCCTGCCCCGCATCGTGCCCCCGCCCTCGGGCGGGGGCACAGTCATGTTTTCGGCGTGGCCCCACGCGCTGAGTTGCCGAGGGGGACAGGAGCTTCCGGGCGAAGAAAGTCGGCTGCCCACCCAAACATTTAGCGGCTGCCCCCACATAACTAAGCCGTAGGCAGGCAGGGTGGCGCGGGGCTAGCCCTAGTCGCTTTCCAGGCCGCATTCAAGCTTTTCGGACCAGTAAAACAGCAGGTCAGGGCAGTGAATGCGGCCTTTCGCTGTCTCACGCTGTCGGCACTTGCGCCGCTAACCCCGCCCCCCTGTTGTGTACGCCCTGCGCCACGTCGGTCCTGTGGGGCAGTGGCTTCTCCAGCCGGATACCCAGCCGCCGACCGGCCGATCAGCCCACCGGGCCATCGACTCCCTAACTGCTTTCGAAGTGAGTTGCGCGCCTTGGGCCTTCCAACATCCGGTTGTCCGCTTCCGAGCCCGCGACGCAAGGAATGCAGACCTGCTCATCTACCCGTCCGCGTGCGCCGTCCCGCGCACACCGACCCGAAGGAGACCCTCATGTCCTCGTCCCAGACCTCCACGCCTGTCCCGCCGCATGACCAGGACCCGGAGCCTTCCCGCCCGGTGCTCCTCCACCGCCTTGTAACCGCCGCGCTCGGCCTGTTCTTCGTCGCCTACGTCCTGCACGAGCACCCGGCCGTGCGGGAGACGGCATCCGCCGTAGCCACTGTGGCCGTCGCCGGTATCGCGGCACTTGTCTACCTGCGCCGCCGATGACCCTGTGCCGGGGGGACGGGGAAGGTCGTCCTGGCACAGGAGCACTCACAGAAGGCCCCATTCCAAAAATCTGGAATGAGACCGTCGCGTCCCCCATCTCCGCCTCGCGAGCTGGCCGCTGGGCAGCACGGCCCCGAGTAGTGGGCCGGCATCCTCAAGCGCCGCGGCTTCACCGCTGTTGACGTCCGGGTGCTGCCGAACCCGGATCCGGCCGCTCTCGGCACGCTCCTCGTCACCGCCCAGGCCGCACACTGACCCACCTGTACGACCGCGGGGGCTGGCGGAGCGTCGCCGCCACGACCGGCCATCTAGCAATTCCTAAGAAGTGACCTTAAGAGTCTAGAGATTTTTCCTACATTTCCATAGAGTTGTAGGTGTGAACCCACTTGAGGATGACCTGGAGCAAGTGAGGATCGAGCTGGCTGCGGCCGAGCTCGAAGCTCAGCGACTCAAGGCTCACATCGCAGCTCTGCGGGCCAAGGAGGCGACGCTGGAGGAGCTGATCGTCAAGGCTCCGGAGCTGAACGTCCAGGGGATGACGAAGGCGGAAGCCATCGTCGCTGCCCTCGCCCAGTCCGCCGACCCTATGACTCTGGGGCAGATCGCGGACGCCGTGACCACGGCGGGTTCGATCCTGAAGCCGGACGGTGCCTCCGTGTATCTCGATGGGCTCCTGAAGGCGGGGAAGGTTGTGCGCGTAAAACGCGGCCTCTATCGAGCCGTGCAATAGACGCGCTCCCGCTGACGACAGTAGGCACTCGCAGGCACCCGAAGGGCGCGGCCTCCCATCTGGGATGCCGCGCCCTTCGGCATGCGCCCGCGAGGAGTGGACGGTAAGGGAGCTGGCCGGGTACGAGGCCGCCGTGGGGAAGCCGCGCTGTCGACTCCCTCCATGAGTAAGAGGGTTGCGGGGCTAAGGCCGGCCCCCTCCACCATGCGACCGTCCGACTCCGTGCCCGAGACGCAAGGGGCGGAGACCTGCTCATCTACTACCCGTCCCGTGCGCAGTCCCGCGCGCCATCGAGCTAGGAGACCGCTGTGTCCTCGTCCCAGACCCCCACGTCCGTCCCGCCGCGTGACCGGGAGCCGGAACCGCCCCGCCCGACCTACCACCACATCGCGACCGCCGGGCTCTTCCTCCTCTTCACGGCCTACGTCATGCACGAGCACCCGGCCCTGCGGGAGACCCTGGTGGCCGTGGGAACCGTGAGCGGAGCCGTCATTGCTGGCCTTGCCTACCTGCGCCGCCGATGACGAGCAACCGGCCGGCCCGCGTGCCGGAACGACAGCGGCGCGGCACGCCGCCCTGAGCGCCGGAGGCCGCACAGGCCTCGTTCCAGGATTCTGGAATGGCCACCGTCGCTCCGTCTCCGCTTCGCGCGCCTATGTGCTCGCGGGTGCGGGGCCGGATCCGAGTCGGCGGCGTCCCGGCACGGCTGCGTGCTCGGGATGATCGGCGACGAGTCGGGACCGCGGCGTGGGGGCGCCTAACTGATCGTTTCAGAATGAAGCGCTTGGCCAGAGAGTTGCGCGCTGCGATGATGCGAACTCGACTGAGCGGTGGGGGGCGGGGATGCCAGATGACGCGGTGGCAGCTCGTACAGGGGGACATCCTGGTTGGTGAGGTCAGTGAGTACGGCTGTGATCAACCGTTCTTCCTGGCGCGTTTCACCCCGGGACCTGGCTGGGAGGGCGTGAGGCCGTTGTTCGAGGCATTGGCGACCTACAGGGGCCCGGACCCGGATGGGCTCAGGTTCGTCGCCCTGGCCAAGCCGTTGCAGGATTTGGGGCTCACGCTGGCTCCGGTTGACGGCCAGCAGACTCCGCTGCAGCTCTTCAAGGACTGCGTGGTGCGTATCTATGGGGCTGAAGCTCGCCTCCGCTACTGACCGAGCGATTGGCCGTCCGTTGGAGTCAGCGCAGGCATATGAGGCTGCAGGCCAGGTAGAGCAGGCCCTGGTGGATGTCGGCGCGTCGTTCGTAGCGGGTGCGGAGTCGTTTGAACTGGTGCAGCCAGGCGAAGGCGCGCTCGACCACCCAGCGCACCTTGCCCAGTCCGGAGCCGTGGGCGACGCCGCGTCGGGCGATCAGGGGTTTGATGCCGCGCTTCCACAGCAGGCGGCGGTATTTGTCGAAATCGTAGCCCCGATCGGCATACACGCGCCGGGACTTGCGGCGTGGACGTCCCCGCCGGCCCCGGATCGGCGGGGACGGCGTCGAGCAGCGGCAAGAGCTGGGTGACGTCATGGCGGTTGCCGCCGGTGAGGGTGACGGCAAGCGGGGTTCCGTGCCGGTCGACGATCAAATGGTGCTTGGAACCGGGGCGAGCGCGATCGACGGGCGAGGGGCCGACGTGATCCCCCCTTTGAGGGCCCGGACATGTGATCCGTCCACGGAGCAGTCGTCCAGGTCCAGCAAGTCGGCGCGGCGCAGTTCGGTCAGCAGGGCGGCGTGCAGGCGGGGCCAGACGCCAGCCTCGGTCCAGTCCCGCATCCGGCGCCAGGCCGTCACACCGGAGCAGCCCACCGTCTCCACCGGGACATCCCGCCAGGCAACGCCGGTCCGCAGGACGTACATGATGCCCGCGAGGGCCGCCCGGTCCGGAATACGAAGCCGACCGGGATGCCGGCGGCGCCGTTGGAGAGGTGGTGGCAGCAGCGGGGCCACACGCTCCCACAGGTCGTCAGGAACAAGATCAGCACACACCCGGACACCCTGCCGACCAAGATCGTCGAACACAAGACCCGCAGCTCAACTTATTCCGAAACGATCAGTAAGAGGGCTGCGGGGACGTCCGCGTCACAAGCCCAAGCGCCTGTTCGCCGATCGCGGCTACGACTTCGACAAGTACCGACGGCTTCTGCGGGACCGTGGCGTCAAGCCTCACATCGCCAGACGCTGCACCGCTCACGGCTCCGGCCTGGGACGCACGAGGTGGGTTGTCGAGCGTACCTTCGCTTGGCTCCATCAGTTCAAACGCCTGCGGATCCGCTACGAACACCGCGCTGATCTGCACCAGGGGCTTGTGCAACTCGCGTGCTGCATCATCTGCCTTCGCCGCCTGTCCAAGGGACACCACAGCACCTCGCCTACCGAAGGAGAAACCCCTCAATGACCGCTGCCCAGCCATTCACCCGTATCAAGATGCGCGTCGCCGCAGCCCTGTTTAACGGGGAAGAGATTGCCCTGATCCACCGCACCAAGGACGGCCAGGACCAGTACACCCTGCCAGGCGGCAACGTCGAACCCGGCGAACCCATCCGTCAGGCCCTCGCGCGCGAACTCGACGAAGAACTGGGCCTGGACCTCACAGATGCGACCGGTGTCCCGCATCTGACCTGGATCCAGGACGCCATGGTCACCCGCCCCGGACCCACCCCGCCCCGCAAACTCCACCTAGTCTTCCGCCTCCACATCGACAACTCCACCCGTGCTCGCTTGCGCACCGTCGAACACGACGACACCGCTGGCGCCGGCCACCTCACCTGGAGCCACTACAAGGACACGGCTGGCAAGGCATTGTTTCCACCAGTTCCGCTCGCCGAGCTCGCTACTCCCACCGCACCGCTCGACGCTGCCCTGGCCCTCCTGCCGACCCTCAACGACGCCAACTACCGCTGGGTCTGACCTGCCGTGGACCACGACGGAGTCCGTCCCAACGATGTCTTTGTGAAACCATCAATGAGCTTCTTCAGCGGCCACTCCAGAGGGTGAACGTCTCTGACGAGTCGACCAGCCTCTGATCTGCGGTCGCACTCGGCTTCCACAGATCAGGCCGTCACCCAATCGGTGACCACTTTGAAGATCCTTAATAAGGCGTCTTGGGGCCGGTTCTCAGGAGGCGACGGGTGGTGCCCGTCTCGTGATCCTCCCACTTTGTGCAGTTGACGCACTGCACACAGGGCTGAGGCCCCTGCGGTGCAGGGGCCTCAGCCAGTGTCTTAGCGGCGAGTCTGGATCCACAGAATGATCAGGGACACGGCACCGCTCCCGAGCTGGGTGCCTGCGCCGTACAGAATGCCGGTGTGGACGCTGTGTCCATGGTTTCTGATGTATCTCCGCAGGCGAGACCACCTGCCGTCATACGACTTGTCCACCGAGCTGCTAGTTCTGATGGGTGTGCTGTTGTTAGGCTTATCCACGCGAGTCCTTTCATGGTCTGTCGAGACGTAGCTAGGGCAGCGCACGCAGGGGCCCACTCGACCAGTGGCCTAGGAAACCGGGTCGAGACAGGGCCCTTTGCGCTGCCGGTGATTCTACGTGCCGTCAGGGGCGTCGCCCCGGGTCTCGCCAGCAGCAAGTGCCTTTCGTACGTGGGGATTGCGCGCAGAGCGCGCAGTCGGGCTACACCCTCGATACGCGTTGAAGCACTTTCCCTACCCGTGACCCCGGATTACTCGGGTTTCCTCCGACCCCATAGCCTACTGAGTGATCTTGGTCACATGCCCCCTCGTTGGTGTGTCGCTACCGACCATTACGAAGCCCTCTCGTCTGGCCTGCGCTCCAGGACATGCCCCGCCGCTGACGGCCCCTGTCACCGGTTTGCTGGGCAAGTGTTTTCGGCTTTCTGCATAGGGTCAGCAACGTCACCAGAAGGGGGAAGACGTGATCGACGTCGCAGCTCCATGGGAGGCCGTGGACCTCTCCAGCTATGCGCTGCCCGGAGGCGGCACGCTGCTCGCGGCGCTCGCGCTCACCGCCTACGCGATGCAGGGCAAGAGCAAGGCCGGGAGCCGCTCGAACGAGGAGCTGAACGCCGCGATCGAGAGGACGGTGGGCGGCTTCTTCCGGGGGATCGGCCGGTACGTCGCCGGCCGGGACCTTGCGGGGGAGCCGCGCAGCACGGCGACGTGGTGGCGTTCGGGGGTCCTGGTGGACGACGGCGGCGCCTCCGTAGAAGACGTCGCCGCCATTCCCGCCCCCCGCGCGCCTGCGGTCCCGCTCGCGAAGCCCGCCGCCGGAGCCAGCCCCGCCGTGCGGCGGGCCGCGCTGCTGCCCTTCCGGGTCGTGGCGAGCATGGGCGGCGCTCTCGCAGCGTGGTCCCGCTGGCCGCGTGCGGCCCGCTCCCTTGTACGGCTCGCGCCGCTGCCCGTTGCGTGGGGACTGTGGCGCCATCCCGAGGCGACTCAGCTCGCGCTGATCGGCGCGGCCGTCGTGGTGCTGCTGGTTGCCCTCGCCGGGCCTGGCGGGCTTTCGTGGTGGGTCCCGCGGACGCCTACCGATGACGAGACGCTCGGGCCAGCGGTGTGGGCGGGTGCGAGGCAGGTCCTCCGACTTGACGAAAAAACGCCCCGTGGGAAATGGCTTCGAATCGACCCTGACCTTTCCGCGGAGGGGGCCAGGATCGTCCTGCGCCTCCCCCTGGAGTGGATGGGCGGCAAGGAGGCCATGAACGCGTTGCAGCACGTCGTGGACACCCGAATCCCAGGGGAATGGGTGGCGCAGTGGGAACGCTCTGGGGCGAGTCAGTACGTCCAGTGGACGCGGAAACCGAAGCCCGTCGAAAAGCCGGTCCTTCCGGACTATGTGGAGTGGAAGTCCACAGGAAACAGGTACGAGGTATTTGTGGGGCAGGCGATCGAGGGTGATCGCATTGTGGATGTGATGGTCCACACGCAGAGCGCAACGCCGCATTGGGGCGTGGGCGGGGACACCGGCTCGGGTAAGTCTACGGTTCTCTACATTCCGATCGTGCATGGTCGCCAGCATGGCGAACTCATCGACATCCTCGACACGAAGCAGAACAGTCTGATTGAAGCCGAAGGACAGTCTGGCGTCCGGGTGCACAAGACCGTTCGGTCGTGCGTCGCGGCCTTCGCCGAATTCATGGTTTCGATGATGGCGGCCGAGGCCGCCCTCGGAAAGAACGCGGCACCGGGCGCTCGCGCTCAGCTCATCCCGCGCACCCTGGTCATCGACGAGTTGCCGACCCTGATCAAAATGGCGTACACGTGGTGGCGCTACGGACTGAAAGGAAAGGGCGTCCCGCCCTTCCTCGACTGGTTCTCCATCATCCTCCTTCAGGGGCGTTCGTCAGATCACCGCATCGTGGTCGGCACCCAGCAGTTCGCCAACAGTTTCTTCGGCGGCACCATGGAGCGATCTCAGATCGGCACCAAGATCGTCGTCGGCCTTCAGGACCGGATTTCATGGGGCGTCGCATTCGGGCAGGCCACCCCGGTCATCCAGTACGACGCGACGGTAAAAGGCCGGGGTGCTTTCGCGGACAAGAGGCAGGCCCCGGACGGGGAGCACCTGTACGTGCGGGAATTCCAGCCCGCATTCATCACCCCGCGTGTTCCGCAGCTGCTCGCGGCATGCCCGCCGGCCCCGAAGTGGTTCGACGCCGGGGAGCGGGCCCCATGGATCACGGACGACGTCCTGAAGGAAGCGGACCTGGTGGCCGCGGTCGGCGCCTTCCTGCCCGGCGGGGCGGTCGGCCCTCCGGCACCGAGCGCAGTCACACCCGCCGCAGGGACGGGGGGAGCGCCGCATCCGAGCAGCTCAGCGGCTGTGACTGGCAGCCAAGTGACTGCGGATGTGACTGGCGCGGCGCCTGCGGGCGAGGCAGCCGAGGACGCGGCTCTCCCGGCGACCTACTCCCTGGCGGAGGCCTGCGCCGCCGGCATCGTTCCGTGGAAGCACGCCACCGCACGGCAGTACAAAAAGCGCTCCGAGGAGCGGGGGATTGATTTTCCCGAGGGGGTGACGGACGGCCGTACCACCTACTACACGGAAGAAGAGCTGAAAGACTGGGTCGCTCGCTGGCAGGCGAGTGTCGCCCGCACCTGAAATAGCGAGAGGGAGAAGCGGAAGCAGAGCCCCGAATATTGTGCGCCAGGCAATGCGCCCTTTCGGAAGTGGCAGGCGGAAGTAACCTCCGTCCTCGGCTCGTCACGCCCGTAGCTCATTCGCTGGGTTCCTTCCCGGCCGGATGCTGGAGGGTGCACCCTCTTCGCCGGAGGCGGAATATCTTCGCAGGGTGAAGCGCCGTCACCTGGTGTGCTCGCAATGATGCATTAGTCCGAGGATAAGAGGTGCATCCGCCGGCATTACCAGTCCTGTCCGGCGTCGTTGTTCGGATTGTGGCCGCCGTGCCTGATGTGACCCAGAAGGAAAATTCAGGTGCAGTATCGTTCACAGTCAGATCCGGAGACGCAAGAGACTTCCGAATCGCTTCTTCGTTCTTTTAGGAGAGACTGGTAAAGGTGGTGGACTAGTGTCCGGGCGGGTTCTCAGCCACGCTCGGAACGCTCAAGGGTCTTTGCTCGCAGGTGAAGGGCGCGCGCCGCGGTACCGTTCTGCCGAAGACCGGCGGCCAGGCAAGGCCTTTTAGCGCGGGCCAGTTGTATTCCCAAGAAACGGCCCCGAGTCCCCCCCCGGCGGAAGGTGAGCCGAAAAAGATGTTCCGGCGTGGGGGCCGTTTGAGCCCCGCCCCGCACTGGATTTTCTGCGGGAGCACCTCGCCGCTCCGACTCATCGGGCATGAGGTGCGGAATCCCCTTTCCGCGACGACGTTCCCTAACGAGTGATCCGCGTATCCGTACCGGTCCCCGTGTCCGGTCGTTGTGCTGCATGAGCCCGCACTGTCGTGCGTGCCGCCGCAGGTCTCCGGTCCGAATACCTGTACTCAGGACAGCCGGGATCGCCGGGTCGCGGGGGCGCGGCAATGGCCGCACCGGAGCAAGTGCGGTCCTTACCAACTGCTTTGACCGTGTATCAAGAGCGGGTCTAGGGTCGATGATCCGGACGTATACCTATGGGGGGTTTCAGGGAATGCCGCTTGGACCGACTGCCCGGCGTGTGCTCGGACTCCCGGATGCGGCGGACTGGGACGAGCGGAAGAAGCGCCGCGAGAAGAAGACCCCGCAGGCGTTACCGCACCAGCACGTGAACCCGTGGGAGACAGCGGCGCAGCAGCTCCGGGAGCAGCGCACCGCCCCCGCCTCACTCGCCTCTGCACCTCGTACCGCGGCGGCCCAGGAGCCGGCCGCGCCGTGGGTCACCGTGGAGGAGCGCTCCGGGTCGGCCTTCGCCCGCCGCTTCGGCCGCGGCGTGCTGTGGACCCTCGTTGCCGCGTTCGCGCTGCTCGGCGCGAAGAGTGTGCTGATCCCGAAGAAGACGCCCGCTCCCGTGCAGTCCACCGCCCCGGTCCAGGCCGGCCCCACCTATCCGGACAACGAAGCCCAGGCCGTCGCCTCCCGCTTCGCCCGTTCCTATCTGTCATGGGATGAGAAGGATCCCGAGGCCCGTGCCGCCGCTCTCGCGGCGGTCCTGCCGGACAGCGCCGACACGAAGATGGGCTGGGACGGCAAGGGGCGGCAGGACGTTCTGGCAGTGGAGCCGGGCGCGGTTACCGCGACCGCCCAGAAGCAGGCCCGCGTGCGGGTCGACGTCCTGGTGCGCCCCGCCGCGGCCACGCCGCCCAAGCCTGGCGCCGCCCCTGCCCCGACCCTCCCGGCCCACTGGATCGGCCTTGACGTTCCCGTCGTCCAGGCCGGCGGCCGGATCATCGTCACGGGCCCGCCCGGCATGGTCGGCATCCCCGCCGCCGGACCGACCGCGCCCACCCTCGCAGGGCCCGAGGCGGACTCCGCCTTCAGCGAGCAGACCAGCGAAACGGTCACGAAGTTCTTCACCGCGTACGCCGCCGGCGACACCGAGGCCGTCACCGCCCCCGGCGCCTCTGTTCCCCCGCTTCCGTCCGGCGTCTCGCTGGTCGGCGTGACGTCCTGGACCGCCGACAAGGGCAGCGGCACGGACCGCACCGGAACCGCCCGCGTCACCTGGCAGATCGCCGGCGCCCAGCTCGACCAGACGTACCGCGTCGAGTTGACGCGGGTCGCCTCCCAGGACGCGCAGCGCTGGCAAGTCGCCGCCGTCCACGGCGGCACGGCCTAGCACCCCCCTCCGCCCCCGCTCACCGCTCTTTCCTGAAGGGGATCCCCTTGATGCACCACGACGTCGTGACGCTCGCTGCCCTGACCGACGGCAGCGCGCTGAGCTCCTGGGTCCTGCTCGTCGCAGGAAACCTGCTGGCCGCGCTCATCGGCATCCGCGCCTTCAAGCACTTCGTGAAGGAGGACTGGGGCGCGATGATCACGATGGTCATCGCGGCGATCTTCGTCGCCGGTTTCGTATGGTTCCCCAGCGAGATGCGCACGCTGCTGGGTGACCTGTGGGACAAGGTCCGGGAAGCCTGACATGCGCACCGGCACCACCTACACCCGCCACTTCGACATCGAGACCCGCCAACACGAACTCCTCGGCCTGGACCTCGGGGAAGGCGCGCCACGCCGAGCCCTGGTCATGGGCCTCGTCCTCTACATCGTCTGGACCGGCGGACTGCTGCTGCTCTTCGGGCTGCCGTCACAGGTGAGTTTCACCCTGTACTTCCTGCCGCCACTGCTGGTCGCCGTCATCGGCACGCAGCGCAGCCGGAAGAGCGACCGGCGCTGGAACATCACCTACTGGGCCCTCGGAGTGCGCTACTTGACCCTCGGGCACCGGCCGATCGTGTGCGGTGGCCGCCGGGCCGCTGCCCGTGTCGAGTGGATCCCGCGTCGTGCCCGATGGGGCACCAAGGGCGACGCACTGCGCCGGGAGTCGGTGCGGCGCCGCCGTGAGTACGAGATGGACACCGAGTCGCCGGTCATCGTGGCCGGCGCTCCGATCACGCTGGAGGCCCGGCCCCGGTTGTACGGGCCGGATGCGGTCTACCGGGCCCGGCAGCGCGGCGGACGCAAGAGCACAGGGGGCACGGCATCGTGAAGCTGGTTGAGCGGATCTCGAACTTCCTCGGGGTGGGCGGCGACCGCGGCGCCCCCGCCCCCCACTACGTTGCCCTCGCCGACGGACTTGTGGTCACCACCACCCACGCGGAGGCGTGGTTCACCCTGTCCAGCAGTAATACCGACCTCATGTCGGAGGCCGCGCGGGATGCGGAGCTGGACGAGGCCGCGGCCGCGCTCGCGAAGACCCTCGCAGGCAGCGACGTGCACCTGAAAGTCCTCTGGTCGCCGCTGAACGCGTCCGACTACATGGACGAGGCCGCAGGGCTCTTCACCTCCGGTAACTGGGCTGAGTGGGCCGCCATGCGGGTGGAGCGGCTCGACCACATCTCTCTGCCCTCCCGCCACCTCCTCATGGGCGTACGGATCACTGAGCGCACCGGGCAGGCCGCCGCCGTCAGCCGGCGCGGCATCGCCGAAGGCCTCGGCGTGGCCTCGACCGCGGTCAGCACCCGGGAACTCGCCCGGCTGGACGCGATGATGCGACGTCTCGGCCGCCGCCTGGAGGCCACGCCCTGGCGCGCACAGCCGGCCGCCGTGGAGCTCCTGGCGTGGATGGTCGCCCGCGAGCAGCACCGCACCACCGCCCTGCCCTCCCCGAACGCCGGGCTGATCTCCGGGGCGAAGCTCGCCGCACTGACCCGCGGCCGGGTGCTGCCCTACCCCGATCATCTGCGGGTCGTGGACGCGACCGGTCAGACCGCCGCATGGGTCGCCCTCCTGACCATGTCCGGCTTCCCGGAAAAAATGGAGTCGCCCGGCTCCGGCGAGTGGCTGCGTGCCCTGTCCGAGATCACCTACGTGCCGGACATCGACGACAGCGACCTCGATGACGACGTCGATCCGGCGAGCCTGATACTGCCCGTCTCCCCAGAAGCCTCGCTGCGCTTCCGCGTCATGCCCAAGCGTGACGCGATGCGAAAAGCGGACGAGGCCCGCCGCCTTGCCAAGGAGCAGAGGCGCTCGGCCGCTCAGCACTCGGCCGAGGACCCCGGCCGCGCCGTGGAGGAGACCGAGGGTGTCATGGCCGGCCTCGTCCGCGACATGGGCCGCGAGGACGTGACCCTGGTGGAGGACCACCCCCGGCTGATCGTCACCAGCACCACATCGCTGGACGACCTGCGCGCCCGCGTCGACGCCGTCGTAACTTTCTACGGCGGCCTCGGCATCGAAGTCGGTGTCGGCGAGGAGGAGCAGCGGGAGCTGTGGCTCGAAGCGCAGGCGGGTGACCAGCTGCGGGTACCCGACATGGGCCACGTACGAGACGTGACCGCGCTCGCCGGTTCCTGGTGGTGGGGCGGGGCCAAGGTCGGCGACGACGAGGGGCCCGTTGTCGGCTACCTCACCGGCTCAACCCCCGGCCTCTACCGCAACGACCTGACCATCGGCAGCGAGAAGGGCGACGCGACCACCACGGCCCTGATCGGCCGCTCCGGCCGCGGCAAGACCACCGCCATGATGCTGTCCCTGCTGGACGCCGCCTTCCGCGGGGCGTTCGTTCTCGCGCTCGACTTCAAGGGCGACCTCGGCGGCCTCGCCGCGGCCGGCAAGCGCTACGGCCTCAACGCCCACCTGATCGAGACCGGCCCCCGCTTCTCCGGAGTCGCGGACCTGTTCCGGCTGCTCGACAAAGAAGGAGCCGAGCGGGCACAGATCGAGGTCCCCGCCCAGCTTGGCATCGCGATGCCCCCGCACCTGCGCGCCCGCGGCGCGGAGACACCCGTACAGCACGCCGTGAACCAAGTGATCGCCCAGGGCTCCCCGGCCACGTGGAAGGTGATCGACTTCCTGCGGCACTCGACGGATCCGCTCGCGCGGGAGACCGGCGAGGCCCTCTACGAGCTGAGCCAGACCGCGATCGGCGCCCCGTTCATGGGCCGCCCAGCCGAAAGCGCCCCGCCCCTGACCCCCGAACCGGGCATCTGGGTGGTGCAGATTCCCGGGCTGTCCCTGCCCGGCACCGCGGACGACCGCGAGGACTGGAACGTGCTGCAGCGCATGTCGGTGGCGCTCATGCACTCGATGCTGGCGTACGGCATCACCACCGCCGGCCGCAAGGACCTGCGAGGCCTGCGCAAGGTGGTCGCCGTACCGGAAGTCCACGTGCTGACCGCGACCAAGGAAGGCGCCGCCTTCCTGGAGTACATCGCCCGAGTGGGCCGGGCGTTGTCCACGGCCCTCGTCCTGGACACCCAGGACCCGCAGTCCCTCTCGGCTCTCGTCGGCGTCGTCGAGCAGCTCACCACGGTGGTGGGCTTCCAGCTCACCAACTCCGTCCAGCAGGACGCACTCGCCGAAATGCTCAACCTCCCCGCGGGCCGGCACACCCGGGACCTGATCCAGTCCATCGGTCTCAACCCTGACGGAGAGGTCCGCCACGGGCACGCGATCATCCGCGACCGCCGGTTCAACTCCGCGACCGCCCAATGGGACATCCCGACCGTGGAGCTCATGGAACTGCTGGACACCACCCCCCGGGCCGACCCGCTCGACGACGACCCCGCGTCCGCCCCGCAGCCTGAGGAGGCCACCGCATGAAGCGCCGCCACACCGCCCCCGCCTTACTGCTCGCCGCCGGCCTCGCCCTCACCGGCTGCGGCGAGAGCGCCGACGACGCGAAGCAGGACGACCCGGCCGCCGCCGCACTCGCCGTCGCCCGCGACTACCAGAGCGCCGCCCTCGCCCGGGACTGGCGCCGGGCGTGCGAGCTGAGCACAACCCGACTGCGCCGCGGCACGGTCGAGGAATGCGCCGCCCGCCACACCCGCCCCACCCCCACGGCCACCGCGACCGCATCGGCATCCCCCACCGCGACGTCCGACCCGCCCACCTACGCGGACGGCTCCACCATGAAGCCGCTCCCCAAGCCGACCAGCACCGGACCGGAGCGCGCATCCACCGGCCCGGTCACCCCGGCCGGCGAGCCCATCCAGGTCCCGGCCACCGCGGATCACCCCGCCGGGTACGGCGTGATGCTCACCTACACCGTGACGTGGCCCAGCGAGACCAGCACCGCCCGCAAGGCCCTGCGCGTCGTCCAGGAAAGCGGCACATGGCGCGTTGACCAGCGCGAGGACGTACAGGACAGCGACATGGCACACGGCGACCCGATCCGCGACGCACTCGCCTGGGGGTAGAAAGATGACCGTGCGCCTGCCGCGCCTGCCGCGCCTGCGGACCCTGGCCATCCCGGCCATGCTCGCCCTGACGACCGTTGTGGTGGCCGCCGGGCACGCCCATGCCGAAGCGATCGACCCAGTCGGCATCGGCGATCTTCTGCCTTCCCCCGAGACCAACATCCCTGACGGGCAAGGGACCCTCTACGAGGAGTACGGCAGCTCGAGCGTGTGGCTGCTGGACACCAACTACGGGGTCTACGACGTCATGGATCCCATTCTGGAGACGATCGCGGACGTCTGCATGGCCCTGATCACGGTCATCGGAATCGGCGTCATCGTGATCGTCCAGTGGATCTTCCAGCTCACCTCCCTGCCCGAGCTGCAGAACGCGCTCGCTGGCATGATCGGCGGCACCGCCAAGGGGCTGTCCACCACGCTCCTGCCAGCCGCACTCGCCGTCGGCGCGCTGGTGGCCTTCGCGAAGCAGCGCGAAAGCGGAGGCGGCGGCGGTCTGTCTCAACTCGCATGGGTGGCCGTCTCCGGAGTGGTCTCCATCTCACTGCTGACCACCCCGCAAGTGTGGGTGGACGGAGTGGACACCACCCGGCAGGTAGGCGCGAGCGTTGCCCTGCAAGCGACGGCCGGCGGCATCTCGCAGGGCAATCAGGAGTACCCGTTCAAGCTCGGGCACGAGCCCACCTACACCGGCACCGGCCGGGACGACATGATCCGCAAAAGCAGTGACGCCATCTGGCGCTCCTACGTCGCCGCCCCATGGTGCCTGGCTGAGTTCGGGTCGTTCGAAGTCTGCGAGAAAATCGGCAAACAGGTACTTGACCTGGGCGATTCGCGAGAAGACCGCAAGGAATGGCTGGAGGACAACGCCGGCGACGAAGACATCGGCCGCGCATCCAAGAGGTGGCACCAGGGGCACAATCCCCTGGGACGGATCGCGATCACCGTGCCTGCCCTGGCGGTCCTGCTGCTCTTCGCAGTTCTGGTGATCCGGCTCGCGTTCACCTCCCTCGCCTCCCTGATCGGGGCTCTCATGCTCCTGATCGCCGGCACCCTCTTCGCGTGCCTGTGGGTGATCCCCGGCAGAACTCGCCAATGGGGCCTGCGCTGGTTCGATCAGCTCATCGGTCTCACCTTGCAATCCTTCATCTCCACACTGACGCTCGGCAGTGTTCTGGTCGTCCAGGTCGCCATCACGCGGATGTTCGGCGTCTACGGGTGGGCTCCGTCCGTCGGCCTGTCGATCGCCGCCGCCATCATGGCCATCAAGTTCAACAAGATCCTTGAAAGCATCCTGGGCGTGAGCGCCGGCGGCGCGTCCTCCCCGTTCGGCGCGGTGCTCGGCATGCTGACCACGCGCAGCCTCACCCGAGCCATGAGCCGCGGGAGCAGCTCCACCCAGACCAAGAAGGCCGCCCCCAGCCGCGGAAGCGGATCCGCCGGCGGCGATGGCGGCGGCCGCGGGGGTGGTGGCGGCGGAGACGACGGCCCCGGCACAGGTCCCGGCGGCGGGACGGCAGGCGCTACTGCCAGGCGGGCGCCCTACCGCCGTCCCACGCCGGTTCCCTCCGGTGCGACGGACAGCGACCACATCGGACGTGCCGCCAAAGAGATCGCCCAGGGCGGATCACCGTCCTCCATCCCCTACGACCGGCCCAGTAAGACCCCGACGCCGGTGCGGGGCCCCGGCCCCCTTCCGCTGCGGATGGCTGCTCGCACCGCCAAAGCCGCATCGTCCGACGAAGCAACCCCGGAAAACGCGACCGCAGCGGCCGTCTCCACGACCGTCTCGGCAGTGTCGTTCCGGCAGGCGCCAGCGCCGGACGCCCCCGGCCCCCGGGCGATCGAAGCCCGCGTACCCCGCACCAGCACGCCTCCGACTCCCACACCACCAGCTCCGGCCGGCCCGCGCGGCCAGCAGCGCGCCACGCAGCCACCGCCGCCCGTGCGCCGTACGGCTCCGGCCCGGCGCCCCACGCCGTCCCGGCCCGCACCCCGCCGTACGAGCGGCGGCACTCGCCGGGCTGACGTCCCTGCGCAGCGAGAGGGCTAGAGCGCCGTGGCCAAAGAAGAAGAGGAGCGGACCCCGCAGCAGTTCCGCGAGTTGCTGCGGTCCCAGTACGAATACCCCGAGGACGTCGAAGACCAGCGCGGCCGGCGCCGCCGCCGGACTCGGCGCGCCTCCCGCAAGGACGAGCGGGCCCGTACCGCTCAGTGGATCGAACAGGAACGGCGCCGGGAGCCGATCAGCTCCCGCGCCGCTCTGCTCCTCGTCGTCGCCCTGCTCGCCATCGGCGTCCTGGGGCGCTACGGGCCCGGCTGGATTACCGGTCGCGACGACGCGGCGAGCAAAATCGCCGCCACGGCCACCGCGAGCGCGACCCCCTCCGGCACGGACAACAAACCGGCCGGCTCGCCATCGATCACACCCCCGACTCCGTCCGCTACACCGCCGGCGGACCTGTCCGACCCGGACACGGTCGCCGCCGAGTTCGTCCGGCACTACCTGACCCGCAACCCGCCGGTGGACGAGGACCACACGGCCGCCGTGCGCCGTGCAGCGCCGTGGGCGAGTGCGGCCCTGGTGCGTAATCTCGCCGGTCACGACGACCCCGCCTTCGGGCGCCTCGTCAGCCGTGGGGGCGTCGCCACCGTCTCGACCGTCACCGTCAAGCCCGCCGACACCCGCCTTCCCGGGGACACCCCCCTGCGGGTCTGGAGGACCGTCACGGCGAAGGTCGACATCGTCGGCTACACCACCTACTCCGAGACCACCACGCTCCAGACCGAGCTGATCACCGACGGCACCGGTTGGCGGGTCAACCGGATCCTGGGGGTGTAGCAGCGTGGAGGGGAGGGACGCCCTCCGGGCCGCGGCAAGCGCCGCCGGCACCGGGGCGACCATCAAGCTTGCCGTACCCGCGGCCGCCGTGTTCGTGTGCTTCCTCATGCTGGTCGCCATCCTCGGAGGCGGCTCGTCCGCGCAGGCCAACGGCGACTCCTGCGGAGACCGCGGACAGCCCGGCGCGGAACTACCCGGCGGCCCCGGCGACGGTGGGGGAACCGGGCAAACCCCGGACGGCGACCTCCGGAAGAAGCAGATCGAGAACGCGAAGGTAATCGACGACGTTGCCGAGAAAGGCGGCATGTCGGGGCAGGCGACCCTCATCGGCCTGATGACAGCCCTTCAGGAATCCACCCTCCTGAACATCGACTACGGCGACCGCGATTCACTCGGCCTGTTCCAGCAGCGGCCCTCACAGGGATGGGGAACGAGAGAACAGATTCTCAATCCCCGCTACTCCTCAAAAATGTTCTTCTTCGGAGCCGACTCCGGAAGCCCCCGCGGACTAGCAGACATCCGCGGGTGGGAGTCCATGCCCCTGTGGAAGGCCGCCGCCACCGTCCAACGCCCCGCCGAGGAGTACGAGCGGCTCTACGCCGGGCAGGAGAGCTCGGCACGGGAGATCGCCGCGCAAGCAGGCATCGACCTGCTGCGCCCGGCGCAGACCGGCCCGGCGCTGCCCGGGGGAGGCGCCACTGCGGCCCCCGGCCCGTCCGGCCCCCAGGAGTGTTACACCGGAGGCGGAGGGAAGCCCGGAAAGCCCGGAGAGCCCTTCCATGACGGGGCGGCCGGATGGCCCCCCAACGTCACGAACCCCCGCTCCACCGCCGACGCCATTAAGTGGGCGCAGAACGAAGCAGAAACCGGCGGAAAAGACTGGTACCGGCTCTGCCTTGCATTCGTCGCGAGAACTTACGGTTGGTCATACTCCGGCGTCCCGTACGCCGTCGACCACTACCATGAAATGCCGCCGGACATGAAGCACGACAAGGACAGGAACCCGCCGCCTGGGGCACTCATGTACTGGGAAACCGGGAACCGGGCCGGACACGTCGCTATCTACCTGGGCAACGGAAAAATTGCCAGCAACGACATCGTCCGCCCCGGATACATTGACGTTGTCCCGGCGACGGACATCGAAACGAAGTGGGGATCCACATACCTGGGATGGGCACCGCCCTATTTCCCCAAGGGTGGATAAAGGGAGCCGAGCAATCGTGAATCCAGACCAGGTCCCCGCCGAGCCGATCTACACCATCACCTTGACCACCACCGGCGCCTACATCGACGGGGAACCCGTACCCGGAGCCACCCCCGACCCCGAAGAGTCCCGCCGGGCCGCACTGGGGGAGATCTACGTCAAAGCCGCGCTCCACGGTCGGCCCGTCCGCTTCCTGGCCAAGGAAGCCGACGGCACCACCTGGCCCATGATCATGGACACCAGCGGCAACGTCCTCACCCTGCACACCCCCCACCCAGCCCCACCGGCACCCGCAGCCGTGCCGGTCCCCGCTCCCAGGCCCCCCGCGGCCGCGCCAGCACCCGCAGCGGCGCAAACCGCGCACGACTGGACAGCACCTCTACCGGCCGCGTACCAACCCCTCTACGACGACCTCCAGACCGCAGCGAACGCCGGGAACCTCACCGAAGCCGTCGCCCTCGCGGCCAAGCTCGAAGAAACACTGACCGCCGACTACGGGCCGCTCCACCCGCACGCCGTGAACATGCTGACCCTGCGGGCCTCCCTGATCCTCCACCACCGGGCCGACTGGTACGAGACCGTGGAGCTTCTCGTCCACACCGCCCAGCGCCGCCGCGAGGCCGACGCCCAGCCCGTACAGGACACCGTCAGCGCGGTACGCAATGCACACGCCGCCTGGCGGACCCTCGCACGCGAAGACCCGGAGGGCGCGACCGAGCTCGCTCCCCTTGTCGCCGGGCTGCTGGAAGCGTCCGGCGATGAGCGGCGCACGCGCGACGTCCTGCGCTGGGTTGAAGAAACCGCCATGACCTAGGAAGGGACCTCCGCGGCATCACGAACCGATGGGCCCAGCCTCGCGTGCGCGGGGTAGAAGGCGGGCGGTCCCGGCGCGCGCCAGGGGAACAGACCCTCAGGGCGCCCGGGACGGCGCCTCGCTGGGGCCGCCGCCGAGGGGGCGGCGGCCGCGTGTCGTCAGCGGGGCCCTGTTCCTGGCCTGGTCCTGGTTCGTTCCGGGCTCTTGGCCCGGCTGAACGGCTCGACTCAGGCCCAGGTTGTTCGGGGGGCGCGGCGGGCGAGTTCGGCGGCGCGTGTGCGCATGCCGCTGATTTTGTGGACCAGAAGGGCGGCGGGTTCGAGTTCGTCGTCCTGCTTCTTCTCGGCGATCTTCCGCAGGATCCGGGCGCGGCCGTCCTGGACGGTGTCCTGCTCGGTGAACACTTCGCTGAACGTCTTCAGTACCCGGTCGACGCTGCTGACGGGGAGCGCTTCGTCGGCAGCGCCACTGGGCGGTTGCCACGCCTCGGCAGGGCGGGTGCGGGCGGCTGCGGGGGCGCTGGTCATACCGTCGTCGGTGCCGGCCTCGCGGCGGGCCTCGGCGAGGAGGGTGCTGAAGTAGCCGATGTCGCCGCCGAGGATTCTGACGAAGACGGTGAGCACGTTCTGGTCGGGGAGTACCTCGCCTTCGAGTACTGACGCGACCTCGGTGATGCCCAGGGCCCACCGGCTGGCGACGGCGAGGTCCTGGGGGGCGGGGCGGCCGGCCTTGAGGTGGAGCGTCTCCACGGCGGTGCGCAGCCGGGTGGCGGCGGGCATGGGTGTCTCCCCGTAGTCGGCCACGGTGGCGTTGCGGCTCTTCTCGCTGAGCTTCTGGGATTCCCACACGCGGCGCAGAATGGCCGGGTCCGCGCCGCAGACCCGGGCGAACTTCTTCGTCAGGGCCCAGGTGGGCACGCGTTCGCCGCTGAGGATTCTGGAGAGGTAGGAGGCCGAGCAGCCGATTTTCATGCTCACCTCCTTCTGGGAGAGCTTGGAGGTGCGGACGAGCATGGACAGGATCGGGGCCAGGCGGTTGTAGGCGGCGCCGCTGGACTCGCCCTGCGGGGGCTCCGCGATGTCGTCGCCCGTTGCCGCGGTGCTGGCGGGCTCGGGGGAGCCTGGGGGTGCCGACCCGTCGACCGACGCGGTGGCGGAGGGGGAGGCGAACAGTCCGGTCAGCGTGCCGGGGAGCTGGCTGGAGCGGGCGAACCGTGCCACCCGCCGCAGGATGTAGCGCTCGGTGTACCGGTGCCGGGTGGTTTCTTCGCTGAAGCCGAGGAGCGGGCTGATCCGTGCCCAGGTGACCCGCCGCTGGCGGGCTCTGCCCACGGCGGCCGCGGTGAGGCCCTCCAGCTGCTCCTGCATCTGCGCGATCCGCTTGAGCGGCTCCTCGCCGTCGCAGGCGGGCAGGATCCGCAGCAGCTCGCGCGCTCCTTCCTGGAGGTCCTTGAGGATTTCGGCGAGCACTTCCTCACCCGCGCTCGCCCCGGGCGCCGGGGCGCCCGTGGACCCGGCTGCGGCCAGGCCGGCCGCGGGCGCGTTCCCCCGGCGGGCGCGGTGCGCCATCTGCCGGCACTTGCCGTTGTCGCAGTACTTGCGGGGACGTCCCTTGCCGGTGGAGGGGCCGAGGCGGGAGCCACACCACTCACATGCGTCACTCACTGCTGTTTCCAGTCACGAAAAGGGTTCCGATGGGGTTTGGTGCCGCCGAAGCGGCCGCGTTCCCCCGGGTTTCGTCACAGGGCCGTGGCGTCCACGTGAAGCCCGGCCGCGTGGTTGCCCGGGGCAAGCGGTGGTGAGGGGCGAGCTCGGCGCCCCTCACCACCGCGGGGCATCAGCGCCGGTGACGGCGCATGCCGTACATGCCCACCGCGGCACTCGACAGAGCGCCGCTGAAGGCGTAGGCGGCTCCCGGGGAGACCGTGACCTGGATCTGCGGGGCGTGAATCAGCACGTAGCCGATGACCGGCAGGGCGAGGAACGCGAAAAGTGCGTGCTTGCCAAACCGGTTCACGTAACGAAACTTTTGACGCCGGGAACTAATCTCGCTGGAGGCGAGACGGCCGGAAGGTGGTTTAGCCCGGCGACGCCGAGGGGTACCGCGTCCCATTAGGACACTCCTTTGTGTCGGTTGGTTGCAGCGTGCGGGGCTCCGAGCAGAGTTTTCTCAGGACGCCGTTGCGGGGCCTCGCACGCACCTGTGGGTGACGCTACCGACACTCCGTGCTAGATCGCGAATTCACCCATATGCCGCAGGCGAGCGCTTTCTGTAACTTTCTGTTGCCCGTACTGGCTTTCGTTTCAAGCCCAGCAGAAAACTTCGCCACTTCCGGCAAAAAAGCCACACAGCGACCATGCGGCCTGATATGGCCACCCGGTGATCACAATCTGAAATGTTCACGATCATTGTGTGGCCGAAATCGGTCGCCAATGAGATTGATCATGACCAGAAAGCGGCTTCCTCGGTGAATCCGACAGTCCTGATCGAGCCACACTCCCCGTCGGCGCCTCTGGTGTGGCTCCTCAGGGCGGCACGGGGAGCTGCTCCGGCTGGGGCGCCGGGGGTCAGACCCGGCTCTTGCCGCCGAGCTGAGGGCCCGGAGCGGCCGGGCCGCCCGCGTGCGGAGGCTGCCGTGGGCGGCATCGCGATCCCCGCCACCGGCTGCTCGCCGAGAGCTCCCGTCCGGGGATCGGCTCGTACCGTGGGGCGTGCGTGGAACTGGTGGCCCGCCATCGTGGGCGTCCGTCGCCGCTTCTCTGCCCGGGGCTGGCCGAGCGGGGCGATGTCATCAGCCCTGTGTGCGTGGGCGCGGAGAGCGGGCGGTCCCGGCGCGCGCAAGGGGCAGGCCCCCGGCGGCCGGGACGGCGCCTCATGAGGTCATGCGCTCGTGCCGGGGCCGCCGAGGAGGCGGCGCCCGTGCGTCATCCGCGTGGGCTGCTCCTGGTCCTGAATCTCGGCCGTCTCCGTCCGCTCGGCGGGGAGGGGCCGCGGGGACGTCGTCGTGGTCCTGGTGTTCGTGATCGGGCCGGTGCCCGGGGGGCGGCGCGTGGTGCTCATGGAGGAAGGGTCCTCCTGGCCGCCGGGGTGCTGGCCCGCCGCCCGCGCGGCGGTGGACGTGGGCTTCACGGTGCCGGGCTCCTCGATGCGCTCGACGCCGCGGAGTCCCTCGCCGAGGAAAGCGCCGATCACGATGATGCTGGCCGCCGCGCCGACGGCCCACGCCAGTCGCTCGCCGGGAGAGGTCGGGTGCACGGCGGCCGGCGCCGGAGCCGTCTTGCGGTAGACGGCTACCGCGACGGTGAGCGCCAGTCCCACGACGAGCGCGGTGTAGAGGTCGAGCGTCACGGCGAGGTGTCCCGCAGCCGCGAGGGATACGTTCAAGATGGCCCCCCTTGTGGGTCCGGGGGCCCGCCGCCAGGACTGGAGATCTTCGAGGCGGGCCCCTGCTGACCGGACCCGCTCCGGGCCCGGCTTCCACCTCTTCGCGGGAGAAGCCCGGCCCTCGACAGCACGAAGGCCCAACTTTCCTTTGAAGAAGGGAAGCGGGCCCAAGACCCGTATACACGAGATTCCGGGTCCCTGCACGACTACCCATTCAGGAGTCAGAAAGCGATGTGGTCCGTAAATGCGGTGAAGCGCACCGCTTTGCGGTGCTTGGTTTGTAACGAATGTCCTAGATGTCTTGCCGGTGGCGGCCTGTCCTGCCCTCCATCCCTTCCGTGCACAGCCGCCGGGCAGAATGCCAGGAATACCCTGGAAACCTGCAAAACCTCCGTGATACGCCGTTCCAGTACTTGAGAAACCCTTTGCGTGGCATGCCCTCTGGTGCGGCGTATCGCCGGGGTGGAGAGCCGGTGGCTGGTACCGATTTGGCCCTAGGGGGTCGAATGCCGGGGGGTGCTCCCGGGATTGTTGGTAGGACGGCTGGCCCCTGGTCCGGGCTGGGGTGTCAGACCCGGCTCTTACTGTCGAGTCGAGGGCCCGGACCGGCCGGGCCACCACCGTGCGGGAGACCGCCATGGGCACCCTCTCCATCCCCGCCGCCGACGTGCACCGGCTCCTCGCCGACAGCACCCGCCCCGGTGTCGGCTCGTACCAGCAGGCGTACGCGGACCTCGCGGCCACCCACCGCGGGCGGCCGGCCGCCGAGATCCTCCCGCTGCTGCGCGCGGCCGCCGATCGCGCGCTCCTCGGTTTCACGTCCCGGGACCTGGCCGAGCAGGCTGACGCGATCAGCACCGGGGCGCGGTACGAGCTGCGGGTGCGCGTCGCCGGCCGCTGACCACCCCGTCCGGCTGCCGGGTGGTGATCATGCCCGCATAGGATGCGGCCGTGGTCCCCGTCGTCTAGCGGCCAAGGACACCGGTCTCCGGTTCGCCCGGAATCGGAAACCCGGGTTCGAATCCCGGCGGCGACCACCTCCCCTCCCCGTCCGGCTGCCGGGTGGTGCGATCTCGGGAGGCGTCTGCATAGCCTGGGGCCAGGACCCCTGGGGGGTGTCTGGAGGAGCACGATGCCCCGGCCCATGTGGAACGGTGCCATCTCGTTTGGCCTGGTCACGGTGCCTGTCACGCTGGAGCCCGCGACCGAGTCGCACAGTGTGTCGCTGCGGCAGATCCACACTGAGGACGGCGGCCGGATCCGGTACCGCAAGACGTGCGAGGTCGACGGCCAGGAGCTGACCGAGGACGACATCGGCCGCGCCTACGAGATCAGCAAAGACCACCTCGTGCCGATCACCGACGAAGACCTCGCCGGGATGCCGCTGCCCACAGCGCGGGCCATCGAGATCGTCGCGTTCGTCGACCGCTCCGAGGTCGACTGGGTCCAGTACGGCGCCGGCGACTACCACGTCCGCGCGAAAGGCGACGTCGCAGCGAAGCCGTACGTCCTCCTGCGTAAAGCCCTCGACCGCACCGAGAAGGTGGCCGTCGCCAAGTTCGCGCTGCGCGGCCGCGAGCGCCTGGGCCTGCTGCGCCCGCACGGCGACGCCCTGCTGATCCAGGGCCTGCACTGGGGTGATGAGATCCGCTCCCCGGCCGAGCTCGCCCCGCCCGAAACCGACCTGTCCGAGGAGGAGATCGAGCGCGCGCTGGCCCTGCTGGACAGCATGACGGTGGAGCACCTGGCGGACCTGGGCGAGACGCTCACCGACCGCTACACCGAGGCCCTGCACGAGGTCATCGAGGCCAAGGCGGAGCACCGCGAGCCGCGGAGCGTCGAGGGCGAGGAGAAGGCGGCGCCGGTCGTCGACCTGATGGCCGCGCTGGAGGCCTCCGTCGCCAAGGCGCGTGAGGGCCGCGGCGAGACGCCCGCCGGGGGTGAGGCGACGGTTCACGAGATGCCGAAGCCGAAGAAGGCCGCGGCGAAGAAGACCACGGCCAAGAAGACCACCCCGGCGAAGAAGGCGGCTCCCCGGCGGAAGAAGTCCGCCTGAGGGGGACCGCCACACGGCCGTGCCCCGCATCCCGGGTGGCGGGTTGGGCATGGCATGGGAAAGAAGAAGCGGGAGCAGCGGCGGCTGCGGTGCGGGCGGTGCGGGGTGTGGGCGCCGCGTGATCTGACGTCGAAGGCTGCGGAGAACTGGAGCGGCCGGTGTGCGGGCGGTCAGCTGGTCCTGGTCGTGTGTCCCCGCTGCCAGACCACGGAGGAGCACACGGAGGCGGAGGTCAACGCCGCTGAGGTGCGGGTGGGCACCGCAGACGGAGGCCACTTCCTGGCCGACCCGGTGATCTGCACGACCGGCGCCTCCGTCATGGACGGCGTCATCCTCTACGGGCACGACCACCTGAACCGGATCGCGGCGACCGGCCAGGACCTGACGGTCCAGCTCGTCAGCAGCCTGCCGCCCGGGACGCGGTGCGTGGCGACCGTGGGCGGCGTGATGATCTACCCGCCCCGCGAGATGGCGGCTGCGGGCGCCTGACCAACGCCGGAGCCGCGCCCCGGGCCCCGGATCAGGGGAAGCCGTCGCCCTCGACGTCGGCGCACCCCCGGTCGGGGGTGGCCGGCGGCTTCGGGATGCCGAGGCTGCCCCACGGTGCGCACACCTGGCACAGCTCGAGGTCGGGGTACCGCTCGGCCGCCGCGATCACGCCCTCGCGGTCCAGCAGGTCACCGATCCCGTAGTGCGCGCGCAGCTCGCACGATCCCCGGTGCAGGACCGGGTGCCCCTCGGCTGCCCGGGGCTCGGAGATCACCCACCGCGTCTCGCGGCGCGCGACCTCCAGGCGGCGCCGCTCCTCCGCCTCCTGCCGTTCCAGCTCCCGCACCGCCCGCTCCGTCACCGTGACCTGGTAGCGCAGCCACTCCAGCAGGGTCCTCTGCTTCTCCAGCCGCTCGGCTGTCGGCATCTCCACCACAGCCCCCCTTCGCGCCGCTACGCCGCCGCAGCGACGTCGCCCGCAGCGGCAGCCGCCGTCAGGGCGTCGGTGTGGTGCTTCAGGGCCATGCGCGCCGTCACCAGCTCCGGGCCCGAGCGGCCGGACCAGTACGGGTGCGTGGACACCTCGACCGACAGGTCCGTCACCAGGGCCCGCAGCCGCGCCTCCTCGGCCGCCTGCTGCGGGGTGTAGCCGGGGGAGGGCTCACGGCCGCCGGTCACCTCGTCGGAGTGGGGCCGCGCGGTGCCGGGCCAGCCGGGCAGCGGCTCCACCGACCACGGCAGCGTCCGCACGAGGGCCGCGTAATCGGCGCGGGCACGGTGCAGCCGCGCCTGGAGGTCCTTCAGGTCGCTGGGGAAGCCGTACGGGTCTTCCAGGTCTTTCTCGTCTGCCACACCAGAAACGTACCTCTGTTCGATTTATGGAGGCTAGTCACCCACGCCACCTGCGCATACGGTCACCCCATCGGCGCAGCACCGCGCCCGGCACCAAGGGGAGGATCATGAGCCACGACAGCGGATGGGGCTACCGGCAGGACACCGGCTGGGGCACCGTCGACCACCCGCGCCGCGACATCGGCTGGGGCTTCGACCCCGAGTGGGGCGAGATCGCAGAGCCCGCCCGGGGCTGACCACAGCGACACCCTGGCGCCCGTACCGCCCACCCCGGCCACGTGTTCGGAACGAACACCCGGAAGCGCGGCCAGGCCTGGCCTGCCGCTCATGGCGCGGGCACGCACCGCCAGGCCCCCCGGTTCTGACGGCCGCCCGCGCGGCCCTACGGTGAACACGCGGCGGGAGTCGACTGGTCAAATCGCACTCCATGACGCCGCGCCTGCCGTGCCCCTCGCCCACCCTGTCGAGGGGCACGGCCATGCCACCTGGGACCGCGCCGGCCCGTGGAGCGGCTCACCGCGTACGAGGAGGCCCCGGACCCTTGATGCTCTGGGTCCGGGGCCTCCTGGTGGGGCTCGTCAGTGCCCGACGAGCCGGTGCAGCCCGACAGCGCCTGCTCCTGCCGTCACCAGGCCGGTCAGGGCGGCCCCGGCCGCGTTGCCCGTGCTCAGGTACGCCAGGCCGCCCGTGATCAGAGCGATGAAGCCCGCCGCGACGAGGACGAGAGCGGCGTGCGCCGTCAGCAGAGCGCCAGGGTCTTCACCCTGCCGTCCGCCGACGGGGGCAGTCGGACTGCTTGAGGACGATGTACCGTCGTCTCTGGGTGTGGTCATTTCTGACCTCCTTGATTCGCGTTCTGGGAAGGGACACGAACCGGCCGCACCACCCCCGGTGAGCCCCCTGCAGCACCACGCCCTGGAAAGCTTCGGTGCCGCAGCGGGGCTCTCCGTCTGCGTGCGATCAACTCGCCGTCCGAGCATACGCAGAGGGCCCTGACAACCCGGTCTAAGTGTGTAGCCCTCTCGACCGCCGAGAAGGCGCACTCACCTGGGCTCTCTCGCCTGGGGGCCCTCGGATCTCTGCTCGAAGATTCAGCTCTATAGGGGAAGAAATGCCAGGTCAGCCGCATAGGGCCAGTGCATGCAGATGAGGACTAAAGGGGCGTCCCGCCCACGGACGCCGCTCCCCTGACCTTGTCGACGTTGCGCAACTCGAAGTAGAGCAGGTCGGCGTTGAGGTTGAAGATGGGCGGCATCTTCTTCTCCATGCGGTAGCGCGGCGCCCCAGAAACTAGGCAGTACGGGCACCGCTGTGGGAGGGGAAGTCCCGGAGTAAGTCGGTTGGGATGTTCTTGATCTTCTTGCCGTGCTTGACGAGATCGGCGGAGGCGTCGGTGGCGACAGTGCCGTAGTTCGTGACGAAGAAGTCTGGCACGGCGGACCGCCCATGACGACGTCTCGCGCGCGTGTACAGGGCGAAGGCCAGCCTCCGGGATGTCTCCCCGGAGCCCTTCGCCGGGTGCGCGGGGGCGGTTAGTCAGGCTTGACCACATGCACCGTCTAGAAGAGCGGCTAGGCAGGTAGGCCGCTTCTTTCGGATCACCTTGCGCAACAACGGCTCGATCCATGCCCACTGCTCATTAGAACGGCACCGTTCATCCGGCGAGACCCAGGTCCTGGCTTTCGGGCGCGTCGTTCTCGGGGTGGGTGGCGGCTGTGGTGAGGAGGCGTTCCCAGGTGCGGGGGGTGGAGCCGTGGAGGGCGGCGAGTTCGGCGGCTACGCGTCCCTTGGGCGCGCCGCCGGCCGCGGCGAGGGCCGTTCGTGCGATGTCGAGGCGGGGGTCGCCTGCGTAGGCGTGGGCTTTGCGGGGGCCCTGGGGTTCGCCGGCGCGGCGGCCGCCGCCCGCGCCGCGGCCGGGGGCGTTGTCCCGGCGTTCCAGGACTTCGCGGCGTGGCCACAGGCGGGAGCCGTGGACGGTCACGCCTGGGGAGAAGTGGCCGCTGGTGGTGTAGGCGCGGACGGTGCCGGTGCTGATGCCCAGGATCTCGGCGGCCTCGCCGGCGGACAGGAGGTCGTCGGGGTGCTCATCCTCCGGCAGGGCGGGCACCGGCTTGCCGGCCAGATACGCCTCGACCTGTGCGCGGTCGTAGAGCCGGTTGCGGCTGTGGGGGAGAAGGTCGGGGACGTGTGCGCGGAAGTCGTCGGCGTGGTGACGGCGCCAGGTGCTGAGCGAGACGCCGGCGAGCTGGGCGATGTCGGACTCGTTGACGGCGGGGCGGCCCTGGGGAATCACTGTCGTCTCCTGAGGGAGGTGCAGGTAGGGTGAGCGGCAGGGTCCTTCGGGATCTGGTAGTGAGAAGCCGGCGGTGTGCCGGGTCGCCCTCGGGCGGCCCTCCGCCGGCTTCGTCCGTATCCGGACCCCAGTGGCGACCCTTTCAACATTACAGCATACTGTACCAGCCGGAGGGGACACCACCGGCTCACCGCCGACCGAGCCGCTCCGTCAGCCACGCGTCCGCTTCCCGGCCGCTGCGCAGCCGGACGACCCGCACGCCCAGGGCGGCCGTCTCGGCGACCTGCCGGACGTAACGCGGCCGGTTGTGCCGGTACTTGCGTACGGCGGTGCGCAGCAGGGACCGCCGGCCGAAGAAGGCGCGGCTCCAGGTCAGCCGCCGGGCCTGCGCGCTCGTGTCGAGCCCGGCGAGCTGCCGCAGGCTGCGGACCGTGATCCGCCACACGACCAGCCGCAGAGGCAGGTCGAGCCACACCAGCACATCGGCCCGGTGCCACACCACGTCCGCGAGTTTCGAGAAGTTCCCCTCGACCACCCATGACTCCCGGTCCGTGATCTCCGCCGCCGCTGCACGGAACTCGGCCAGAGGGAGCGCCCCCGCGTCGGTAAAAAGAATCTCGTCAAGGTCGGTGTGCGCGACTCCCATGTGTGCGGAAAGTTTTCCCGCGAGCGTTGTTTTCCCGCTCGCAGGTGGACCGAAGAACGCAACCTTTTCCACTGGTCTCCTCTTTGTATTGAATCGCAACCCCGCGCATGAACAGCACCTATTATCCGCGAAACGGAACGGCCGCAAGGCCGTTACCGTGAACTTGAATTAATCCCCTCTCTGGACGTCTCGCCCGGTCTGACCAGGCCGTACGGGATGCACCAAATGGGCGCGCCCCGGGCACGGTGCGGGCGCCTGTCGGGGAGCAGGGCCAGGGCAAGGTCGAGCCGCCGCCGCAGAGGGCAGCCCGCGGCGGACGGGTGCGCGCGGACCGTGGGGCGCAGCACCGGGCCCGGGGCCGGCGCCATCGGCCGGACCCGTCCCGGGCAGCGCCCCACCGTCCCACCCCCACGCACCCGTTCTCCCCGCCCGGCCCGGCAGGCGGGAGCAGCAGGGCACGGCTCAAGTCCTCTCCGGGGACGGGAGCCTGACGGCCCGGCGTGTGCCGGGCGACGCCCACGGGCCCCTGCCCGCCCCTGACGGCACCACAGGGCACGCCACCGGTCGTCCCGGCTCCTCGCCCCCCGGGGGCGGCCGGGGGAGCCGGGCGCGCCCCACGGCGCTGTTCTTCCCTGGCGCAGCGGCGCTGCGCGCCCGGCACGGGGGAGTGGGGGCTCCACCGCTGCGCGGCGGACGGTGCGCAGCGAAGGCCCGGTGCTGCGCACCGTCCTCCGCGTTCCGCTGCGCTCCACGCGGAGGGGCGGGCCGGACGCTGCGCGCCCGGCAGGGCGCAGTGAGGGCGGGGCGCTGCGCGCCCGCCGTGCCCGTGCGCTGCGCGCCCGACCTTTGCGGAGCGGGACTCCGGCGCTGCGCGCCGGGCGGTGCGCAGCGAGGGGCGGCGTGCTGCGCACTCCGCGAGGGTGCCCGTGCGCTGCGCGCCCGGGAAGAAGTGAGGCGGGGCCGCCCGACCGTGGAGTGTACGGGCCATGCCAGCCGGTCAAGGGCGCCTTACGGCGGCGCTACGCGCTGGGCTACGCCCACCCTGGACAGTCTGTCCCGGCCCTAGTGCTGGCTGGCTATCGGGCGGCCCCTCCCCTGTGGCGCCCCGTGATGGCCGTGTGGGCAGGGCACGGAACGGGGGCGGGGTGCTGCGCACCCCGCCGGGCTGTTCCGCAAGTGAGGGGACGCCAGGGCGCCGAAAACCCGTCCTGAGCTGGGGTTTTCTATAGACGTAGACCAGGAAACCTAGTATTGTTGTGTCTGTCGGAAGGGGCGGCACACCCCACCGACGCACTGCTAGATCAACGAAAGGAAGCCCTCGTGGCTCACACTCTCCTGCCCCAGCACATCGAAGACGCCCGCAAGGCCGTCCCCGTGCTCGATTCCCTGCCCGCCAAGGGCTACCCCGGCTACATCAGCCGCACCGGCCAGCTCCGCACCGTCGGCCAGCTCTACGACCGCACCGACGTGTTCGGGCACATCTCCCTCTCCCCCGACGAGGCCTACGCCCTCACCAACAAGAAGGCCCCCCACGCCCTGTACGAACTGATGGTCATCTCCGCCGGAGCCTCCCAGCGCCCCGGCCTCCACGACCACTCCGCCGCCTTCGTTCAGGGACTCGGCGTCATGGCCGACGCCTTCGCCCACCACTGCCACACCTACGACCTGACCCCCGTCGTGTCGTGGAGCTACGACCCTCACACCCTGGACCGCGAATCCATCCAGGGAGAAAAGCGCTTCCATGCCCACCTCGTCGGCCGCACCCAGGCCGAACGGGCGACCGTCGCGGCCCACACCGTCCGCGCCGGACAGCTCTCCGCCACCCGCGCCCGCCGCATCGTGGAAGAAGCGTCCGTCCTCGGCTCGCTCCTGAGCGCCGACGTCGTCGACCCCGACGCCCTGCGCGTTCTCCTCCCCGTCCCCGCGCTCAGCACGGCCACCGCGACCGCGACCGCGCAGTTCGAGCTCCCCCACGGATGGGCCAGCCTCACCGCCCCCGCCCTGCACGACGACCTCACCTACATCCAGCGCAAGCTGCGCAGGACGTACGACGAAATCCTCCGCGCCTGCACCACCGGCCACAGCGGAATGTGGCAGCGGCCCACGGTCCGGGAGTTCGACACCGACGACATCAACATCCCCTTCCGCCCCGACACCCGCAACACCCTCACCCACTACCTCAGGGCCCTGCGCCCGGAGATCCTGACGGACCGCCGGGGAACGGACCGCACCCGGGACACCCACGTCTACCCGCTCGCCGATCTCGCGTACGCCATCACCATCACCGAGCAGTCCGGGAAGGTCTACCTGCACCTGCGGGCCAACCTCTTCTCCGACCTCGGCGGAGCCGGAATCAGCATCATCGACGGAGTAATCGTCAAGACGAAGAAGGGAGTGGAAAAGCTCCGCGCCGCAGAAATCGCGAGCCGCGAAACCTTCCAGGCCGAATACCTGCGACAGATCCACCGCCACCCGCTCGCCGCGCGAGTGTTCTTCCCCCGCCTGTAACCACCCTCATATGGTCCGGGGATACAGCCTGACTCCAGAGAATATCCACGGGCCAGAAGGAAGCAGGGCACCCCCGCCCGGGGGTGCCCTGCTCATCTGCCAAAGCTACATGCTGCATCAATCTGATGCAGCCCGGCCACCACACCCGCCCCCACCCTCGTAGCCAGCCG